>NZ_JAEUPY010000386.1 GCF_016790065.1 Steroidobacter sp.
TGTGTTTCAGACTGCCGCCAATTTGCTCCGCGAGCGCGGGCGCCGATCAACGCGGCATAGTGTGGCCGGCGCCGCGTATCTGAGTGCGGGACTGCTGGAAGGCGATGAGGACTTTTCCGCCGAGCGCATCTACACAGCCCGCGAGACCTGGGCTCGGATTGAACAGGCCTTGCAGGAACTGCCGGCGCGCGTGCGCGCGGTCTTCATTCTCAATCGATTCGAAGACATGACGGGTGTCGAGATCGCCCGCCGCCTGGGAGTTTCGGTGAGCACCGTCGAGAAGGACATGATGCGGGCGATGCTCTACCTCAAGGAACGACAGCAATGATGTTCTGGCGCAAACGCTGTGCGGAGACGGCAGCCGATGCTAACGAATCGGCGCAAGCGAAGGCGGCACGGTGGCTGGCGCGTCGCGAGTTGGGACTTTTGCGAAGCGAGGAAGCGGCGGCCTTGCAACGCTGGCGCGAGCAGCCGGACAACGAAGCGTGGATCGGCGAGATCGAGGCGACGCTCGAGGAAGTCAAAGGCGCGGCCACGACTCCCGGCATCATGAGAATGCGGGAGGAGGCTTTGTCACAACGCCCGCGTGGACCATTGCTGCTTGGAAACTTGCCCGCCGGCATTGCCGCGCTGGTCCTGGCAGCGGTGCTCGTCGTCGCTTTCATGTGGCGTGCGCCGGGCGGCGAGATGTCAGCTTCGCACTCCGTTGCTCCGGCAACGGAGGTGACGGCGACCACGCAGTCGCCGGTGCGCAACGAGATTTACGAAACCCAAAAGGGACAAACGCGAGCCATCAAGTTGACCGACGGTTCGCTCGTGACGCTGAACACGGCCAGTCGCGTCGAGGTCAGCTTGACCGCCGAGCGACGCAGCTTGCGGCTGCTCAGCGGCCAGGCGTTGTTCGACGTGGCGCATGACCCCCAGCGTCCGTTCGTCGTGGCGGTGGGGCCGGTCAACGTAACAGCGCTTGGTACGCAGTTCGATATCCGACTGCAGCCCGAAGGGGCGCGAGTGGTGCTATTGCAAGGACGGGTGAAGGTCGAACCGTTGACGCGGCAGGGGCTGGCTCGACTCGTGCCGATGTTGGCGCGACACGATCTGGAAAGCGGCGAGCAATTGCTTGCGGGTTGGCGACAGGACGTCACTGTCAGCGTGGCGGACGTTGAAAGGGCTACGAGTTGGCGGCAGGGTCGACTGGTGTTTCGAGGCGATGCGCTGGAAGAGGCGGTCGCGGAATTCAATCGCTACAGCGATCAGCAAATCACCGTGGCCGACCCAGCCATCGCGCGCTTGCCGGTCAGCGGTGTCTTTGCAACGGCGCATCCGGAGAATTTCGTAGCCGCCGTGGTCGGCTTCTACAACCTGCAAGTCGAGCAGCGCGGGCCGCATCTTCAAGAACTGCGTTCGCGCTCGCCTTGAGAAAGTTACTGCCAGCCGTGCGCGCGCAACTCCTGGCAGTACTGTTACTGACATCGCTGGTGGCGATGAGCGCTGCGCAGGCGCAGTCGGTGCGTCTGGACGTGCCGGCGCAAGATCTGGGGCTGGCGCTGGAGGCCTTCGCAGCGCAGGCCGACAAAGAAGTTCTGTTCGACATGGAACAGGTACGCGGCAAGCAATCGGTGGCCGTCAAAGGTGACTTCGATCCCAGCAATGCCCTGAAACAGATGATCGGCGCCTCTGGCTTGCGCGTACGTCAGGTCAATCAGCGAACGTTCGTCGTCGGTGGCGCGCGAACGATTTCGCAAGCTCCAGCGCCGGCGCGCGTATCGTCGAGCGACGAGCCGGAACCGGAGCAGCTCGAAGAGGTGATCGTTCGCGGCAAGGATCTGCGAGGCGTTGATGTCGCGTCCTCCGCCACCGGGCTGACAGTCTCGCTGCGCGACACGCCACAGAGCGTGAAGGTCATCTCGGCGGACCTGATCGAGCTGGTCGGTTTGAACGAAGTCGAAGATATCTCGCGGCTGGACGCGTCGGTCACCTCCGGTGGCCAGAGCCGTCGCGATCGAACGCTCGAGCTGGTGATCCGTGGCTTCGAGGTCGACTTCACCAACGGCATCTTGATGGACGGTTTCCGGCTGCTATCGCGCGGCATGCCGGATTTTTCCAATGTCGAGCGCATGGAAGTCGTGAAGGGGCCGGTGTCCTCGATGTATGGCCAGGCGAGTCTCGCCGGCACCGTGAATCTGATCTCGAAGAAACCGCTGGCGCAGGCCCGGCACTCGGTGAAGCTGGAAGGCGGCGATTGGGACTATGGTCGCGTGGATTTCGACAGCACCGGACCGGCGTTCGGCAGCGAGCGCTTGCGTTATCGCGCCACCGGCGCAGTGGAGAACCGCGGTTCGTTTATCGATCGGGTGGAATCCGACAAGCAGGTGATTGCGCCGGCATTTGCTTATGACTTCACCGAGCGCACCACATTGCTGGTGCAGTCCTCGTTACTGGAGGAGTCGCTCACGTCGTATCGCGGGCAGCCAGTGACCAGCGACGGTCGCCTGGTGGACGTGCCTCGCGGGTTTTTTTTCGGCCAGGATTGGAATCGTTTCGAGCGTCGCATGCACTGGTTGAATGGCGTGCTCACGCATCAGTTGGCCAACGGCTGGCAGCTCGGTTTGAACGCTCAATACAACCGGGCGCGTAATCAGGGCGTCGCCGCGCATGCTGGATACTTTCCGACGCTCCCGGACGGCACCACCACGCTGTCGAGCGGCGCCTATCTCGAAGATTTCGCCATGCGCTCCATGCAGGCCACGCTCTCGGGAACGTTCCACGCTTGGTCGCGCGAGCATAGTGTTTTCATCGGGGTGGATCGTTACTCCTGGAACTACGGTTTCCGAGCGCGCAGCAACTTTCCCGCACCCAATGGCGAGCAGTTCAATATTTTCTCGCCTGACTATGAATTGCTGCCCCCGGAGCCGAGCGATCCGAGGGTGCCGGTGAACGCCGACAGTTATCTCTATGGCTTGTCGAATCGTCAGCAGAACACCGGCGTCACGGTACAAACAAAACTGCAGGCTGCTGCTCGACTGTCGCTGCTGATGGGCATGCGAGTCGACGATAGCAGGCTACGCACCGATGGTATCGACACGGGCTTGGGCAGCCGGCAGTTCGTTCCGCAAGTCGGTGTCGTGTATGAGCTCACTCCCGGCGTGAACGCGTATGTGAACTACGGCGAAACATTTCTGCCGCAGCCGGGCCGTCAATTCGACGGCGACAACGTCGGACCGGAGCGCGGCGAGCAATTCGAAGCGGGCATCAAAGGTCAGTGGCTGGCTTCGCGGATCGGCTACTCACTGGCGTACTTCGACATGACTCGCGACGGCTTGGCAGCCGAAGACCCGGAGCATCCCGGCTATAGCGTTCGGCTCGGCGAACAACGCAGTACCGGCATCGAGTTCGACTTGTCGGGGCGACTGCTGCCGGGCTGGGACGTGTATGCCTCGGCAGCCTGGCTCGATGCGAAGTTCGTGCAGGGTGTGTACGAGGGACTGCAGGCTGCGAACACGCCGCGCCGAGCGCTCTCGTTGTTCTCGACGTATCAAGTGCAGGACGGTTGGTGGCGCAACGTCGGCATTGGCGTCGGCGTCACTCACAAGTCGGGCATCGCCGCGCTCGGCTTCGGCGCCTTTCCGCAAACCCGGCTCGACCAAGTCAGCGAGTACACCGTGGTGGATTTGCGCTTGTTTTATCAAGCCGAGAGCGAGCGCTGGGAGGTGTACGCGAGCGCTCAGAATCTGCTGGACGAGGTGTATTACTTCGATTCCGGGGGATTGGGGACCCGGATACAACCCGCCGAGCCACGGCGCATCTACGGCGGCGTGAAATTCAACTTCTAACGTTCGGCTTTGCCGCCGTCCTCGAAGCCTTGTCGATGGGAGAGTCAACCTTGTCAGTTTCGTATGCTGCGTGATTATCCTCGCGGGGTGTTCCTGGTCGCGCTGGTCGAGTTCTGGGAACGTTTCAGCTACTGGGGGCTGCTGGCGCTGCTCACGCTGTATCTGAGTTCGCCGCTGGCCGCGGGCGGTTTCGGCTGGGAAGTCGGTGCAGCCATCAAGCTGTACGGTTTGTATGGTGGTTTGGCGTTCGCGGGTCCGGTGCTGGGCGGTTGGATCGCGGCGAGTTTCTGGGGCGAGCGTCGCTGTATCTCGGTCGGCGGTGCGTTGATCGTCGCGGGTCACGCTTGTCTCGCCGGCACCGGCTGCATTCCCTGGCTGGGGCAGCACTTCACGGGTGTCGACTATCAGTCGTTGTGGGTCAGCGCGGGCGTGCCGCTCGGCTCGTTGCTACCAAGTGCCGATGAACTGCGAGCGCTACGGGGCGCCGCCGAGTCCATGCATGCGAGCGCATCGACCGTGAACTGGGTGTATCTCGGCATCGCCTGGTCGTTTGCCGTGGGCCTGCTGCTGATCATCGCCGGTACCGCGCTGCTGAAGCCGACGATTTCATCCATCGTTGGGCGTTTCTATTCGCCCGGCGACCGGCGCCGCGACGATGCGTTCGCCATGTTCTTCGTCGCCATCTATTTGGGCTGCACGGCCGGCGTTCTGATCGCGGGCTTTCTTGGCGAGCGCGTGTCGTGGCATTGGGGTTTCGGCTCGGCAGGCATCGGCATGGCGGGCGGACTTGCGATCTACCGCTGCAAGCAGCACGAACTGCTCGGAACGCTGGGCCTTCAGCCGGAGCGCACGGCCGTCTGGCAGGCGTTGCGCGGCTTGAATCGATGCGAGCGCGACCGGATGAAGGTGTTGCTGTGCCAAGGTGCGTTCACTGTGATGTACGCCGCGACGTTCTATCAAGTCGGCGGTTCGTTATTGTTGTTCAGCCAGCAGTCGGTGGATCGCGGCATCGGAGCTTGGCAGATTCCGGTCAGCTGGATGTCAGTGCTGCCCACCGTAGCGTTCATTGCGATCACTCCGCTTGGTGTGCGGTTGTGGGGTGCGTTGGCACGACGGGGTCGCGACCCGGATGCCACCGTCAAGCTCGCCTGGGGACTGCTGGTCATCGGCGCTGCGTATCTGCTGATGGGACTAGTTGCTCCTGCTGCTGACGATACAGCGCGCATTTCGTGGTGGTGGATGCTCGCGGCGTTCGTGCTGTTCGGTGCGGCGGACATGTTGGTATGGCCCAATCAAATTTCACTCGCCAGCAAGCTCGCGCCGGCGTCTCTGTCCGCGCTCTTGGTGGGCGGGTGGTACATCACCATCGGCATCGGCACTTCGCTCACCGGTTATATCGGTGCGTGGGCGCAGGTCTGCGGCTTCCGCAGATTTCTTCTTACTCTCGGTGTGTGCGTATCGATTCTCGGCTGCGTGGCGTGGCTGGTAACGCCGCGGCTGCGGCGGTTGATGCATGCGACACCCGAGCAAGACCTTCCTTCCTCAGCATTGATCGAACGAGCAGCCTGAAGTCATGAATACTCGCCCACCCGTCGCATTCTCCAACACCGAGTTCCAGCGGCGCATCGCATTGGTCAGAGAGCGCATGGCGCACGCCGGCATCGACGTCCTGCTGGTCTGCGACCCGTCGAATATCAACTATCTGACCGGCTATGACGCGGCTTCCTACTACATCCCGCAGATGGCGATCCTGGATCTGCACGGCGAGGAGCCGTTATGGGTGGGGCGCAAGATGGATGTGGCTTGTGCTCGCTATACGGCGTTCATGCAGGAACAGAATCTGATCGGCTATCCGGAAAGTTACATCGGTGTACACGACAAGCACGCGATGGAATTCGTGGCGGAGCTGTTTCGTGAACGTGGCTGGGCGGAGCTGCGCATCGGCGTCGAGATGGATACCGCTCCGCTGACGCCGCGCGCGCTGGATCGATTGCGACACCTCTTGCCGCGTGCTCGCTTTGTCGATGCCGAGCTTCTCGTGAATCATGTTCGCTTGATCAAGTCCGACGCTGAAATCGTCTATATGAGACAGGCGGCGCGCATATCGCAGCGGGCCATGCAAGTTGCGTTCGACATCATCGAACCTGGCGTGCGCGAGTGTGACGCGGCCGCCCGAATCATGGCGGCCTTGATCGGAGGCACCGAAGAATACGCCGGTCATCTGACCATGCAGGGCGCATTCTCCATGCCGAGCGGTGAGCGTACCTCCGCGCCGCATCTGGCTTGGACCGAAGCGCCGTTTCGCTCGCAGCAACTGACCAGCATCGAGTTGGGCGGTTGTCGTTACGCCTATCACGCCGGGCTGTCACGAAGCTTCTTTCTCGGCTCGCCGCCGTCGGAGCTGAGCTATTGCGCCGACGTGACGCTAGCCGGCATGAGCGGGGTGCTCGAACGCATGCGTGCCGGCACGACCTGCGGCGAGGTTGCCGATCATTGGAATGAAATCTTGAAGCGCGCCGGCCTGCAGAAGGAATCTCGCATCGGCTATTCCATCGGCATCGGCTATCCGCTCGCGTCCTGGATCGATCGAGCCGCCAGCCTGCAGTCGGGCGACGCCACGGTGATGCAGCCGAACATGACATTCCACATCATCTTGGGCATGTGGATGGATCGCTGGGGTTTCGAAGTGAGCGAGACCGTGCGGATCACCGACGCCATGCCGGAGATATTGGCGGACTTTCCTCGCGCCTTGATGGTGAAGCCGGCGTGAGTTCGCTACCAAACAGAAAATGAGGAAACCCTCGGCAGCGGCATCCTAAGTATCAAGAGGATCGCATTCGACGATCCCGTGATCGGGAGGCCGACGATGAAACGCCCATGCCGTCCATATAAGAAGCAGCGCTGGCAATTGCTGGTGCTGCCGTTAGCCGCGAGCGTCGGGTTGGCGCAGGCAGCGCAGACTCAACCGACAGCGGAGGAACTCGAAGAGATCGTCGTGCAAGGCAAGGACCTGCGCGGTATCGATCTCGCTTCCTCGGCGACTGGCTTCGATATTCCGTTGAAAGATACGCCGCAGAGTGTGCGCGTGATCTCCGCCGATCTGATCGAACTCGCCGGCCTGCGCGAGCTGGAAGATATTTCGCGCCTGGATGCGTCGGTGACTTCAGGCGGCCGCAGCCGCCATGCCCGCACCTTGGACCTGGTGTTCCGCGGTTTCGAAGTGGATTTCACCGCCGGTGTGCTGATGGATGGTTTCCGGCTGTTGTCGCGGGGCATGCCCGATTTCTCGAACATCGAACGCATGGAAATCGTCAAAGGGCCGGTGTCCTCGATGTATGGGCAGGCGAGTCTCGCCGGTACCGTCAATCTGGTGGCGAAGAAGCCGCTGGCGGAAGCCCGGCAGGGAATCAAACTCGAGGGCGGCGACTGGGATTATTATCGCGGCGAGTTCGACTCCACCGGTCCGCTGACCGAAGACGCCCGGCTGCGTTATCGCGTGACCGGCGCGTTGGAGGACAGCGGTTCGTTCATCGATGTGGTCAGCTCCGACAAGCGGGTGATTTCGCCTTCGCTCGCTTACGATTTCTCGCCGGATACGACAGTGCTGGTGCAGTCGTCGCTGCTGGCGGAGAACCTCGTGTCCTATCGCGGCCAGCCGATGACGTCCGAGGGTCAACTGCCCAACGTGCCGCGCTCGTTCTTCTTCGGCCAGGATTGGAATCATTTCGAACGTGAGTTTCACTGGGCCGGCGCGACGCTCACTCATACGTTGCCCAACGGCTGGAAGGCCGGCGTGAACACTCAATACAACCGTTCGCGTAACCGCAGCGTCGAGGCGACCGCCGGATATTTCCCGGTGCAGCCCGACGGTAGCACCGATCTTTCCAGCGGCGCGTCCGATGAACGTCTCGGCTTGAATTCCATCGAGGCCACACTGTCCGGCAACTTCGAGGCGTTCTCGCGCCAGCATTCGTTCTTCATTAGCGTGGATCGCTACACGCGTGACTACACCTTCGACTTTCGCAGTAATTTTCCGCTCACCAGCGGCGCGCCTTTCAACATCTACGCGCCCAACTATCAGCTCGTGATGCCGGAGCCGCTGAACCCGTTCGCGCCGGTCAATGCGGATAGTTTCATCGGCACGATCTCGGAGTGGCAGCGTAATCTCGGTGTCACTGCGCAGATGCGCTTGCAGATCACCGATCCATTGTCGGTGCTGCTCGGCCTGCGCTGGGATGACAGCAAGTTGCGCAACGGCTTTCGCTCCGAAATGTTCGGGATCGATACCGTCGATACCGGCATGGGCAGTTCGCAAGTGGTGCCGCAGGTCGGACTGGTCTACGCAATCACCAACGATCTGAATGTCTATGTGAACTATGGCGAGACCTTCCTGCCGCAGGCGGAAATGCTGGCCAACGGCGCGAACATCGGTCCCGAGACCGGCGAACAGATCGAGGGTGGCCTGAAAGGTACGTGGTTGAATTCGCGCGTGGCGTACTCGCTGGTCTATTTCGACATGACCCGGGGTGGGCTCAGCACCGGCGACCCGGCCAACGCCGGTTTCTATATCCCCCTGGGCGAGCAACGCAGCCGCGGTGTGGAAGTGGAGGTCTCCGGCGAGATCCTTCCGGGCTGGAGCGTGAACCTGTCGGCCACGGCGCTCGATGCGGAGTTCACCGAGGGCGATTATGTGGGGCTGCAGGCACCGAACACTGCACGCCGTGCAGTCTCGCTGTTCTCAACTTACCAAGTGCAAGAAGGCGCGCTGCGTGACTTCGGCGCAGGCCTGGGAGTGACGCACAAGGCCGGCATCAAAGCGCTCGGCTTCGGCGATTTCCCGCAGACCTCGCTCGATAAGGTGGATCAGTACACCACTGTCGATCTGCGGTTGTTCTATCAGCCGCAGGGCAAGCCCTGGGAGTTGTATCTGGCCGCCCAGAACCTGCTCGATGAGGTTTATTACTTCGACTCGGCAGGCTTTGGAACGCGTGTGCAACCTGGCGAGCCGCGCCGTGTGGTCGGCGGCGTCAAGCTGACTTTCTGAGGACAACCCATGAAATTGATGCGTTGTCTGTTGGTTTTGCAGCTGGCCCTGCATGCCGGCGTGTCGCTGGCGTCGGCGGAATCAGAGGCCGCTGACGCTCGCCATCGCGCCGTCGATGCCATCTTCGAGAAGTTTGACCGTCCAGGCAGTCCCGGCGCGGCCCTCGGCATCGTCCGCAATGGCGCAGTCGAATACGTCCGCACCTATGGATCAGCGGATCTGGAGAATGAAACTCCAATCACGCAGCAGACCATGTTCGACATTGCGAGCGTGTCGAAGCAGTTCACGGCCTATGCCGTGTTGCTGTTGGCGCGCGATGGCAAGGTGAATCTGGAAGCGGACATTCGCGAGTATCTGCCGTACATGCCCGACTACGGCTGGAAGATCACTACGCGCCATCTGTTACAGCACACCAGCGGCCTGCGTGAGCAGTTCCGATTGTTGGAGCTGGCCGGTCACGACGAACGCAGCCCGACCAGCCAACAACAGGTGCTGAACCTGGTGAAGCGTCAGCGTGCGCTCAACTTCGAGCCGGGGACGCAGTTCGAGTATTGCAACACTGGCTACATTCTGTTGGCCGAAATCGTGCGTGCGGCTTCAGGAAAATCGCTGCGGCAGTTTGCACAAGAGCGCATCTTCGAGCCGCTCGGCATGACTCACTCGCTGTTCTATGACGATACTGGCGAGCTGATTGCGCATCGCGCTTACTCTTATGAAAGAGCGGGCGAGAACGGACCCTGGCGCCGCTTCCTCGATAGCTACAGCTATCTCGGGCCGACCGGCGTGCAGACCACCATCGGGGATCTGCTCAAGTGGGCAGTGAACATGGCGCGTCCGCGCGCTGGCGACGCTGAGATCTTTCAACAAATGACCACCTGGGGTCTGTTGAAGGACGGCACCCAATTCAACTACGGCATGGGACTGACGCCGTGGGAGTTCGCCGGCGAACGTTCGGTACATCACAGCGGCACCATCGCTCGGTTCGGCTTGTTGTTCGCACACTTTCCCGAGCGAGATTTCTCGGTGGCGTTGCTGATGAACACGGACGATGGCAAATACAGTTATATGGATCGCGTCGTCGCTGCATATTTCGATCCTGACGGCAGCCGGCGTGCCGCCCGCGAGCAGGCCGCTGGATTTGCGGAAGCGCGAGTGAAGGACTCCTTCCTGCGCGCGGCTGCGGGTGACTACATGAATCCAAACGACATGATGTTGTCGCTGGTGTATCGGAACGGGCAGTTGTTTCTGCAGGAGCGGGGCGGCGAGCCGGTGCCGGTCCGTTTCCGAAAGAATGGGCGCTTCGATGGTTCCTACCCGCAATGGCGTTCCTACCGGTTGCGTGAGCGCGCCGGCAAGATCGTCGGCCTGGAGGCCTACATCGATGACCGGCCGATGAAGTACTTCGAGCGCGTCGTTACGACGCAGTGGTCGGCTGAGGAAATGACGCAGATCGCCGGGCGCTATTTCAGCGACGAGGTCGACAGCACCGTCGAGATCACGTTCGATGGCCGGCGGCTGTTGGCGAGCACGATATGGATGGACCAGCCCACTGAACTGTATGCAGTGACGCCGGAGCGTTTCGAAACCGACAGCGCGGTGTTGCACGCTGTGCTGTTGGATCGCGACTCGCAGGGGCGAGTGAGTTCGATTCGTATCGATTGCTACGGCGGCCTCAAGGATCTGCCGATGCGTCGAGTCGACGACTCGCCAGCGAATCGCTGAGCGGGGGCGGCGGGCTTCCCCCTGTTGCCCGGCAGTGACACCATCGGCGATAAAGCCATCATTGGCCGGTTCTGGCCAATGATGGTGTCTTCCCACCGATTCGGCGCTTTTTTGCTGATCAGCCGTCAGGCTGGGTCAGTTTTGCCGACCTTGTTCGTCTTACTGTCATGCCCTCCCGACTGGACTCACCGCCCGTCCCCATCGACCCGCCGACCCCGGCGGCCGAGGAGCCTGACACGGCGAGTGCCGAGCTGGACCGCCTGTTCAAGGAGCACAACGATGCCTTGCTGCGGTTCATTGCGGCCAAGGTGGGCTCCAGCCAGGAGGCGGGCGAGATTGCCCAGGAAGCCTACGTCCGGCTGTTGAGCCTGGATGAGCGGCAGGCTGTCAGCCATCTGCGGGCATTCCTATTCAAGACCGCCGCCAATCTGGCGGTGGATCGCTTACGGCAGCGGACCCGGCGCAACTTTCTGGTGTCCTCCGCCAGCGTCGATTTCGCCATCTTCGAGATCTCGCCGGAGCGTCATCTAGGCGGGGTGCAGGCCATGCGACGCCTGCGTCTAGGCTTGAGCGAGCTACCCAAGACCTGTCGTGAGGCCTTCTTATTGATGAGGCTCGAAGGTTTGAGTTGCGAAGAGGTGGCGGAACGCTTGCAGATTCAGCCTCGGTCGGTGTGGCGGCATGTGGCACGCGCGCTGGAGTATTTGCGCGAACGGGTCGAGTCGGATTCGGGAGATCAGGAGCGCGTGCCGTGAAGGAATCACAGAGTCGGAAAGATATGGGTATGGCTGCGGCCGCGCGCGAAGCGTCGGAATGGTTCGTCACCATCCAGTCCAACCAGGATTTGCCGCCCGAACGGCTCCAGGATTGGTTGCGTTGGCTGGAGGCCTCGCCGGACAACAAGCAAGCTTTCGAGCAGATTGCTCGCATCTGGCACGGAACCAATGCTTCGGTGGTGGCTCAGCCCGCGGACGAGGGCGAAGAGGACTACGACGACTCCATGTCGGTGTCCGAGTGGAAGGCGCGCAAGCAGCGGCCGGTTGTCTCGACACACCGCCGCCACTATTTCGCGGCTGCCGCTGCAGTCCTGCTCTCGGTGTTGGCGCTGCTGACGTTGTGGGCTCGCTTCTTCCCGGGATCCTATTCCGAAGGAACGTTCGCTACGCGGACCGGCGAGCACAGAGAGCTGCAGCTCGCCGATGGTTCGCACATCACGCTCGGCGGAGCGTCTCGCTTGACGGTCAATTTCTCATCGACCGCTCGCGACATCCGTCTGGACGCAGGCGAAGCGTTCTTCTCCGTGGCCAAGGATCCCACGCGCACCTTCAATGTGCATGCCATGCAGGGTGTGATCAGCGCGGTCGGTACCGCATTCAATGTGCAGGCCATCGAGAATCGAGTCACTGTCACGGTGACGGAAGGCACTGTGCGCGTGGTCGGCAACGACGCGGGCAGTGCTGCTACCGAAGGCATGGTGACAGCGAGTGCGCACTCGAAGAACGTGACGCGTGGACAGGAGCTGACCTATCGAGCGGTGCCGTTGCTCGCGCCCATCGCCGAAGAAGAGTTGAAGCAAGTCGATCCGGCGGCTTCGGTGCGCTGGCGCGAAGGCTGGTTGATGTATCACAACGAGCCGCTTCGTTATGTGCTCGCGGACGTCGGTCGCTACACCGATCTGAAGATTGAAGTCAGCAGTGACGCAGCGGCGATGCAGTTCAGCGGTGCCATCTATAAAGATCGAATCGCCGAGTGGATCGTGGCGTTGCCCGAAGTTGCCGCGGTCGCGGTCGAGCGGCAGGGCGATCACTTGACCATTCGCTCGCGAACCACCGCGAGCACCCTTCAACAATAGCTCCTGTCAGTTTTGCGCAGGCTCGACGTCTTAGCTTGCGTAGATACAAAAACTGGGGAGATGAGCGTGCAGAAGCGGAACAGTACTTTGTTACGGCGTTTGATTTACAGCGCGTTACTCACATCGGCGTGGCTGACGCCGGCGCTGGCGGGCGACTTGGATCGCAGCATCAAGTTCGAGGTGGCCGCACAACCGCTCGACAAGGCGTTGCTGGAGCTGTCTCAGCAAGCGGACTTTCAGATGGTGCTGCCGATGGGTGCGATTCCGGAGCGCAACGCGCCGCGACTCGCCGGACAGATGACCATCAAGGAAGCCTTGCAACGGTTGCTGCAGGGAACGGATCTTTCTTACAAACAAATCGGCGAGCGGACCTTGACCGTGGTCGTCGGCTCGGAGCACAGCACTAGCGGCGGTCAAGGCGCGTCGGGCGCCGAACGCACTTCACTCGGCGATGAAATCATCGAGTCGGTGAACGTGTTCGGCTCGCTCGCCGATCAGCTCAGCATCGGCTCAAAATCCGGTCAGTCGCTGCGCGAGACGCCGAAGTCGGTCACAGTAGTGACGCGCGAGCGCATCGAAGCTCAGAACCTGAGCTCACTGATGGAGACCTTGAATCAGACCACCGGCGTCACCGTGCAGAGCTATAGCAACGGCGGCACCGACAGCTTTTTCTTTTCCCGCGGCTATCGAGTGAACACGCTGCAGATCGATGGTGGTGCACCGGCATTCACTGGCGGTTTCGGCATGTTTCTGGTGCCGGACATGGCTTCGTACGATCACATCGAAATGCTTCGCGGTGTGGACGGCATGTACACAGGCGCTGGCGGTCCTGGCGGCGTCATCAACCTGGTTCGCAAGAAAGCCTCGGACGCGTTCGGTCTGAAGGTGAATCTGTCCGCCGGGCGCTGGGATAACTATCGCAGCGAAGTTGACGTGACTGGCGCGCTCACCGACAGCGGTCGCGTGCGAGGCCGGCTCGTGGGTGCGTACGAAGATAAAGGCTACTTCGTCGATCGCGCTAAAACCGAGAAAATCGTCGGTTATGGCACGCTCGAAGTCGACATCACGGATTCGACCTTGCTCGCCGTCGGTGCGAGCTACGAAGACCGTGACGAGAGCGCGTACAGCAACAACGGCTTACCGCGTTACACCGATGGTCGCGATCTGAATCTCCCTCGCAGCACCAACCTGTCCGCCGACTGGAGCCACTGGTTTTTCGAAACCAAAGAGGTATTTGCTCGCCTCGAGCAGCAGTACGGCCGCGACGGCGTGGTGAAGCTCAATCTGACGCACATCGAACAGGACAGCGAGTCGCGTTCGATGTTCACTCGCGTGTCGATCAATCCAGTGACGCGAACTGGCGCAACGGCCAGAGCCACCGGTGGCGATTTCACGTCGGAACAGAACTTGGTGGACCTGTCCGCCAGCGGCACGTTCGAGTTGTTCGGGCGCAGTCATCGTTACACCGTCGGCACCGACTACGCCAAGATCGACGGCGGCGGCCAGCGTAACTACACCATGCCCGGCTACACCTTTGCGACGGCACAGCCGCTGGACGTGTTCAATTTCAACCAGTCGCTCTATGCGGAACCCACGCCGCTACTGAGCGGACTGTATCCGGTGAACGAACGCGATCAGAACGGCTTCTATGCGACCGTCGGTCTGCAACTCGCCGAGCCCTTGCGACTGACGCTCGGTGGACGCTACAGCGAGTTTCGTTATCGCCAGGAGTTCCGTTCGGTGTCCGCGGCCGGTGTGGTCGGTACGCCGTCGCGCACTCGCTACGATGACACGGCGTTCATTCCCAGCGTTGCGGTGACTTATGACTTCGCCAACGACTGGTCCGCATATGCCAGCTACTCGGAAACCTTCGAAGTGCAGGCCAATCTGCTGCAAGGTCCGTTGCCGGGCACGCCGCTGGATCCGATCACGGGCACGGGCTTCGAGGTTGGCGTCAAGGGTGAATTGAACGGACGCATCAACCTGGCGGCCGCACTGTATCGAGTCGAGCGCAATGGCCAGGGCTTGCAAGATCCTGCCTACGCTTTGCTTTCTCCCGGTGCCGACGGTTCGTACTGCTGTTACATCAAGCAGGCCAACGTCATCAGCCAGGGCGTCGATGCCGAAATCAGCGGCACGCTGCTGCCGGGTTGGCAGCTGTTCGCCGGCTACACGTTCAATAGCAATCGTTCCGAAGACGATCCGACCGATGGCTATTCGAGCGGCAAGTACTTTCTGAATCTGACGCCCAAGCACATGTTCAAGATGTGGACCACCTGGCAGCTGCCGGGCGATCTGGCACGCTGGACGGTCAACGGCGGTGTGGTGGCGCAGACGGAAAGTTACATCACCGGCACGGCGCTCGAGTCGGCCACCAGCACGACGTTGGTGCCGTACAAGTTCGCGCAAGGCTCGTATGCCTTGTGGAACGCGTCGGTGCAGTTTCGGATCGACGATCATTGGACGGTCGCGCTGTACGGCGAAAACCTGACCGACAAGACTTACTACCAGGTGCTCGGCACGACGGATCGAGAGAACGTCTATGGCATGCCGCGTAGCTATGTCTTGAAGATGATGGCACGTTGGTAGCGCTCCTCGGATGAGAACGCCGCGCACCGGGTTCGAAAGCCCGGTGCGCGATTCTTTGGCAGGAGGAGACGAATGATTCGCCCGGCACATTACTTCTGGGTCGCGTTTTTCCTGGCGTGGTCGGCGCCGTCGTTCGCTGCTGACTTTCGCGTTCCCGACGGATTATTTTCCGGCGACCAGCGCGGCCCGTACCAGACCGGCACGTTCGAAGAACTCTGGACTGACTCACAGCGCGGCGATGACGCTACCACCGATCCGAACGATCGACGCAAGCTGCTGATCCAGGTTTGGTATCCAGCGGTGTTCAAGGGCGATCCGCCGCGAGCCCCTTATGCGCTGAGCCCGCAGCTGTATCCGAACGATGAGAAGCAGAGCTGGATGCATCGCGCTCGCGCTGTGCGTACCACGTCAGTGTTGAATGCGCCGTTGGCCGCCGAGCCGCGGCAATTCCCGGTGCTGATCTACAACCCGGGCGCGGGCTACACACCCTTCAGCGCAACGTTTCAAACGGAGTTTCTGGCCAGTCACGGCTACATCGTAGTGTCGGTCGGGCATTCCGATGTCACGCGGATCCAGCGTTTCCCGGATGGCAGCACGTATCGCGCCGACCGCAATCGCCCGGCCGTGACCGATGAGCAACGCAAGACGCTGACTGCGGTAGAAGAACTCTGGTCTTGGATTCGACAGATCTCGGCCAACGAGGTGACGTTGCATGTTCGAGATATCAGCTTCGTACTGGATCGCCTGCAGGCGAGGGCAGCACAGCGCGGCGATTTCTTCTATCAGCGCTTGGATCTGACTCGCGTGGGTTCCTTGGGTTGGTCACTCGGCGGCGCTGCTTCGTTTCAGGCGAGCCGCGACGATGAGCGCATCAAGGCAGCTATCAATTTCGACGGGCGCTTGTACACCGACGCCATCGATACCGGCTCGCATCGGCCGTTGTTGATGATGCATGCTGACCGGCGAATCAGGCCTATGCCCACGGCGGCCGATCGCGAGGTACAGCTGGTGGGTGACAGTCTGGTGTGGCGCATGTTTTCCCACACCGATGCTGACTGGTACGAGGTCACCGTCAGTCGCACGACTCACCAACACTATTCCGATCTCACGCTGCTGAAACCGGCTGATGCCGAAGAGATGCACCCGCGCCTCGCGCACGACATCGCCAATGCTTTCACGTTGGAGTTCTTCGATCGCTATTTGCGTGGGCGAGTCGATACTCCATTGCTGTCGGGGCAGAAGCGCCTGGCCGACGCGCCGGTGATCAGCAGCCGGACACAATAATTTCTACGAGGATCGTTTCTGAGATGAAATCAATCAGTCTTGCGCTGCTGATGGTGGCAGCGCTGCCGTCGCATGCAGCAGATCGTTTCGATGCCGCGCGTGCAACGATTCGCGAGCAAATGGTCGAGGCGAGCATTCCCTCGGTGGCCGTCGCCGTTGCGTATCGCGGTAAGATCGTGTGGGAGCAGGGCTTCGGCTGGGCGGACAAGGAACAACAAATTCCCGCCACTGAGCACACGATGTACTCGCTGGCGTCGTTGACCAAGCCGATCACGGTCACCGGCCTGATGACGCTGGTGCAGGCGGGCAAGCTCGAGCTGGATCGTCCCATCAATGACTATCTGGGCGACGCGAAGTTGCGAGTGCGCGTTGGCGATCCGCAGGCTGTCACGGTTCGTCGAGTGATCGATCATAGCTCTGGGTTACCCGGCGGCAGTCAGTTCTTCTATGGCGACGAGCGCGCGCTCACGCCGTCGATGGAACAAACCCTTTTGCGTTATGGCGACGTGGTTGCGGTCCCGGGAGAACGTTGGGAATACACCAACTTGGGCTACGGCGCGCTCGGTTATGTGATCGAACGTGTGTCGGGCCAGAGCTACTCCGAATACCTGCGAAGCGCAGTGTTCATGCCTCTCGGTATGACGCATTCAGCCGTCGATGTCGGTCCGGAGCTGAAACGGTTTCAGGCGGTGCGCTATGACCGCACTCGTCAGCCGGTGCCGATGTATGGATTCGGCGAGCCGGGCTCAGCGGCGGCCTATTCCAGTGCTCACGATTTGGTGCGCTTGGGCATGTTCTTCTTGAAGAACCGTCTGCGCGATCAGCGTCCGATCTTGAACGACGCCGCCGTCGATCAGATGACCAGTGCCTCGCCCTCCGACGATGGCGGCATGATCGGTACGGTGGGCTGGCAGGCCCGCAAGTACGGCAACTATGTGGCGTATGGCCATGCCGGCTCGATGGCGGGTGTGACCACCGATCTGTCCATGATCCCGTCGCAGAACTTGTGCGTCGTCATGCTGGTGAATGCGTCCGTGGGCTCGAAGCTGTATCGCATGCGCGATGCCGTGATTCAGTCAGTGCTGCCCGACTGGAACTCGCTGCCGTCGCAGAACGCAGCACCGACACCGCCGCCGGCGTTTCAGCCGACGGCCGAGTTGCAGGGAGAGTGGAGCGGCAAAGTCCATACATACGAAGGCGAACTGCCGATTCGGTTGCGAGTGCTGGCGAGTGGCGACGTTCATGTGCAGATTGGCTCGCAGCGGACCACGCTGTTGAACAATGTGACATTCGAAAAAGGCCGTTTGAAGGGCTATGCGCTCAGTCAGATCCCGACTGGGGACACCAAGCGCTATCCGCATGAAGTGGCGCTGGATCTCACGCTGCGAGGCGCCGTTCTCAACGGCAGCGTGGCCGCGAACAACATCAACGATCCCAAAGTGAATTGGGTCTATGGACTGCCGCATTGGACCGAGCTGCAGAGGAATTCGCCATGAGAAATCTTGCAGTCCTGCTGCTGTCGTTGGCTGGCATCGCGCAGGCAGGCGCCGCCGATCGATTCGATTCGGTTCGCTCCTTCATCGAGGCGCAGCGAGTCGAGGGCGATATCGCGGGTATCTCCGTGGCTGTCAGTCAGCGAGGGCGCATCGTTTGGGAGCAGGGCTTCGGCTGGGCGGATCGCGAGAATCGTATTCCCGCCACTGAGCACACGATGTTCTCGCTCGCGTCCATCTCCAAGCCGATCACTGCCACTGGGCTGATGACATTGGTTCAAGCCGGCAAGGTGGATCTGGACAAGCCGGTGAACGACTACCTCGGTGCCGCGCAGCTCAAAGCACGAGTGGGAGATGCACGCGATGCGACGGTGCGACGAGTGGCCAATCACTCCTCAGGGCTGCCGTTGCACTATCACTTGATCTACAGCGATGAGCCTTATCGCAAGGCGTCCACCGAGGAGACCCTCGCTCACTACGGCAACTTGATCACGTTGCCCGGCGAACGTGTCGAGTATTCGAATCTCGGCTACGGGGTGCTCGACTACATCATCCGCCGGGTTTCGGGCATGAGCTATGCGGATTTCATGGCCGCCGAAGTGTTCGCTCCGCTCGGGCTCACGCGCATGTCGGTGGGCCTCAGTCCCGCGACCGAATCTCTGGCAGCCGTGCGTTACAACCCCGATGGATCGCGAATCGCATTCTACGATTCGGATCACCAAGGTGCCTCGGCGGTCTATGGCAGTGCTCACGACTTGGTACGGTTCGCGATGTTTCATTTGAAAGATCATCGCCCCGACCAGCGAGCCATCCTGTCCGATGCGTCACTCGATGAGATGCAGCGTCGCACCGTCAACGAATCGGAGCGGTCGGGCTACGGCGTCAGCTGGAACATCGTGGATCGCGACAACGGCTACCGCACCGTCGAGCATGGCGGCGGCATGCCGGGCGTCGGCGTGGTGTTGTTGATGATTCCCTCTGAAGACATCGCGGTCGCGGTGCTGACCAATCATCGGCAGGGTCGCCATCGCGCCATTGCGGACAAGGTGCTGCAGACACTGCTACCCAAGTGGCGGCCGCAGCCGAAGCAAGAACGTGGCGACAATCCTCCGTTCGTGCCCGGACCCCAACTGCAAGGCAAGTGGTCGGGCAGCCTGCACACTTACAAATCGGAGATCCCCATCACCGTCGAATTTCTGGCCTCGGGCGAAGTGCGTGCCGGCCTTCGCGGTCAACATGTGAGCATCGTGCGGCAGGTCCGGTACAACGACGGGTTGTTCGAAGGCTTGATGGCTGGCCAGCTCGATACGCCGGATGCGCGTTGGAACGATCCTGGCATGCTCGACTTGTCGCTACGCCTACGCGGCGATCGGCTCACCGGCGGGGCTGCCACCACATCGGAGGACTGGCGCGCCGGCGCGCTGACGCATTGGGTGGAGTTGCGAAGGAACTGATGCCGCCCATTTGAAGTACCACGGACGGCGGGCGCATTTCCCTACGGCTCCAGGAAAATATTTGCAGCGGTGTGTTTCGCACCGCTGGCGGGTTTATCTTGTACCGATGAGTGAGCCGCTGGACGTCTGGTTCAAAAGCGAGGTCGTCGTGCACGAAGACGCGTTGACCCGCTACCTGAGTCGTTGCTGGCCCAATCCCGAAGACATTCACGACCTGCGGCAGGAAACCTACATTCGGGCCTACGAGTCGGCGCGCAAGCATATTCCGACCTCGGCCCGGCCTTTCATTTTCTCGATTGCACGCAACCTGATGGCTGACCGCATCCGTAAGCAGCGGATCGTGGCCATCGATTCGGTCGGGGATCTCGAAGCGCTGAACGTGTTGGTGGACGATTTGTCGCCCGAGCAGCGCACGCTCGCGCATCAGGAATTGCGACAGCTGGCGGAGGCCTTCGACGAGCTGCCGGAAACACGCCGGCAAGTGGTCTGGATGCGTCGAGTCGATGAGATTTCACAGCGAGAGGTGGCGGCCCGCCTGGGGCTGAGCGAGAAGACCGTGGAGAAACACATCATGAAAGCCATGAGGCAGCTGACGGACGCGGTGTTCGGGAAGGCGATCGCCATCGTCACCAAGCCGGCCCCTGAGGAGCGCAACGAGCATGGAAAGCAGCAAGCAGATTGAAGCCAGCGCGAGCGCCTGGCTGGCCAAGCGCGATACCGGGCTGCTGAGCGAACAGGAGCAGCGGGAACTGGCCGACTGGCTGGAGGCGGACACGGCCAACCGCGTCGCTTTCCTGCGCCTGGAGGCTGGGTGGGAACGCATCGCCCGTCTGAAAGCCCTCGCCGCGGGGGCGAAGCCTGGCATTCCTCCCCGCCGCGGACGCTGGGGGACATCGCCTTTCTTCAGAAAGCGCTCTGACGCAGCGGCGCGCCCGCTGGTTCGCGTGTCGCGGCCAAGGCTGGTCGCGCTGGCGGCCAGTGTGCTGCTGGCAGTGGCAGCGGGCGTTTACTTCAACTCGTCGAACTCTGACGGTCGTTACACCACAGTGATCGGCGGCGTGTCGTCCATTCCATTGAGCGACGGCTCGACCATGACGCTGAACACGGCCAGTAAGGTTCGGGTGGCGTTGACCCAAACGCAGCGTTACATCGCGCTCGATGCCGGCGAAGCATTCTTCGAGGTGGCCAAGGATGCCTCGCGACCTTTCGTGGTCGACATCGGTGGCAAGCGCGTGGTCGCAGTCGGCACGCAGTTCTCCGTTCGCCGCTACGGCGAGGATCTGCAAGTCGTGGTCACTGAGGGCAAGGTGCGGCTCGAGCAGAAGGACGGCAGCGCGATCTCGGAACTGCTGACCGCTGGTGAAGTGGCGCACACTGCCAACGCCGCCGTGCTGGTGCAGAGAAGGTCAGTGCGTGAGGCTGAAGACGCATTGAGCTGGCGGCGAGGCTATCTCATCTTCGATGAAACCTTGTTGGTCGATGCCGTGACTGAGTTCAATCGCTATACATCGCGCAAGATTCAGGTCGAGGGACCCAAGCTCGCGTCACTGCGTATCAGCGGCAAGTTTCGTGCGACCAATGCCGACGATTTCATTCACGTGCTTCGCAACGGCTTCGGCGTCCAGGTGCGAGAAACGGTAGAGGGCGACGTCCGCGCCAAAGATTGATCGCGCGGGGTGGCGGGATTTGCGCATCCCGTCCGTGGTATTACCCAGCGGCGCCCAAACTTCATTACAGCCGCGTGGGAGTCTGGCATGTTGAAAAAACGTATGCCGAAGTGCGGCAGCATTGTGACGATGTGTGCATTGGCCATTTCGGCGCACGCCGCGGCGGACACGCGCTCACATCTAAATCTGCCCGCGGGCGAACTGGTTTCTGCATTGAAGGCGTTGGCACAACAGTCCGACGTCGATCTGGTCTATGAACCCGAGCAACTGCGACGAATTCATACCAACGGTGTGAAGGGTGAGTACACCGCGCAGGAAGCCGTAGCGATCCTGTTGAAGGCAACTGCATTTCGCGTCTACCTGGCTCCCGGCGGCGCCATGGTGATTACGCCGGCGTCGATGGAACAATCGAGCAACGCGAGTCCGACCCACAACGGTTTGGTGCCCGCATCGAGCACCCGCGGCGGCACTGACACGGGGCGAGTGGTGCTCGCTCAAGCTGCAACCAGCAGCACACCGAACGAGTCCACGGTCAAAACGAATCGACCGCAGTTGGAAGAGGTGACGGTGTTCGGCCGGGGCGTCCGCAGTACGGTCAACGATGTGCCGCAGACCGTCAACGTGTTCGATGCCGAGTTCATCGAGAACGTGCAGGCCAAGAAAATCACCGACGTGGTGCGCTTCACGCCAAACCTGGTGCCGAGCGGTTCCTCGAATGTGCTTTACGACGACGTGCGCTCGCGCGGCTTTCCCTCGTCATTTACTTGGAACGGCATGGCACGCCGTTTCACCAACGGCACGCTGAAGATGGCCAACGTCGAGCGGGTCGAAGTGCTCAAGGGACCGGCCTCGGTGCTGTACGGACCGATGGAGCCGGGCGCGGTCGTGAATCTGGTGACCAAACGTCCGCAGTCGCAATTCGGTGCCAGCGGCAGTCTGCAGTTCGGCAGCGACAACGAACAGAACTACAGCATGGACATCGGCGGGCCGCTGACGGAGAAGATCGGTGCTCGGCTGAACACTGCGTACTTCAAAACAGACACGGCATTCGACAACTCCGGGCTCGAAGACATATTCGTCGCACCCGTGGTCGAGTTTCGTTTCAGCGATCGTACGGTGCTGACCCTCGATGGCTACTACGACAAGGTCGAGTGGGCGGACGGCTATAGCGATGGCCGTGTGCCGGTGATCGGTGGGCTGGTGCCGAATCCTGTGGGCCGGTTGCCGTTGAGCACCAACTTGCAGTACGACACCAACATTACCGCTCCGGAAGGTTACGGAGAGGTGAGCATCTTCTACAGCGACCTCGATGCAAACGCGCGTTTTTCTCACGAGTTCAGCGATAGCGTGTCACTGAACGTCGCACTCTCACATCATCGCGCGCGCGGCGATCGGGAGCAGATACAGACGGGCTTGTTGGCGGCGAACAATCGCACGCTGGGTCGCTCTTACACCTTGGAGCGAGGCGGCGACTATAAGACCGAGGTTGCGCACTTGGATCTCAAGTGGAGCTTCAGCACGGGGGCAGTTACTCACGACGTGGCCGTCGGTGTCGATCACACCAAGACGGATTCGGATTATTCCTACGCCTTCATCGGCATCACGCCCATCGATATTTTCACGCCGGTGTACGGCACCATCGTGCTGCCGAACGTCATCCCGTTCGATGAGGACAATGCCAGCACCAAAGTGTCCGAAGCGTTCGTGCAGGACCGTCTGAGTCTCGGGCGGTTCCATGTGCTGGGTGGCGCACGTTATTCGGACTACGAAAGCCAAGACCGATATCAGGTCTTTCAGGGCGCGCTGCGCTCCACCGATATGCAGGACCAGATCTGGTCGACGCAGTTTGGTTTGCTGTATGACGCGGCCGATTGGATAACGTTGTTCGCCAGTCGCAACGAGTCGTTCGTGCCGCGTCTGGCCAACATTTTCGGCCGCGGTTCAGTGGTGCAGCCCGAACTCGGCCTGCAGTACGAAGTCGGCGCGAAGCTGACGTTCAGCGACAGTGGCTTCTCCGGCAATGTGGTGTTCTTCGACATCGACAAGGACAATCTGCTGGTGTTTGACGAAGCCCACCCGGGTTTTCGCCTGCCGCTGGGTGGCGTGAGTTCCAAGGGGTTCGAGATCTCGCTGGAAGGTAGCCCGAGCCCGGGACTGTCGATGTATGTGGGTTACGGCTACAACTCCACCGAAATCACTAAAGCCGATGCCAATGTCGGCAACAGTTTCTACCACGTTCCGAAACAGACGCTGTCAGCCTACGTGAGTTATGAAATTCAAGACGGCCTGGCGCGCGGTTTGGCGCTGACCACATCGATGCAGCACGTGGGCGAACGGTTCGCCTCCGACGATAATTTGTACAAGTGGCCGTCCTACACGCGAGTCGACCTGGGGGCGACCTATCCGGTGACCGATCGGGTGCAGGTGGGCATGAATATCAGGAATCTGCTGGAGTCGACCATGTACTCCGGCTTCGGTGCCGTGCGTGTCACCCGCGATCCGTTCCGGACGGTCATGGGCACCGTTTCGTTCCGTTACTGATTCAGGGACGAAGCTCATGAGAGTTAGTGTTGCTCTATGCGCGTGCCTGCTCGTCGCGCAATCCGACGTTCACGCGGCGGATCGTTTCGACAGCGTTCGTGCATATATCCGCGAGCAGATGGTCGAAGGGCATGTCCCTTCGGTCGCGGTCGCCTTGAGTCAGCGGGGCAAGATCGTGTGGGAGGAGGGGTTCGGCTGGGCGGATCGCGAGAATCGCGTCCCCGCCACCGAGCACACCCTGTACTCGCTGGCGTCGATCACCAAGCCGTTCACGGCGACCGCGCTCATGACACTGGTGCAGTCCGGGCAGATCGATCTGGACAAACCGGTGAACGACTACCTGGGCTCCGCCAAGCTGGTAGCTCGTGTCGGTGACGCGCGTGATGCAACGGTGCGCCGGGTGGCCAATCATTCGTCCGGTTTGCCGCTGCACTACCACCTCATCTACAGCGATGAGTCGTATCGCGTGCCGTCGCGGGATGAGACCATTTTGCGCTTCGGTAATCTGATCACCGCGCCCGGGGAGAAGCTGGAGTATTCCAATCTGGGCTACGGAGTGCTGGATCATGTGATCAGTCGGGTGTCCGGCAAGAGCTACGCTGCCTTCCTATCGGAGCAGGTCTTCATTCCCCTCGGACTGACTCGCACCTCGGTCGGCGTGCCGCCTGGCCTGGAGCGTGATCAAGCAGTGCGTTATTCGGATGCCGGTGTACCCATTCCTTTCTATGACTCGGATCATGCCGGTGCCTCCGCTGTGTATGGCAGTGCTCACGATCTGTTGCGGTTCGCGATGTTTCATATGAAGGACCGGCTGGCGGATCAGAAACGGATTCTGTCCGATGCGTCGCTGGACGAGATGCAGCGACGAACATTTCCAGCCGAGGGCAACGAGGGCCACGGCGTCAGCTGGAAGATCGTGAACCGTACCGATGGCTATCGAGTGGTTGAGCATGGCGGCGGTATGCCGGGCGTAGGCGTGGTGCTGCTGTTGATTCCCGCTGAGGACGTCGCGGTCGTGGTGCTGACGAACCAAAGACAAGGACGCCATCGCGCCATTGCCGACAAGGTGCTGCAAACAGTGTTGCCGAAATGGCGGACGGACAAGAAGCCGGACTGGCAACCGCCTGGGGCATTTACCACACCGACGCAGTTGGCGGGGAAGTGGTCGGGTGCGGTGCGCACTTACAAAGCCGATGTGCCGCTGACTGTTGAGTTCTTTCCTTCTGGCGACGTGCACGCTCAGTTGAACGGGCAGCGGACCAGTCTGGTGTCAGAGGCGCTGTTCGAGAACGGCATATTCAGCGGCAATTTCGCCAGCGAACTGGATACCGAAGAAGCGGCGCTGCGTGCGCCTGACATTCTGTATTTGAACTTGAAGCTGCGCGGCTCGCTGTTGAATGGCGGCCTGGCAGTGATGTCGGAGGACGAGCGCAGCGGTGCTCTGACGCATTGGGTCGAGCTGAGCAAGCAGTAGCCGTGGTCGCGCAACTTCACTTTAGGGTGCCGCTGATTGCGGGGCTCTGCCTCTCCTTGGCTGCGATGCTGGCGCTTGCGGCCGACGATGTTCGAGTCCCCGTCCATGCATTCGCCGGAGAAGCACGCGGCCCGTTTCAAACGGGCACCGTCGAGGAGTTGTGGATAGACACGGCACGCGATGAGTTGAGCACGTCGGACCCCACCGATAAGCGACATCTCATGGTGCAGATCTGGTATCCCGCGTCTTTTAAGGGAGAGCCGACGCGCGCGCCTTATGCTCTAAGCCGCGAACTGTACCCGCGCGATGCGAGCACGACCTGGCTCGATGCGGCAGCAGCAGTACGGACGAACTCAGTGTTGAATGCGCCGATCGTCTGCCAGGCTGCTCCATTCCCGGTGCTCGTCTACAGCCCCGGCTCGGGCTATCCCCATTTCAGCGGGACCTTTCAAACGGAGTTCCTGGCCAGTCAGGGTTACGTGGTGATCAGCATTGGTCACACGGACGTGAGTCGCATCGAGCGCTTCCCCGATGGCTATGTCTATAAAAGAGATCGCAACATGCCGGCGGTAAGTGCCGAACAGCGCCAGACGCTATCCGCAACCGAGATGCTGCAGCAGTGGATACGGCAGATCTCCGAACTGCAAATTCCCGTGCACGTTGCGGACATCTCCTTCGCGCTGGATCGCTTACAGTCCTTGAACGAACGGCGCGACAGTTTGTTTTATCGCCGACTGGATCTGTCCCGAGTGGGAGCGCTGGGCTGGTCCTTGGGTGGGGTGGCCTCGTTGCAGGCTAGTCACGATGAGCCGCGTATCAAGGCGGCAGTCAATCTGGATGGGCGCCTCTACATCAAGGCAGTGGAGACTGGCACACGTCGGCCCATTCTCCAGATGCATGCAAACAAAGAGCGGCCGGCTGATCCCGGCGCCGCGGGGATGGAGACCATGCTGGCGGGCGATAGTTTGTTCTGGCGCATGTACTCCAGAACGGCAGCTGACTGGTATGACCTTACTGTGCGCGGCACCGCTCATCGGCATTTCTCGGATCGTACGTTGTTCGAAGCGGTCGATCCTGCGTTGATGTATCCGCGTCTGGCACATGAGATTACCAATCGATACGTGCTGGAGTTCTTCGATAAGTATCTGCGGGACAGCGCCAATACTCCGTTTTTATCCGGCGCCCGGTCCTGGCCGGACGTCGACTTCGTCAGCCATCAGGGGCAGCCATGATCTTGAAGCGAATGTTTGTTTTGCCGGCGATCTGTCTGGCCTTGCCGGCTGGCGTGTTGGCTCAGCCGTTTCAGGCCGAGCGCGAGGCAATTCGCAAGCATATGCAGGCGAACGGTGTGCCCGGCATCGCCGTGGCGGTCTGGCAGGACGGCAAGATCGTTTGGGAGGAGGGCTTCGGTTGGGCCGATATGGAGAATCGCATTCCCGTCAATGCACACTCAGTGTTCAACCTCGCTTCGGTGTCCAAGAGTTTGACCGCGGTGGGCGTGATGACGCTGGTTGAGAAAGGCAAAGTCAATCTCGACGGACCGTCGAACGATTATCTCGGCGAAGATCGCCTGCGCTCCTGGATCGGCGATCCGCAGCAGGTCACGGTGCGCCGGTTACTGAATCACACCTCGGGCCTGCCGGGCGGCGATCAGACTTTCTTCGGCGAAGACATGCGCAACATGCCGTCCGAGAGCGAAGCGATTCGTCGTTACGGCATCGTGGTTGCGCCGGCGGGTGAGCGATATTTGTATTCGAACATCGGCTACGGCGTGCTGGGACATTTGATCGCGCAGGTGTCCGGCAAGAGCTTCGCCGACTACATGCGTCAGGATGTGTTCTTACCGCTGGGCATGACGCATTCTTCGGTGGAAGTCGCGCCGGGTCTCGAGAAATATGAGGTGGCTCGTTACGACTACGACCGCAAGCGTATTCCCGCCTATGGCGGCACCGATCAAGGCGCGGGATCGGTCTATGCAAGCGTGCACGATCTGGCACGCATGGGACTGTTCATGCTGAAGACGCCGCTGCCCGATCAGCGCGCCATTCTGAATGATGCGTCTATCGATCGCTTGTCCGAGCAACCCGCCGATGAAGCCTCCAGCCCAGTGCGTGTGGCAGCCCCGAATGGAACAGGCTACGCGCAGGGTTGGGGTGTCTCTACCAGAGGCAGTTATCGGGTCATCGGTCACGCAGGGAGTCACTCGGGCGTATCGACGAATTTTCGTCTGGTGCCGTCGCGTCGCGTTGGCGTCGCCGTGCTGGCGAATGCAGACGGCGGAGCGGGCAAGCTCACTGACGTACTGCTGAAGAGCGTGCTGAAGGATTGGCAGGACCCTGCTCCTGCAAGCGCGCCTGCAGTCCAGCCATTCAAGCCTGCTGCGGAGTTGGTCGGTAACTGGCAGGGGACGGTGCATACCTACCAAGGACAGTTGCCAATCAAACTGAGCGTGCAGCCGTCGGGCGATGTGCATGTCAGGATCGGTGGCGAACCTCGCTTCGGCAATCGTAGCAGCGTCCGCCAGGAGGCCCTGCTCAACGATGTGAAGTTCGTGAACGGCACGCTCACCGGTAACACGCTGGCGCAGATCGAGACTGCGGATACCAAGCGCCATGCGCATGTCACCGAACTCAGGCTGAAACTGCGGGGCGACGTGCTGAACGGCGCTGCCAGCGCCAACTCGGTGTTCGAAGGCTTCTGGGTCTACTCATTGCCGCATTGGGTGGAGCTGACTCGGTCCCCTTGAGAGTGGCTGAGTTTATCCCCTAAAGATTTTTCACTACATGTCGATACGAGGACGCAACAACGAATGGAGTAGCGGGTGTTGTGATGTCAAAAAATGTGACGCGAGTTGGGGCGACGCTGGTTGCGAGCGTGGCAGTCCTTGCATTGGCTGGCTGCGGCGGTGATGACGGCGCGGTGGGAGCGACCGGTGCGACCGGTGCGACTGGTGCGACTGGTGCGACTGGTGCCGCCGGCAGTGCCGGTCCGGGCATCACTTGGGTGCAGGTCACCGGCAGCAGTGCGCAAGCGGCAACCAACACGGGTTACCTCGCGGACAATGCCGCTCAAGTCACCATCACATTGCCTGCTGTAGCGGCACTTGGAGACATCGTCGAAGTCTCCGGCGTCGGTGCCGGCGGTTGGAAGGTTGCGCAGAATACAGGGCAATCCATCCGAGTGGGTTTGGCCGGTACGGCATGGGTGCGACGCTCGCCCTCTGCGGAATGGACGTCCATCGCATCGTCCGCCGATGGCTCGCGCGTGGCCGCAGTCGCAAACAATCAACTCATTTACACCTCGACAGATTACGGTAGCACCTGGACAGCGCAGCCTGGCTCGGGCACGCGGCAGTGGCGCGGAGTGGCTTCATCGGCCGACGGCAATCGTCTCGCCGCTGCTGCCGCTGGCAGTTACATCTATACGTCATCGGACGCAGGTGTGACTTGGGCTCAGAGCAATACTCCCTTCGGATCGTGGAGCAGCGTCGCATCGTCGGCTGACGGTATGCGTCTGATCGCGGCCGATAGCAACGGCTTCGTCTATACCTCGACGGACGCCGGAGCCACCTGGAAGCAGAGATTGAGTTCCAGTATCTGGAGCGCCGTCACGTCGTCCGCCGACGGCATGCACCTCGCCGCAGCGTCCTTCACTTCTGTCTATGTGGAAGTCTCCTCGGACGGTGGTGCCACGTGGACGGGCGTGGTCCCGACGACGACGATCATAGCGAAACTCGCCGCATCGGCTGACGGTGCCACGCTTGCGGTGACGACGGGCAACAACAGACTCTTTGTATCGTTCGACTATGGTGCCACCTGGCAACCCCAGAGCGGCACGGCGTCGCCGAGCGGGGTTGCGGTCTCCGGCGATGGCAGCACCTTGATGGTCGGCGCTATCAACGGCGTGGTCTCTCTTTCCTCCGACGGCGGCTACAGCTGGACGGACCTTGGCTCAGGCAATCAGATCTGGAATGCGCTGAGCCTATCGGCCGATGGCAGCCGCTTCGTCGCCGGCTCGAGTAACGGGTCGCTTTACAACCCGAAGCCGCGCTCGACGACCGGCACCGCCGGCTTCATCTCCGGCACACAGTATCAATCTGTTCGACTGCAGTACTTCGGCAACGGCCTGTTCTCGGTGCTGGACAATCAGGGATTGATCGTCGTCGAGTGATGCTGGCTGACGTGCCAGCCTTCAATAACGACGTTGCTTGCAGTGTGCGCCAACGTACATCGCACTGACTCCGGTACGAGTACTCTCGGCGCCAGGCTAGAAAATCTTCCTGCCATGCTGCGAGAACGCATTGGTTTCTTTCAAACAAAGTGCCGGCGAGAACCGTTTGCTGGCCACCTTGGCCGGGCCGGACCGACAACGCTTGTTTGCGGACTTCGAGCGCGTCGAGCTGCGTTCTGCCGAAGTTATCTACAGAACCGGCGAGCGGATCAGTCATGTGTACTTCCCGAGCGATGGCATCGTCTCCTTGATCACGCAGCTGCGTGACGGCTCGCGTCTGGAGGTTGGTAGCGTCGGTCACGAGGGTATGCTGGGCTCCTCGCTCATCCTGGGCGTCGGCACCTCCGCACAGCATGCGATAGTCCAGCGGTCAGGGACGGCGCGGCGGCTCGGTGCTGCCATGTTTCAGCGGCATTTACGGAACAGCAGCGCTTTGCGCCGGCTGCTGAACTGTTATGTGAGTGTGCTGATGGGACAACTGGCCCAGACGACAGTTTGCTCGCACTATCACCAGGTGCGAGCGCGTCTGGCGCAGCGGCTGCTGATGAATCGCGATCGAGCGCGTGGCAATCAGTTTCATGTCACCCAGGAGTTTCTGGCACAGATGCTGGGCGTGCGGCGGGTGGGAGTCACCAATGCCGCCAACTCGTTGCGAGCCGAAGGTTTGATCGATTACCGGCGTGGCACCGTGACTATTCTGGACGGGCCTGCACTCGAATCGGCATCGTGTGCCTGTTATCGAGGCGCCAACGAGATGTATGAACTCGCATTGGGCTCTTTGTCAGGGCCAGCCCTGCGACGTACCGACCCAGCATCAGGACGGGGGACGGTGCATAAGCTTACTTGCTGAGGCTACCGCCTTCATTTTCCCAAGTCTTCACGGACGCTGTTTGCTGCTGGTCCGGTTGTGCGTTCGAGCCAGCGGAGTCAGCGTTTTCGTTCCGAGCATGCACGGCGAGATACATGGCGTTGATCCATGGATTTTGCCGCCAGCCGCCTGCGTAGTGCCGGCGCGGTACGTTCCAGCGGCTTCCGAGTGTAGTGCGACGCATGCTTACTCCTTGAAGTGGGTGGTGGGGCCATGACGATAGTCACGGCGCGTCGCTGGCAACTGTGCGCTGGAAGCGCGCTGGCGTCGGTGCGGTAGCGAACTCAGCGATGTCACGCCCGGTGTAACGCTTCGTCTTACGCGGTGTTTTCCGATTGGATGCCGGGTCGACGTGAAGTTGTGTACGATACCGCACAGAAACGGCTGGTTCGGACTCAACTATGCTCAGGCCCTCTCGATGAAGGCATCTCACGATCCTCGTCAGAACTATCTGCTGGCCGCGTTGCCGGCGGAAGATCTGGAGCGCGTGAGCAAGAGTCTGAAATTGGTGGAGCTGTCGCTGGGCGAAGCCTTGTATGAATCCGGTAGTCGGCAGCGAGCCGTGTACTTTCCGACCACCGCGATCGTTTCACTCCTTTACACGTTGGCGAACGGTTCCTCAGTGGAAATTGCCGTGGTCGGCAGCGAGGGGATCATCGGTGTGTCGTTGTTCATGGGCGGCGAAACTACTCCGAGCCGGGCAGTGGTGCAGAGTGCCGGCTACGCTTATCGATGGTCCGGCAAATTTCTGAAACAAGAATTCACGCTGGGCGGGCCCATGCAGCATCTGCTGCTGAGGTACACGCAGGCACTGCTGACACAAATGGCGCAGACGGCGGTGTGCAACCGGCATCATTCGCTCGATCAGCAACTGTGCCGCTGGCTGTTATTGAGCCTGGATCGTTTGGTCGGCAACGAGTTGGTGATGACCCAGGAATTGATCGCCAACATGCTGGGGGTGCGTCGTGAAGGCGTGACCGAGGCGGCCGGCAATCTGCAGAACGCCGGACTCATCAAATACAGCCGGGGCCGCATCAAAGTGCTCGACCGTGTCGGCTTGGAGGCACGCACTTGCGAATGCTACGCCGTGGTCAAGAAGGAATTCGATCGGCTGCTGCCGGCCCTTACTCCGTATTGATTCCAGTCGCCGGACGTACCGAGCCCAACTTGTTGGCCGTGCTCGCGCCTGCAGCCAGGCTGCGAAGGTGCGCATAACCGACCAGCGCTTTGGTCTGCTCGTCCCAAAAGCGGAACTGTAGCGATTTCAAACTCGACCACAGCGACAACGACGTGACCTCGGCGAAGCGCGGGTCGCTGTCATGGCAGCGCTGCAAGTTGTAGTTGGGAATCCGCGGGCTGAGGTGGTGGATGTGATGAAAGCCGATGTTTCCTGAGATCCATTGCAGCACCTTCGGCAGCTTGTAGTATGAACTGCCACGCAGCGCGGCTGCCGTGTAGTCCCACTGGTCGTCGCGTTCCCAGTACACGCCTTGGAACTGATGCTGAACATAGAAAAACCACAGGCCGGCCGAGCCAGCGACCGTGATGACGATGGCTTGAATGAGCAGGTAAGGCAGCAGGCCGAAGATCGAGCTCAGTAGCGTCGTGCTGATCAGTAGCGTCAGGTTCAGCCACCAAACCGAATGGCGTTGTCGCCGCGGCGCGTTCGCCGACGCAAAGCGTTGCTTGATGACGAAGACGAATAGCGGCGCCAGCACGAACAGTACCAGTGGATTGCGCGTCATCCGATATTGAAGACGACGCGGGCGCGGCGCGCTCAAATACTCCTGGACCGTCATGGTCCAAATGTCGCCGGTTCCGCGGCGGTCGAGATTCCCGGCACTGCCGTGATGTATCGCGTGCTCCCACCGCCAATGTTGGTACGGACTGAAGGTCAGCGCGCCAGCGATTCGCCCGACGATATCGTTGGCACGCCGAGAACGAAAGTAGGAGCCGTGCGTGCAGTCATGGAAGATGATGAAAATGCGCACCAGCAAGGTGCCGGAGAGGATTGCCAGCAGTCCGGTGAGCCATAGCGACACCTGCAGTGTCCAGTACATCGCAATCCACAGGAGCAGGTACGGCACCAAGGTGTTTGCGAGCTGCCATAGTGCGCGCTTGGTCGAGGCGTTCTGATGCGCTTCGAGGACGGCTTTGAATTCGGTATTCATGCACTTGTCCTCACGATGCTACGACGAACGTGATTGCGAGGATGAGCCGCCCGGACGCTGTCCTCGGTGCGGTGGCGCACATACAGCAGTTTCCCTCGCGTTCTGGTCGTGGAAGGCGCATAACGGTGAGCCGGTAGTAAGCGACAAGCGGAGATCGCCATGAGTACACAACGGACACGAGAGGCGATCACGGACGGTGTCATCACGGCGAAAGTGAGGGCGGCGCTGGATGAGGACTCGATGACCGCCAGCTATGACATTCATGTGACGACGCTGGCCGGAATCGTCGAGCTCAGCGGCTTCGTCGGGACAGATGTCGTGCGCATCGAAGCTCTGCACGTTACGGAGCACGTTCGCGGCGTGCTGCGAGTCCAGGATTTACTGGACGTGCGCAGCCTCGACTGAACCGAGCGTCAACTCGACGTGATGGAGCGCGCCGTCGTCCAGCAACTTTATACAGGGCTCGCTGGAATGTATCGGCAATCCATCTACAGTGAGCATCGCCACGCCGCGACTCACGCCGTTGGGATTCATGACGGCGATTTCGTAGCGCGCCGATCGATATCTGAACATCACATCGAAACGCGGCCATTCTTTCGGAATGCAAGGCTTCAGCAACAGTTGCGTGCCCTGAACGTGCAGGCCGAGCATGGCTTCGATGCCGGCACGGTATAGCCATCCTGCTGACCCTGTGTACCACGTCCAACCACCGCGGCCGACGTGAGGTGCCACTGAATAAACATCGGCGGCGACGACATAGGGTTCCACCTTGTAGCGACGCACGGCTGTTCGCGTGCTGGTGCGATTGATTGGATTCAATAGCGAAAACAGCGCAGCTGCCTGGTTTCCTTGGCCCAGTTGCGCGAAGGCGATGACTGACCACGCGGCGGCGTGAGTGTACTGTCCGCCATTCTCCCGTATGCCGGGTGGATAACCTTTGACGTAGCCAGGATCGAGCAACGTGCGATCGAACGGCGGTGTGAACAGCAGCGCCAGACCGTCGTCGGGCCGGATGAGGTGTTGGTCGACAGCTGCCATGGCGCGAGTTGCGCGACTCGCATCGGCGGCGCCTGAGATGACGCTCCAGGACTGCGCAATGGAGTCGATGCGACACTCGTCGCTCACGGCCGAGCCCAACAACGTGCCGTCGTCATAGTATCCGCGCCGATACCAGTCGCCGTCCCAGCCTTCGCGTTCGAGCGACTCTCGTAATGTCGCGGCGTGTGCCAACCAGCGCTCGGCACGCGCAATCTCGTTGCGGGCCATGGCGAAAGGTGCGAAGGCGCACAGCGTCGTGTATAGAAACCATCCAAGCCAGACACTTTCGCCGCGGCCCTGCTCGCCGACGCGATTCATGCCATCGTTCCAGTCGCCGGTACCTATCAATGGCAAACCGTGCGTGCCGAGCGTGAGGCTAGCATCCAAAGCGCAAGCGCAATGTTCGAACAAGCTCGCGGCGGTATCGGAAATATTGGGCTGGAAGTACGCGTCGTGTTGGCCTGGTTCCAGCGCGGGACCTTCGAGATACGAAGCGCTTTCGTCCAGGATCGCGGTGTCGCCGGTTCTGGTGAGGTAGTGTGCGGCGGCATACGCCAACCACACGCGATCGTCGCTGATGCGAGTACGAACGCCTTGTCCCGCCGGCGGCAGCCACCAGTGCTGCACATCGCCTTGTAGAAACTGACGGCCGGCGGCGCGCAGCAAATGTTCACGAGTGAGTGCCGGCTGCGAGGTCACGATCGCCATCCCGTCCTGCAATTGGTCGCGGAATCCGTAGGCGCCGCTCGCTTGATAAAACGCCGAACGAGCCCAGATGCGGCAAACCAATGTTTGATACAGCAGCCAGCCGTTCAGCATCAGGTCCAGGGAACGATCCGGTGTTGTGACTCGAATCGCGCCGAGCGTTTCGTCCCAGAAGTCCTTGACGCGGGTCAGCACGGCATCTAGATCGGCGTTGCGATACTGTTTCACCAGCAAGCTGGCCGCTTCCCGGCTCGTGGCTTCACCCAGCAAGAAAACGATCTCGATACATTCGTCCGGTTCGATCGTGAGCGGTGCCTGCAGCGCGCTGCAGGGATCGAGTCCGGCACCCACGCGCCCAGAGAGCGGCGCGAGGCCGCTTAGCGCAGCCGGGTTTTCGAGTGTGCCATGCCGGCCGAGGAACTCGCGACGATCGCCAGTCCACTGGGTTTGTCGGCCGCCGAGATCTGCAAAGGCGATGCGCGAGGCGAACTGAGAATTCCAGGGATTGCGAGCGAACATCGCGCCGCTCTGCCCATCGATTTCTGTCACCACGAAGGGTGCAGAGGCGGCGCGTGACGTGCCCAGAACCCATTCGACGTAGGCAGTCACGGTGAGGCGCCGACTTCGCGTCGACGTATTGCGGATTCTCAGGCGAGCTATTTTGACGGCATCCGTCAGTGGCACATACAACAACAGATCGAGGGCGATCTCATGGGCGCGATGTTCGAAGCGGCTATAGCCCCGGCCGTGACGAACGTGATACGGCGCGTCACTCTCGGATGCCGGTGCAAGAGTCGGGCTCCACAGCGCTCCGGTGTCTTCATCGCGCACGTATAGAACTTCGCTCGGCCGGTCGGTCACGGGATCGTTGCACCACTGCGTGAGCTGATGGTCGCGGCTGTTGACCGACCAGGTATAGCCGCCGCCATCGGCTGAGATCTGAAAGCCGAAGTGGGGATTGGCAATCACATTGATCCAGGGGGCGGGCGTGGTCTGTCCGGCATCCAGAGTGATCGCGTACTCGCGCCCATCATCGGCGAAGCCGCCCATGCCGTTGAAGAATTCCAGTCGGAGCGGAGGCGTTCCACCGCTGCGAGTGCCGTTACTCACTCTCGGCTGCCGCACTCCTGCTGGAACATCGGCAGGACCTGCGCGACGTTGGAGTTGATCAGCGAGTGTGCCTCGCGCGCCGACGAATACGGCTCGCGCAACCGACGACAACGTGGCGCGTGTCTCAGCGGATACCAGGTCGGTGCGTAACACGAAGACCGACCCCTTGGTGCTGTCGATATGCAGCTGCGGTTGCGATTGGCGCGTGCGGACCATTCCCTCGAGAGCAATTTGCAGGTCCTGTACATAGGAGGCGGCGCGCTCGTTCAGGATCACCAGATCGACGGCGAGTTGCTTCAAGCGCCAGTACTCATGTGCCTGCAGTAGCTGCCGGGCAATGGCCATGTCTTCGATATGCTCGATCCGCAACAGCACGATGGGCACATCGCCGGAGATGCCGTGCGCCCAGAGTGCAGGTCGCGCACAACCGCCACGCTGAATGGCCGCCGACGATGGCCTCAAGGACGCATCGGCGAACAGCACGTGGCCGGCGATACATTGAAACAAGTGTGCTTCTTCGGCGCTGATGCCGAGGTGATGCAGCTGGACCTGCGCTTGCGTCCAAGCCAGGGTCGCGGCACGGCTAAAGGCATTGGTGTCCCGATGTTTGTCGAACAGATCCAGCACGCTCGCGCGAGTAGCTGAAACGCAAGTCCAGAACGAGAGCCGCGCCATCGCACCCGGCAGGATGCGCACGCGCTGTCTCAGTGCGAAGACCGGGTCGAGAACGGTACCGACGGTGTTCGACAAGGGCCGGCCATCCATGATGGCGATCGGTTCATGCACTTCGCGGCCTCGCCCCAGAAAGCGGGCGCGGTCGGTTTCGTATTCCACTGCCCCGACGAGCGTGCCTTCGACCGCCAGATGATGGGCCGCCCAGATTTCCGACTCGGTGTTGGCGCGCCGTCGCCTGGTTGCCAGCAGCACGCCGAGGTTGGTCACGAACTCGGTTTGCACGAACAGCTTTGAGAATGCGGGATGGGCTGCGTCGGCCGCCGGTGGGGCCAGTGCAAGCTCACTGTAAGAGGTGACATCGAGTTCGATGGCACTACTGCCCGTATTCGCAATCGATACGCGTCGCACCTCGGCATTGTCTTCCGGGGAAACGACCACCTCGAGAGTGGTGATGACGGTATCGTCGACGCGGACGAACTCCGCCCGATCCTCGCTGAATGTGACTTCATAACTGTCGGGTTGCACGCCGCAAGGCTGAAAGCCGGCCGACCATACCGCGCCGCTGTCCGTGTTCCGCACGAACACGTAGCTACCTGAATCGTCGCGTGTGGCGTCTTCTTGCGGGCGAGTGATGCCTATGTCACCCCACTTGCTGTACCCGGATCCGGCGGCGCTCAACATCACCGCATAGCGCTCGTTCGAGAGGATATGTGTCTGCGGAGCGGCGGAATGCGCAGTGTGCAGCCGTCGCAACGTTGGCAGCTGTTGGTCGTCGCTGCGCGCCGCGGCTTTCATTTCTTCGGCTCGGGGATGAGCGACGGACACATCTCGCGGCGTCCGTTCGTGCAATAGCAGTTCGGCGGCTTGCACCATGGCGTCGGAGTGGAATCGCGCACGCAGCCTGCCGTCGAATAAAACATTGGCGGCAGCCGTGATGGTCATTCCTTGATGGTGTGCCATGAACGCCTTGACGATCACGACATCGGTTCCTTCCGGCAATCGAGTGCGCGTGTAGTCCAGCGCTTCATAGAATCCGTACTTGCCCAATGCGCCTACGCCGGCAAGGTGTGCGTAGTTCTGCATCGCCGCCTTCGGGTCGACCATGGCTGCCAGGCCGGTTGCGTACGGCGCGATGACCAGATTCTCGCTCAGGCCCCGTTTGAGCCCGAGGCCCGGCACGCCGAAGTTGGAATATTGATAAGTGAGTTCCAGATCGCGCGCACCATAAGCCGACTCGGAAACTCCCAACGGAATGTCCAGCGATGCACCGTAGCCGATCTGCCGGCGCACGATGAGGCGGCTGGTCTGCTCGAGCAGGCTGCCTGCCGGTGCGCGCATCACCAGCGATGGCATGAGGTACTCGAACATCGAGCCTGACCATGAAATGAGGGCCGCGCCCCGTCCCACCGGCGTCACTGCGCGACCGAGTCGGAACCAGTGGCTTGCCGGCACATCGTTTTTCGCGATTGCAAAGAAGCTGGCGAGCCGCGCCTCGGAGGCCAGCAAGTCGTAGCAACTTTCATCGAGTGCGCCCTCTGGGACGCGATAGCCGATGGCCAGCAGCTTGCGTTCGGGGTCGAGGAGAAAACCGAACTCCGTCGCCAAAGCTAGCGCGCGGGCAGTGGCTGCAAGTGCCTGCAGCCGTTCCGATATGTTCTGGTCTGCATCGGCCACTGCCTGCAGATCGCGTTGCCAGCTTCTGATCGAGCGTTGTGTTGCCTCCGCCCAGAACAGCAGTTCCTGATAGGCCCATGCATCGTGCTCGCTGGCCAGGGCGCGAGCGCCGACGCTCAAGATGGTCGCGGGTGTGTCGGCCTGGATGAGCGCGAGCGTGATATCCGCTGGCGGCGTTTCGCGGTCGACAGCTTTGGATAGTTCCGACCAGGACTCCGTGAGCTGCTGGCGCGTGAGCGCCTCAGTGCGATGATCGTCGGGAAGGTTCAGCAGGGCATCGCGGGCCAGATGAATGGCATCGGCAACGCCGTCGAAGTGAGCTGCGACATCGATCGGGACACGGAGCCACTCCTGGCACGCATTTGCGAGTGTCAGCAGATGCGCCGCCAGATTGCCGCTATCGACCGAAGATACATACTGCGGCTCGAGCGGTCGCAGGTCGCGCGTGTCGTACCAGTTATAGAAGTGGCCGCGAAATCGTTGCAAGCGCTGCATGGTCGCCAGCGTCGCTTCGAGGCGCTCGATGCTCTCCAGCGTTCCGGTCCAGCCGAAGTCGCGCGCGCTGACGGCACACAGCAGATACAACCCCATGTTGGTCGGCGACGTCCGATGCGCCACCACCGGCTGCGGATCCTCTTGAAAATTATCCGGCGGCAGCTGGTGATCGCGGTCGTTGACGAACGTTTCGAAATATCGCCAGGTGCGACGCGCGACCAGGCGCAAATCTCGGCGATCGGCGGCGGAGGCCGGCAAGCGACCGGCGACCGGCGGCGATTCGCTGATCCGTCGTGCGATCGCCGGTGCTGCGATCCATAGCATCACGAACGGCAGCGCCACCCAGATGGTTGCAAACCTTACCGAGGCAACTAGTGCTACGGCGCTCAGCGCGACGAGCACGCTGGCACTCATGCGCCGGTAGAAACCAGCCAGGCCCGGTTGCGAGCTGAGCTGCGATTGCGCCGCTGTGATCCACTCGAGCAAGTTGCGTCGGCTGATGGCCAACCGGTACAGCGTGCGACAGATGGCATCGACCATGAGCCAGGCTTGATGCGGGAGAAATGCGATGAGTAGCCCGATCTGCGTGCCGGCGAGCGCCAGGTCCTGACTCCAGGCAGTTAGATGACTGCGCGTAACGACGTCGCGTCGAGGCACGATCGCTGCTAACGCTGGCAGCAGTGCTGGGAGTGCAATCGCCGTCAGTATGAACGCAGTCCATATCCAGGCCGCGTGCAACGGCAGTAACCAGCCTGCCAGCAGCGCGAGCAGGGCGGTCGGAGCCGACAGACTGCGGCGCAGATTGTCGAGCATCTTCCATTGGCCGAGCAGCGGTAACGTGCCAGTGCCGCGTCGAGACGCGTCGGGTCGACCGAGCAGCCACGGCAGTAACTGCCAGTCACCCCGCACCCAACGATGATTACGTTCCGCCGCGACGTCGTATCGCGCCGGAAATTCTTCGATGACCTCGATGTCCGAAGCTAGCCCGGCGCGTGCGAAGGTGCCTTCGAACAGATCATGGCTGAGCATCGAGCCGGTCGGTACCCGGTCGGCCAGCGCCGCTTCGAACGCATCGACATCGTAGATGCCTTTGCCGGCGTACGAGCCTTCGCCGAACAGATCCTGATAGACGTCGGAGACGGCCGCGCCATACGGATCGATGCCGGTCATGCTGGAGAAGGTGCGTTGGAACAGCGAACCCTCGCGACCGATGGGCAGCGACGGCGTCACCCGTGGCTGGAGTACCCCATAGCCTTCGACGACTCGGCCGGCCGTAGTATCGAATCGAGCGCGATTGAGGGGATGCGCCAGCTTGCCGACCAAGCGCCGCACGGCCTCCCGCGGCAAGCGCGTGTCTGCGTCGAGTGTGATGACGTAGCGAACATCGAGTGGCACCGGCGGTACCGTGGTATCGGCAGTGATGAACGTCGTGTCGACGGCGCCACGCAGTAGTTGATTCAACTCGTGCAGTTTGCCTCGTTTGCGTTCCCAGCCCATCCATTGTTGCTCGCTCTCGCTCCAGATGCGGCGACGATGCAGAGCATAGAAACGTGCACCCTGCGACGGAGCCTCATGGATACGGTTGAGATGAGCGATGCCGTCAGTCGCAATCTGCAACAGCGCCGCGTCATCAGCAGTGTGCTCGGTCGCTGCGTCGGTCCAGTCCAGCAGCAACGCTAGATGCAGCTCGCCGTGAGAGGAGGCGAGGTAGTGAACCTCGAGTCGTTCGAGAAGGGTTTCGATAGCTTCGCGAGTGTTCAGCAGCGCCGGCACCACGATCATGGTTCGCAGGCTTGCAGGTATCCCCGTACGGAGCGACAGCGCAGGCAACATCGTTGCGCCGAAGCTGCGTGTAACCGCACGGTTCACTAACGCCACCGAGAGGTCGACGGCGGGAATCATTCCCAACAATGCACACACCAGCAAATGCGCCAGCGCGATGCCCTGGGCCGCCAGTACCGCCAACGGCACTGCGATGATGAGCAAAGCGAGCAGCAGCACCGAAAGAATGTAGCCAATGGGCCCGGCTGCGTCGCTCAGGGATCGCGGCCAATGATTTAGCGGTGCACGGTAGCCAACGGCTTTCTGGAAAGCATGTCGTCCACGTCCCAACAGATGATAGCCGGGGTCCCGCTGGCGCGACTCATCGGGATCGGTGGCGGACACCGATTGCGTAGCGGCGATCAGGATATGCGTTACTTCCAATTCGCTGTGCGCGGAGCGGCGCGCCAAGTTCTCGATGGCGCTGCGATACGAGTTACGGGTGGCAAAATCCATTTGCGCCAGATTGGTATCCTTACGCAGCGCCGCCTCGACCAGGCTCACGGCTTCGAAGAATTCCGCCCAGTTCACGTCGGAGATCAGACGCATGCTGGTGATGATGTTACGCACGGTGACGTTGGTCGCGCCCTGGCGCTGGTGCTCGTCGTAGACCATCTGATCGGAGGTGGTGCCCTGTGCGATTAGCTGCTCTTCGAGCCACTGCAGTGCCGGCGTTACGCGTGGGTCCTGATCGCGCAAGCGCTTCACCACTTGCACCACGAACGATGCGGAAAGCGTGCCGTGCTTCTGGAAGTGTTGGAACAGCGCCTGCTGCTCGATCGTGACTCCATTCACGCCGAGCAGTCGATCAGCAATTCGATCGGCCTGCTCGCGCTCGGCTCGGCTGTTGACGATGCGTTCGGCGGCGCGACGCAGGTTCTCGACCAGCACGATGCTGAGCGTGATTGCCATGGCCCATAACTCG
>NZ_JAEUPY010000395.1 GCF_016790065.1 Steroidobacter sp.
GAGATGAATCGACTCGGCCAGGCGTCGGCCTTGACGCTGGAATACCTGGAGCTGCCCGACACCTCGTTGCGATTCGACCGAGTCGAGCCTCAATCGCCCAAGTAACGTGCCGGCAGCGCGCTTTGCTTGATCGCACCGTCGACCACGTCGAGCCGGTACGCCTGCTTGCCACGCACGGCGGTGACGACTTCGAAGAGTTCAGTGCCGCGGTAGTACAGCGCCGTGTGATTCTCAGTGGCAATGCCCGGCGCAGGGATCGCGCCCTCGAGCAAATATCGCTGGAACGATTGCGGCCGATCTGGCCGAGCGTCGTAATGGGTGCAACCGGAACCCCGCAGAAATCCCGTGCAGGCAAGCGGCAACAGACGCTCAGGCAACGAATCGGTGATGCAGCCTTCGAACCAGCAAATCGATCCGGCGCTGGTGCCCGCCAACACCACGCCCGCCTCCCACGCCGTTCGTAGCGCATCGACCAATCCCCAGTCGCGCCACAGTGCCATCAAATTACGGGTCGCACCGCCACCGACGTAGATGATGTCCTGCTGTAGAAAATATTCTTGGAAGCGATCGGTATGCGGCTCGAACAGTTTCAGATGTGACAAGCGGCAACGGTGCTGCGTCATCTGGCGATAGAACTGCTCGATGTCGGCAGGATTGTCACCGCCCGCGGTGCCGATGTAGCAGATCTTGGGCTCATCGCTGCCCGCGAGGCTCAGCATCTGCTGCTGGAGCAACGGCCGCTCCCACGGCTCAGTAAAGAAACAGCCGCCGACACCGAAAATCTGCTGAAACTTCTTGGCCATGATCTCACTCCGCAAGGAACAGCTTTCGCGGCAAGCGGCAGAACGGTTCGCATCCCGATTCAGTCACGAGGAACGGCTCGGTAATGACCAAGCTTGCGCCCTGCTGCCATACACCGGGCATCAGATGCAGCGTCATGCCAGGAACGAGCTCGGTCTCATCGTTGGGCCGCAAGCTGATGGTCTGCTCCCCGAAGGTGGGCGGATAAGCGATGCCAATCGAATATCCGCACCGTGCCCGCTTGCGCACGCCGTGCCGGCTCGCAGCCTTCTGCCACAACGACTCGACTTCGCTGGCACGCATCCCGGGACGCAAGCTTGCCAGCACTTCATCGATACCGTCGATGAGTGCACGTTCCAGCGTCGCTGTCGCCGGCGAGGGCTGACCCAGCGAAATCGAGCGCCCCAGCGGCATGTGATAACGATGGCGCGAAGCGACCAGCTCGAAGTTCGTGACACTGCCGGGCCGGTAAGGCTGATCGGTCCACGACAGGTGCGGCGTATTGACCCGCTCGTCCGTCGGCATCAGCGGCGGACTGCTCGCATACTGACCACCGAATTCTCTGGTACCACCGATCAACGCCTGATAGATGGCGCCGGCGACATCGCATTGACGCACGCCGGGGCGAGTCCGCTCGATGGCGGTGGTCATCGCACCCTGTACGATCTGTGCCGCCTCTCGCATGTAACGAATCTCCGTCGGACTCTTCACCACGCGCACCCAGTTGACCAGCAGACTCGCATCGAGCCACTGCGCGTCGGGCAGTTCGGCGCGCAAGACATCCATGGCGCGTGCGCTGAAATAGTAACTGCCGAGTTCGACGCCGATGCGCGCCCGCCCCCACCCACGCGCTCGGATGAGTTCGGCCACCCGCGACATCGGATGACGGTCCGCCGCCTGGACGAAATCATCGGAGTAGGAATCAATATCCTGCGGTTCGAGGTACGTCGTGAGTTTCGCGCCTTGCATATCCATCTCACGACCAATCCATACCGGTCTATCACTGCCGCGCTCGATGAGTACGCATTGAGGCACATAGAACGACCAGGCGTCGTAGCCGGTGGTGTAGTACAGATTGCACGGATCGGTGAGCAACAAGACATCGATGCCCCGCGATTCCATCGACGACCACACGCGTCGCAAGCGTTCGCGATATTCATCCAGGCCGAAGTGCAACAGATCATTGGCAATCAAGAGTCGACTCCTTGCAAGTCAGAGCGAGACCAGCTGGCGGGACGGACCGTCATCCAGCGCCGCAACGCGAAGGCCAACAGCGTCGCCACGACTAGCATGACCAGCAGCACAGTGAATCCCGTTTGTGTTCCGGTCTCACGCGCCCAAGCGCCGACCAGCCCTGCGCCATAGGCGCCCGCACCGACGGTGACATACCACAGTCCTACAATGAAGCTGGTCATGGACGCCGGCGCGAGCGCTGTGACCGCGGCGAGCTGCGGCGGCCAGATGAAGACATCACCGAGACCGAAGCACAGATAGGCCGCTACGATCCAGGCCATCGACAGCATGCCGTTAGCATCGGCAGCCCAAGTCGCAGCCAGCAGGAATATGACGTAGCCACAGGCGAGGCTCGCCAGCCCCATGACCAGACACTGCGCTGCATCGGGCTGTCGCCGTGCTCGTGCCATGACATAGCTGACCATCGGTGCAAACAACAGAAAGCCACCCGTACTGATGCTCAAAAACCAAGCCGCGGGCACTTCGAATCCGCCGATATCTCGAACCACGCTCTCGCGCACCAGCAGATGAATGAAGCCCGCCTTCTGATAGAAGGCGATGCCATACACCACGGTGAATGCGCTCAGCATCGCGAGCACGCGCAATCGATGCTTCTCCGCCGGTGTCAGCCTGGTAAATCGAGCAAACCAAGTGCGCATCGATCCGGTGTGGTCGGGACGCTCCCCGATATTCGCGAGCAGCTTGCGTTGTAAGGCGGCGTACGCGCCAAGACCAATTGCCATGCCGACCGCTGCGGCCATGAAACCGAGGTGCCACCCAAAGCGCTCACCCAGGGAACCCGCGACGAAGTTGGCGCAGAACGAGCCCGTCCACACGCCCATCATGAACAGCGTGAAGCCGAACACGCGTTTGGGATCATCGGGTGCGTACAGCTTGCCCATGATCGAAGAAATGGTGGGCTTGATCAGCGCGGTGCCCACGATGACGAGCGCCAGTCCGCCGAAGAACGACCAGGAACGAAGTACATAGGCGGCACTGACCGCACCGAGATTCGCGTCCGATCCCGTGACATTCAACAACGCAAGCCGCAGACCTTCGCGTTGTGCGGAATCGAGTAACAATCGTCCCTGCACCAACGCCGACTGCCGTAACACCTCTTCAACCGGCACGCCGCTGAACGCACCGAGCAACGCCGGTAGATACGCCGGGCCGCCGAGCAACACATGCCCCAGCATGATCGCTGCGCCACCCCAAAGAATGCAGCGACGCTCGCCGAGCACACTGCTCGACACCCAGCCGCCGAAGGCCGGCGCGGCAAACGCGAGCCCGGCATACAAGCCATACAACCGAATCGCCTCGGGGGCCGACCAACCGAAGCCATCTGCGACGACCGGCGCCGTTAAATACAGTACCAACAACGCCGTGATGCCGTAGTAGCTGAAGCGTTCCCACATCTCGGTGGCCGAGACCAAGTACACGCCCGCCGGATGGCGGTAGCGCTGCGCCGGACTGTCGCTCAAAGGTTGTATCCGCTCATGTCTATCTCAACGACTCAGCAACAGGCCCAACGGAATCACCGGCACATCCTTGACCCGCTTGGTCACTATGTAAGTAAAGTAGGTTTCCACACCGACCTCGCGCCCCAACAGCTCATCGATGAGTTGCTGATAGTGAGCGACGTCTCGACATACCATCAGCAGCACATAGTCGATGCCGCCGCCCACGGCATCGCAGGAAAGCACCTCGGGCAGCAACGTAATGGCCGCCTCGAAGCGCGCGAAATCCGTTGACCGATGGCGCGCCAACGTCACTTCGACGTGCACCCATACGAATGTTCCCATGCGCTTGGCATCGATGACGCCACGATAGCTCTCAATGAAACCTTCGCGCTCCAAGCGTCGCAGACGTTCGAAGCACGGCGTCAAACTCAAACCGATGGCATCCGCGAGCGCCTTCTTCGAGATGCGTCCCTGCGTCTGCACGATCTCCAGGATACGCACATCTTTGGCATCGAGCGGTGCGCTGGATTTCGCTCTCATTCGCTGTTTTACGCTGCAACTATTCAACATGACTTCCTCAGCAGGGCTCAGCGAATATTCTGTGGCTCCAGAGTATTTCAGAATTTGTTTCCAGGGTAGTGAACAGGAACCGAAACACCCTGCCGAGGGCTCGCACTACCCTCGTTGCGGCGAGCAAACTGCCGCCGAAAAATGAAATGGGGAGACGAGCAATGACCAAACGTTCCACGGATAGCCGGACCCACTTGCCACTACTTGCGCTAGCAATGGCATCAGCAACATCGGTCTCTGCTGCCGAGGTGCCGCATGTCGAAGAGATTCTCGTCACCGGCTCTCGCATCGGCGGCAACGTTGCTGCCGATGTCGGCGCGAATCCGGTGCGCGTCATCACAGCCGAGGAACTCACGCGAACCGGCACGCCCACCATCGGTCAGTTCTTTCGCAAAGAAGCCAGCTTCTCCGGCGCAACAAACAATGAGACGCGCGATGAAGGCGGTGGCGGTCGATCGACAGTCAATCTGCGCGGTATCGGCGATGCCTACACGCTCGTGCTGGTGAACGGCCGTCGCTTTGCTGCCAATGGCGCCGCAGACGTCGGCGCGATTCCCATGGCCGCCGTCGAGCGCATGGAAGTGCTGAAGTCCGGTGCCTCGGCGTTGTATGGTTCCGATGCCGTCGCCGGTGTCGTGAACATCATTCTCAAGAAGGACTATCACGGCGCGACGCTGACCGCGTCCTACGGCAACACCACCGAGCACGACGCCAGCCAGACCGAAGTCTCTGTGCAAGGTGGCTACTCCGGCGACCGCACTCGGCTCGTCGGTGCAGCGACCTTCAGCACGCGCAACGACATTCAGAAACAAGATCGCAAGATCACCGCGAGTCGCGACTTCCGTCCATATGGCGGCCCCGACCGACGCTCCGGTTCGTTGGCGTTGCCCGGACGCATCACGCTCGCGAATGGCAGTTTCGTGTCGCTCGACCCAGCGCGTTTCGGCCCGGGATCGACCGGCACCTCACCGACCGACTATGTGCCGTTCTCTTCGGTGAGCGCACAGACTCGCCAGAGCACCAACGAAGTCGACACTTTGCCGGGCGATGAACGTACCCAAGGCTGGGCCTCGTTCGAACACGATCTGAGTGACAGCGGCGCAGCCACCGTGTTCCTCGAAGGTCTGTACAACCGACGCGACCAAGCGGATTACTTGTGGTCGCCGAAGTATTTGTTCGCTCCGGAGATTCCGGCCAGCAACACCTACAATCCGTTCGGCCAGGACGTGAACGCGGTCAATTACATCTTCACTGAACCGGGCACCGAGCTGTATTCAGATCATCTCACCACCGATTGGCGCCTGGTCGCCGGATTGCGCGGCGAGATTGGCGTCGTGAACTATGAAGTGGCGGCGACTCGCTACGAGCGCAAGTTCGAGTTCACCGAACACAACATCATTGCCATCGACGGCTTCATCGATGCTGTTACTCGTCCTGGCGCGAACGCACTCAATCTGTTCGGCTGGGGTGCCAACTCACCACAACAGCTGGCAGGATTGTTCGTTTCGCCCTTCAGCGTGACGCGCACCGAACTCACCTCGTTCGACGGTCGCATTGGCGCGCCGCTGTTCGACCTGCCCGGCGGCACCGTTCGCATGGCCGCGGGCTTCGAGTTCCGCAAGGAAGTGTCCGAACAAGACTTCGACACGTTGTACAACGAAGGCGCCACCGAGTATGGCGAGATGGCCGATAGCCGTCTGAAACGCGACGTGTGGAGCGTGTTCGGCGAGGTGTTGATTCCCATCGTCGGCGAAGCGCAGAAGATCAGCGGCATTGCTGCCCTCGAACTGTCTGCAGCCGTGCGTCACGAGGAATACAACGACTTCGGCTCCACCACGAACCCGCAAGTCAGCCTGCGCTGGCTGCCGTTCGGTGAGGACTGGGTGGTGCGTGCGTCATGGGGCACGTCGTTCCGCGCGCCGCCCGTCGATGTGCTCAACGCCGCTCAACAAACATTCCAGGCGTTCAGCTACTTCGATCCGGTGCAGAACATCGGCGTCGATCCCATCGTCACCACCGGCGGCAATCCCAATCTCACGCCGGAGGAAGCCGATACCTTCAACATCGGCACGGTGTATCGCCCCGCGTTCGTACCGGGACTGTCGCTGTCGCTGGACTATTGGAGCATCGATCTGACCAACATCATCGTGGAACCCGATGTTCAGGCATTGCTCAACGGCACCGGCCCGGGTCAGGTCATCCGACTGCCCAATGGCGAAGTACAAGTGATTGCGACTGCTGCGAATGGTGGTCAACAGAAGGCGACGGGCTTCGACTTCACGGCCCGCTATGAGCGCGCCATGGGCCCTGGCCAATTGTTGCTCGACTCGCGCCTCTCCTATCTGAGTTCGTTCGATGCCGACCTGAGCGACGGCTTGGACACGCGACGACTCGCCGGACGCTTCAGTTCGTTCCGAGCCGATCTGTCCGGACTGCCGCGTCTGCGGGGCGCGCTCAATCCGGTGTGGCAACAAGGACCGTTCGCCGCCAGCTATCAACTCAACTACGTGGGCAGCTACGACGACACCTTCAATAGCGCCAACCCGCGAGACATCGGCAGTTACGTGACCCACGATCTGCAGTTTGGCTGGCGGCAGGCCGCCGGCGAAGGGCTGCTGAGCGGTGTCGATGTGACAGCAGGCATCGATAACTTTACCGATACCGATCCGCGATTCATCGCGGCGAGCTTCGACGGTTACGACCGCAGCCTCGCCGACTATCGCGGTCGGTTCTACTACCTGCAGCTGCGCAAGCAGTTCTGATCGCCCCTTGAACCCGCCCGCGGCACTCGTCGCGGGCGGCCTCTTTTCGAATGTCGGGAGCTTTCGTGAATCCCTCCAGATCTCTGCTCGTCATCGGCCTACTCGTAGCCCACGCTGCCTCGGCGGCGCCCGATTTGATCATCGCCAATGTCCGCATCGTCGACGTCACGCAAGGAGTCGTCACGGCGCCCGCGGATGTCAGCATCGAGCACGGTCGCATCTCAGCCATCAGTCCCGTTGCCGATGCCGAACGCGATGTGCCTCGCATCGAGGCCGCGGGTGCCTTTCTTGCGCCCGGCTACTGGGACATGCACGTGCATTTGAATCACCCCACGCTGGCTGAGCGTTGGGCGCTGCCGTTGTTTCTTGCCAGCGGCGTCGTCGCCGTGCGCGACATGGCGGGCGACTGCCTGACGCCAGGCTGCAAGAACAACATCAAATTCATGCGCGATCTGCAGCGTCGCATCGATACGAACGTGATTCTCGGCCCGCGCATCGTCGCTATCAGTAGCGCCATCGTGAACGGTCCGCGTGCTGCTGAACCCGGCGATCCCGCTTGGGCCACACCGGCCACTTACGAACAGGGCCGCGCACTCGCTCGCCGAATGAAAGCTCGCGGCGTGGACTTCATCAAGCCTTACGACACCCTGCCTCGCGACGCGTACTTCGGCATGATGGATGAGGCACGCCGGCTCGGCCTGCCGGTCAGCGGTCATATCCCGCACGCCGTCTCCACCTTGGAAGCGTTGGCGGCCGGTCAACGGGGCATCGAGCACGCCAAACATCCCGCCGTCGACTGTTCGCGCTTCAGTCGCACGTTTCGCGACGTTGTCGCGAGCTGGACCGCGGGCGATTCCCCCCGGATCTATCGAAGCTGGGCCGATCCCGCCCGCGGCGATGAAAACCTGGGTAGCTTCTATCCTTTGATGCTGGCCACCTTCGATGCATCGATCTGCCAGAACGTCATCGCCGGCATGGCGAGTTCTTCGTCGTACTACATCCCGACGCTCATCACTCGCAAGTTCGAAGCGTTCGGCGACGATGTCGATTTTCTCGACGACTCGCGCTTACGATTGGTGCCCGCCTCGATTCGCAGCGCATGGCAGAAGGACTCCGCCAACTTTCAACGGCGCTTTCAGGATCCACAGGAGAAACGTTCCTACGTCGACTTCTACGAACTGGCGATGCGGCTCGTGGGTCAGGCACACGAAGCGGGTGTGCACATGCTGGTCGGCACCGACTCCTCTGACAGCTATTGCTTCCCGGGATCGGGCTTTCACGATGAGCTAAAGGAGCTGAGTCGCGCAGGCCTGTCGAATCAAGCCATCCTGTTCGCCGCAACGGCCGCTGCCGCTCAATACATGGGTCAAGCCGATCGCGTCGGCACGGTCAGCGTCGGCAAGCAGGCTGAGTTGGTACTACTGGATGCAAATCCGCTGGAAGACATCGCCAACGCCGCTCGCATCCGCGCAGTGATCCGCAATGGCAAGGTGTTGGATGCGAAGATGCTGAGCGACCTGGAAGCCAACGTCGCTCGCTTCGTGGCCGAGCCTGAGAGTCAAAACTAACGGCGCATCACGCCATCTTGAATCACATAGCGCAGGCTGGTGGAGTTGCGGATGTTGTCGAGCGGATTGCGCTCCAACACCAGCAAGTCCGCCAGCTTGCCGACCTCGATGGAGCCCAGTTCTTTCTCCAGGCCCATCGCGTACGCGCCACCCAACGTCCCAGCGCGCAACGCTGCTTCGTTCGACGCTCGGCTGGCAAACGCCCACAGCTCGAAGTGAGTGCCGAGCCCCTCGGCCCAACTATGCCCACCAAAGCCGACATGACCGCCTGCGCCCACCAATCTCGCCAGCCCATGAGAGAAACGCTCGTATCCAAACTCGCTCGGGTACTTCGGCGCAGTCACCCGCCAGTACTCCAAATTGCTCTGGATCTGTAGCTGCGGCGTGACGCTGCTGAGCTTCGCGTCCTGGGCAGGATACTCATGCGCATGAATGTGCACGGGATTGAACGTCATGTTGATGCTCGTTCCCGATCGCGCCAACACTTGAACCACATCGTCGTAGAGCGGCGTCAGACCTAAGTCGTGCTCCACACCGGAATAGCCGTCCACGATATGGTTGAACGCCGTCTTGAAGCGGCGACTGGGTTCGTTAGTGAGCGCCAACCCAAGTTCTCGAGCCGCCATCGCCACCAGCTGCCGCTGAGTGCGATTGCCGGCATCGTAGTACTTGATCGTGTGTGCACCGAATGTGTCCCGCCTCAGTCGCAGCACGCGACGAGCGTCATCGAGCGTACGAATCTCGTCGTACCACATCACCAACGGGCCAGTGGTGTACAGCCGCGGGCCGAGCATCTGGCCACTCTCGAGCAGATCGGCGTACGACAGCCAATCGTCCAGCGAACCATCCGTTGCACCCGGCCCCGGGCCGGGATCGTGGATGGCGGTCACGCCATAGGCCAGATACGACTGAAACTCCCAATACTGTCCCGGCGCGATCCGATCCGGTGCGTTCGGATGCGCGTGTACGTCGATGAGGCCCGGCATGATCGTGGTGCCACTCAAGTCCACCACTTTTGCATTCACCGGCAACGGGATCGTCCCGGTCGGCCCGACGGCCACGATGCGGTTTCGCTCAATCACGATGTCACCCGCTTCGATGACTCCGCTGCTCGCCATCGTGATGATGCGTGCCCCGCGAAGCACGATGCTGCCGTCCGGCCGCGGCCGCTGCAGAGGGATACGAACTTGCGTCTGGTGCGTCGATGCTGCCCGTTCTTTCGCATCGATGGGGACGCGATATAACGTGGTGCCAAGATTGAAAACAGCCGTGCGCCCGTCGTCACTCCAGTTGATCGACTTGGCCCCCAGGCCATTGAGTTGCTGCACACGGACTTGTGCTGGCACGTTCGGTAAGTGAACCTGCAGCTCGGTCGCTTGCGCGGCTGGCCATTCGATTCTGGACACTGAGCGAGCACCGAGCACCAACGCACTGTGACCATCCGGCGCAATGCGAATATCTGCAGCCCCTCGCGGCGTCTCACCGGCGAGCGCCGTGACCTCAGTGACCCTGAGATGACGACGCAGGTCTGCTCCCGCAAAGTTGACCGAGACCAGCCACTTTTCTTTGGGCGCCAGCCGGTCGTAGAAATAAACGCGAGTGCCGTCCTGACTGAAATGCGGTCTCACCAACGTATGCACAGGTGCAACGACCTGAGAATCGCCACCGCTGGCCGCGATCCATCGCAACTCCAGGCCCGCAAGCACGGTGTGGTCCTCACCATCACCGCCCTTCAGCGCGAGTGAGTCCCGGCGCGCGTCGAGCGAGCCTTGGACGAAGACGATGCGACGACCATCAGGTGTATACGCAGGTGCTGTGTAGAAGCCTGGGACTTTGGTCAGTTGCTGGGACTTGCCGCTGCCGTCGGCACGCACGCGATACAACGCGCCACCCAACTCATCGGACCACGTCGCATAGGTAACGTAACGGCCATCAGGCGACCAAACCGGCTCGAACTCTCCACGCGACTGATCGGACGCTGACGCAGTGAGCCGACGAGGCTTGCCCGCCGGCAAGTCCATGGTCCACAACTTGCTCGCAGCGGAGAACACGACCTGGCGACCGTCCGGCGACGTCCGAGGATCGCGAATCTCTCGAATGAAACGCTCGGCCTGGTCATCGATACGGTTTGTCTGGTGAACCAGCGGTCCCAGTTGCAACCGCACCGGCACGCGAAACGGAATCTGTGTCTGCTTGCCCGAAGGCACATCCACGCGCCACAACTTGCCGCGATAGGAGGCAATCAACGCACGCGAATCGGCAGTGAACGCCCAACCCGGCATGAGATCACGGTCGTAGTCACCATTAGGTGCACCGTAGCCAGGCAGCAACTCCGGATCGAACTGTTGCAACAGCCAGCGCTCGCTCGCATCGCTCAGATCTCGAAGTCGTACGCTTCGGTCGATGCCGTCGCCTGTGACGTAGGCGAGCCAACGACCGTCCGTCGAGAGCGCCGGCCGCACCGACGACAACGTGCCGTTGGTCACTGCATACGATTGCGCAGTCGATCGATCGTGCCGGTACAGCGTCCAGCTCGTGCTGTCCTGACTATAGCCGCTGAAATACAGATTCTTGGCGTCGGCGCCAAACGCAGCGCCGTGCGGACGAATCGCCCCGGTCTGCGTTTGGGTATCGAGCTCGATCTTGCTGCCATCCGCAATTCGATAGACGGACAACTTAGGCCGCGTCGTGCGACCGCGCGTCCACACCGAGGTCTCAGTGACGACCACCGCCTCGCCGTCAGGAATCCATTCCGGCGATGTAAATACCGTCGCCGCATCACCTTCGACGACGGCGCGCGGATGCGTTCCGTCCGCGTCGATGAGCCAGAGGCCTTCATTGCCGCCGCGATCGCTGATGAAAACGATCGACCGACCGTCCGGCGAGTAACGCGGCTGCGCGTCCAAGGCCATGCCGCTCGTCAGTGCACGAGCCTCACCACCCTCGATTGGCAACTGATACAGATCGCCCAACAGATCGAACACGATCGTGCGCCCGTCCGGAGACACGTCCAGCGACATCCACGTGCCTTCTTCGGTGACAAACTCGACGGTACGCGTCGGTTCGAGCGGCAATGACGGGGACGAAGCGGCGGCCACCGCCCCCATGAGCAGGGTGGCCGCCAGGGCCAGAGACATTGATTTGCGCATCGCTGACCACTATCTGAGCGACTATTGGACTCGCAGCTTGAACCGAACCATGTAGGTGCGGCCCGGCTCCGGGATCACTCGATAGAGTTCGAAGGCCTCGGCATACATGTCCTCGTTCAACACGTTGTTGACGAGCAGATCCAGCTGCATGCGCTCATTGATCGGATAGTAGGCACCCAGATCGACGCGCGTATGTTTCGGCACCTCGAACGTGTTGGCGTCGTCGCCGTAGCGGCTGTCGACATACTCGACGGTGCCGCCCAGCCCCAAGCCGCGCAGCGGCCCTGAACCAATGTCATAGCGAGTCTGGACGGACATCGTGTTGTTGGGCGCGTTTCTAAGCTTGAGGCCCTTGAGCCCGTCGAAGTCGCGGGTGACCTCGGTGTCCGTGTAGCCGTAGGCGGCGCCCAGGAACCAGTTCGGGCGGATGTGACCGTGAATCGACATCTCGAAGCCGCGCGACTCCACTTCACCCAAGGCCGCCGAGAATCCAGGATTGCTGGGATCGGACGTTTGCAGATTGTCCTTGGTGATGATGAACACCGCCGCATTTGCCTGCAGCCCGCTGTCGCCGATATCGAAGCGCGTGCCCAATTCATACTGCATGCCTTGCTGCGACTCGAACGGTGTGCCGCCCGAGGTGGTGCCGAACTGAGGCACGAAGGACTCGGTCCGGTTCGCGTACACCGAGAATCGGTCCGTCACTTCGAACAGCACGCCGAACTGCGGCGTCCACTTCTGCTCATCCAGCACATTGATGAACGTCGCGCCGGCCGCGCTCACGGACTTGGTGTCCTGGTGCGAATCGGTGTACCGGACGCCGACCAAAAAGTGCCAACGCCCACCGACCGAGATCCGGTCCTGCAGGAAGTAGCCCACCGAGTTGAAGTTCTGGAAGAACTGATTCAGCAACGGATTGACGGGCGGTGCCAGCCCATACACTGGGTTGAACAGATCCAGCGGCGTGCTGCCCACGAACCGGGCGGGCCGCGAACTGTCGAAGTTACGATAGTTGGCGCCGATCAAATATTTGTGGAGCAGCGGCCCGGTCTGCAGCTCACCGACCAGGTCCACCAGGTAGTTGTCGTCGTTCTCGTAGGCGCCAACGCTATGGAAATAGAATCGGTCGATGGTGCGCATGTCCGGCCGCAACCCGGCGACGAACATTTCGGTGAAGTCGCCCTCGTTGCGAGTGTAGGTGTAGCTGGCGCGCACCCGCATGGTGTCGTTGATCTCGTGAACCAGGCGCACGTTCGCATCCATGGAATCCCGATCCGTGTGACCGATGTTCGGCTCATCCGGATTGAACGAGCGACGATACTTGCCATTCGGATTGGGCAGGAACAGCCCTTCCGCGGGCGTGCCATTCTGGAACGAACCCCAGGCATTGGTCGAATAGGTGCCTTCCACCGTCAAGGTGGTCGCGGACGTGAGATCGACGGTCACGTTGGGCGCAATGTACAAGTGCTCGAGATCCCAGAAGTCGACGAAGGCATCCGCTTCGCGGTACGCCACATTGAGCCGCGCCCGCACTCGATCGCTGATCGGCCCGGTGATATCGAGCGTGTAGCGTTGATCGTTGTACTTGCCGTACTCCAAACCGAGTTCCGAATAGAAATGATCGAGCGGCTGCTTGGTCACCACGTTGATGACCGCGCCCGGCTGCATCTGACCGAACAGCACCGAGGCCGGGCCTTTCAGCACTTCGATGCGTTCGACGTTGGCGATGTCGCGGGCATGAGCGATGCGGTTGAAGCCGAGGCCATTCACTGTTTGGTTAGCATCGAAACCGCGGATGATGTAGTTATCGCCGAAGGCGTTCAGTGTCGAGCCGTTACGTGAAGCAGTGGGAATGAAACGAATCATGTCGCCCACCGACACCGACGGTGAAATGTCGATCACTTCCCGATTGAACACCGTGATGCTCTGGGGAATGTCTTTCACGGTATCGTCCGGCCGACGACCGAACACGTTGATCTCCTCGATACCGCTCTTGGTTTCGCGTTGCTCGACCTCGGTGCGAACGTTGGTCGTGCCAGTGTCGGCACTTTGGCTCACGCCGGGGCTGTCGGTCTGAGCCAGACGGAAGGACACGGGCGCCGTGGCTGCTGCATCGGCAGTAGGTTTGCTTTCGCCTTCCCTTCTGATCACCACCGCGCCGACCGCATTTTTCTCGGCGATCAAGCCGGTGCCTCTCAGCAACTGGGCCAGCGCGGTGTCGGCCGTGTAGTTGCCCTTGAGTGAACTGGCTTTCATGCCAGCCACCAGGGTCTCGGAGAAAATGATGGTTTGATTGAAGGTCAGCGCATAGTCCTTCAGCGCCTGAGAAAGGCTCGACTGGGTGGTATCGAACGGCGCTGTGGTTGTTACATCCGCTTTGACGACCGCCACGGCGGCCAGGGCACAACACACAGCAGTCGTAATCTGTCTGGCGCGAATCGGCATGGACTTCCCCTATACCTCTCGATGTGGGAGGTTCCTCCTTACTGACTGCGCTTCAACAAAAATCCTCCATCGCGCTGTTCGATTTCGACGTCCAGATAGTCCTTGACGGTTTCCACGAAGGTGGTGACATCGCCCGCTTCGAACACGCCAGACATTCGGAGTGCGCCCGTGTGTGCGTCGGCCACGGTGACGGGTTGCTGTGAATATCTGGATACGCGGGTCACGATCTGCGCCAGCGGCTCATCGTCGAACACCAGCTTGCCGCTTTCCCACGCAATCGCCCGTTGGACGTCGGCCAATATCACTTCTTCCTTGCCGGCCGGCGCCACTTTCAGTTGTTGGCCCGGAGCAAGTTCGATATCACGTGCCGGCACGCGCCCAGGGTCGGCACGCGCGCCCTGATCCAGCACCATGACCTTGCCTTCGATCAACGTGACACGCAGTTCCTGCTCCAGCAGATCGACGTTGAAGACCGTGCCGAGCGCGACTACGCGCCGATTTCCTGCCAGAACAGAAAACGGCCGCATGACATCGCGCGCCACTTCAAAACGCGCCTGTCCTTTCAGCAGGGACAGCTTGCGTGCGTTGTCCGAATAGGACACACGCACTTCGGTCGAGGCATCCAGATGCACCCGTGACGAATCCGGCAACGTAACGACTCGCAGTTCGCCGGCGCGTGTCCGATAGGTATGTGGAGTCACGACATACCAACTCCATGTAACCATCACTGCCAACACCGCGACGGCAGCCGCAGTGGCGCGCCACTTCCAGGCGCCATGATTCCAACGACGGCTGCCCATGCGCTGTAAGTCACCCAACGCGCGCTGGCGCAGCGCCAACAACTCGGGAGAATTCTTCTGACTCTCGAGCAAGCTCCACGTCTGAGTACGACGTTCCCAGATCCGGCGATGCTCGGGATCAGCCGCCAACCAAGCCTCGAGCGCCGGACTGGTCTCGAGCCCCTGCTCGCTCAGCTGCGTGCTCAGGGCCGCAGCCTCGGCGATCCGCCGCTGCTGATGTTCGTCTGCCATGATCATTCGTGCTCCATGGCTTGCTGGCGCCCGATCAAATGTGCCGTGGCCTTCATGACGTGCTTCTCCACGGTGCTCTGTCCTATGCCGTAGAGCTCCGCGATTTGCTTTTGCTTCATGCCTTCCAGCTTGAACAGAACGAATATGTTTCGGGTGCGGTCATCGAGTTCGCTCAACAGCGCGGCCACGTGCTGTAGGGAATCCCGGCTGGCGACTACCCGCTCCGGATAAAACACCTCCACCAGCTCCGGCTCTTTCTCGGAGGCAATCGCCTCCTCGACGTTGATGCGCAGGCCCGGATGGTCCAAGCGACCGACCTTGCGCTGATGATCACGCAACTGATTGATTGCCACCCTGAAAACATAGCGCTCCGGACTTTCGACTCGATCGAAAGCGCCGGCTTTGAGGACCCGCAGTAAGGTCTCCTGGGCCAAATCCTCCGAGTAATGGTCGGTACGGATTCGGCGCCGGAAAAAGCGCACCAGGGCCTCGTGAAAGCGCGCATGCAATTGGATGCGTAGCTCGGACGAAGCCTGCGGGTCCAGCGGCTTTTCGGTGTGCTGGGGCATCAGTCAACCTCTGGGGCCGAACATACCACGGGCCTTCGGGCGACCGCGGCCCGGCACCCGCCTTATAGGCATTTTGGAGGAATTTTTTGGCAGCGCAGTCTGTACGCTTTAGAGCCTGCCCAGCGCTTCCGGCTAGGGCGGCGTTGCCGGCGCTAGATACCGGTCGAACCAGGCTAGACCGCGCCGTGCGAAATCCCGTTGATGCTCGTACTCCTCCATGCCATGGCCCTCGCGTGGATAGGTGACGAGTTCGACCGGCACGCCTTTCCAACGCAAGGCCGTATGAAACTCGATCGCTTGGTCGAGCGGGCAGCTGCGGTCCCGCTCCCCATGCAGCAGGAGCATCGGCGTCGCCGCCCGGCGTACTTCGAAGATGGGAGAACGTTGCAAATACAACCCGAAGTTCTCATACAGCGGCGCATCCCAATGCGCGAGCTGTTCGTGCATCCGGGTGTCGTTGCTGCCGGCCAGGCTCACCCAGTTATAAATGCCGGCGCCGCCGACCGCTGCCTTGAACCGATGACTGGCGTAAGTGGCGCCCCAACCGGCAGCGTAACCGCCCCAACTGAATCCATAAATGCCGGCGCGCTCGCCGTCCGCCGAGCCGAGTGCGATCAAGCGATCCAAGCCGCTCTCGATGTCTTCCCACTCCCGCCCCATCATGTCGCGCCGATTGCCGGCAACGAACTCGACACCGCGCCCGCGGCTGCCACGATAGTTTGGAAACAGCACCAGATAGCCGCGTGCGGCGAGCAATTGTCCCCAGTTTCTGAAGCTGCCCTGCCAGCCATCGGACACCACGCTCTCCGAACCGCCGTGCACATGTAACACCACGGGATACTTGCGGCCTTCGCGAAAGCCAGGAGGTTGGATCAGCACGCCTTCGATAGGCGTACCGTCGCGACTATTCCAGCGAAACACACTTTGAGCACCGAGCTGCGATGGCGAGAGCGACGCGTTCGACTGCGTCACACGCCGCAAGGCTTTTGAATCCCGCCGTGTGCCCAGGAACACTTCGTCTGGATGCGTCGCCGTGCTGGCCGCCCCCGCGAACGATTCGCCGTCACGACTGAAGCTGGGCAGCTCGGCGAGAATCTCCTGCGCTGAATTCAACAGCGTGGACTCACCCGTCGACGCTACAACGGTGCGCAACGCCGTTCGCTGCCATTCTTCCGATCTGAACACGAACGTGTCCGCAGTGCCCGGCATTGCCGCCAGTCCCACCGCGGTACCCGTGAAGTTGGCGGTGAGATTGCGCGGGGTTCCGGATAGATCTGCCGCGGCGACAAACACACTCCCCGGCGCCGGATCTGTGATTGCAGTCGACCCCAGCCACGCAAGCCACTTGCCATCCTTGGACCACACCGGATCCGTGAGCTTGCCCACCGTGGCAGCCACCAAACGTAATGAGCTGCCCACGGCAGCAACGAGATAAGGTCGGGTGCGCAACGTGCGATCGTCATCGCCCGGACCGGGCGCGGCGCCGACCACGAGACGCGAACCGTCGGGCGACCAATCAAAGAAATGCACCGACGCTTCATCTTTGACCAGCAATGAGTTTCGTTGTGACTGCAGCTCGATGGCGTACAGGCGCAATTGCTTCGGTGAGGACTCGAACACCGTCCAATCACGACCCGCTCGTTGCTCCGCACGTTCGTGAGGACTCGTTGCATCCCACGCGGTGTAAGCGATGCGGCGTGCATCGGGAGACCATTGCAGCGCCTGCACGCGGCCAGCCGCACTCGGCAATCTTTGCACCTGACGTGAAGCGATCGGCATCACATAAATTTGTGCCGGCTCATCGAACGCAGGCTGTGCGATCCACGCGAGATGGGTGCCATCCGTCGACCACTTGGGTTGCCGGACATTGACGCCCGTGTCGGCAACTTTCTCGGGCGATCCGCCGCGCGATTCGATCCGCCACAGCTCGCCCACCGGCGGGCCGATGCCCTCCGCAGCGGTACGATGTCGCTCCATACGAAACACAATGGTCTGGCCATCGGGCGATAGCGACACTTGAGAAACGGCGCGCAAAGCAATCACCTGCTCCACCGTCAAGGGCGCTGACGATGGGGCGGCAGGCACGCTCAATGGCACGAGCAACACCGCTGCGACCCATAACCTCAACCAGAACGTCATTCCTGTCCTCGACGGTGAACTCGCTAAGGCAAGTCTCGCACCGCCACGCCGAAGGAAATTCCGGATGCGCCGGCCACCGCAGTTTGGATTTTCCAAGACCGCTGGCCGCGACAGAAAAAACCTCCCATTTCGGCAGCAGACAGGCCCGAGACCCTGCCTCGCAGCCCGCCTCGATTCGGTATGCTCAGCTCACGTGCCCAACGGACTCGCGTCATGAAGCTCGATCGATTCGATATCAAGATTCTGGAAGCGCTCCAGGAAGACGGCCGCTTGCCCACCGCGCGGCTCGCCGAGCGCATCGGGCTGTCTGCCAGCCCCACCTGGGAACGAGTGAAAAGACTCGAAGAAGCCGGCATCCTGCGCGGCTATCACGCCGACATCGCCGCTGACCGGCTGCCGCAGCTGACCCAGGTCCTGGTCACGGTCACCCTCGAAAGCCATCGCGCCCAAGATTTCAAGCGCTTCGAAACTGCGGTGGCCAAGGCATCGCACATCGTTGCCTGCTGGGCCGTCGGCGGCGACATCGACTATGTGCTGATGTTCGCGGTCGCCGACGTAAGCAGCTATCAACAAGCCGTCGACGAGACACTGACGGCCGATCTGGCGGTCCGTCAGTACTGGAGTTATATCGTCACCAAGCCCATCAAACCGTTTGCTGGGCTACCCATCGGGCATTTGCTGGGATCGGTCGAGGATTGAGCGGCGGCAGCCGGGCCTTCACTCTGCTCCCACAGCCCGCGAGCCGACACTGGCGCCGCCGGGCCGGCGGTACGCGAGTTGATCTTTGGCGATGAACTCGATGCTGTGATCCTGACGCCCTTCCAGACCGAACCGCGTGCCATGTAGTGGCAGCAAGCGACGCAGCGGCAGATCGTTGTAGCCGAGCACGAGTGAGCCATCCTGGAGTGAGATGCGCGCGGTATCGGTGCCCAACTGATAGGTACCGACAAATTTCTGCAGGAACGACAGCTCGCGCATTTCTTCGCCGCCGCGGCGGTTGAAAACAATGGCGTCGATAGCCGGCTCCATCACAATCGCCACGCTGCTGACTTCACCATCGATGCCGGTATTGAACTGCACCTTGGTTTCCGCGAGGGGATTCACATCATCCTCGGGGGCAGCAAACACGTCGTAATGGAAATGTTCCAAGGCGATGCGCTTCTGATGGTAACCCAGCGTCAGGCCGCGCTGATCTCGGCCAATCTCGATGGCGCCGTAGGCCGGATGCTCGAAGCGACCGACGTATTCTTCCAGCGCATGGCCCGGCGCTGTGCCGAGCTTGCGCAAGCCGACTTCGGGGCGATCCTTGGGCGCATCGGCCGACTTACGCAGCGCCTTATCGGCAGCGTAACGCGAACTCCAGTCGATCGGCTTCAGCCCCAGCATTTGATCGAACACGCGCTGACTGACGATCGACCGCAGCTGCGAGCTGCCTTGATTGATCAACAACACCAGGCCGACCCGCTCTTGCGGCAGCCAGCCCAGATAGGCGGTGAAGCCGTCGATGTTGCCGCCATGAGAAACCACGTTGTGGCCGCGATAGGTGGCGAGTGACAGCCCCATGCCGTACTGACCGCGTCCCAGTTCCGGATAACGCGGCGTGTCGGCGATGATCATCTGCGGAGTCTGCATCTCGCGCACCGTGTCCGCATCCAGCACTTGCTTGCCCTCGAAGCGGCCACCCTCCATCAATGCCCGCAGATACCGACTCATATCCAAGGCCGTGGAATTGATGGCGCCCGCCGGAGCAATGGCATCGATATTCGCGTAGTCGACCTTGATGGTCCCGGCCTTGTCGCTGGTCACATAGGGCAGTGCCGGCTCGCGGTCTTGCTGGAAGGCGGCGATGTCCGAATAGCTGCGCGTCATTGCCAACGGCAGGAAGATCCGTTGTTGCAACAACTTCTCCCAGCTCGTCCCGGAAATGCGCTCCGACAGATAACCCGCCGTCACGAACATCAGATTGTTGTATTGGTATCGAGTGCGGAACTCGGCACTGGGCTCGAGGTAGCGCAGACGCTGATAGTAGTCCGCCCGCTTGAGGCTACTGCCGTACCACAAGCCATCGTGCCGGGGCAGGCCCGAGCGATGCGTCACCAGATCCCGCGGCGTCATGTGTTCGGTCGCGAAGGGATCGAACAGCTGGAAGTCCGGCAGATAGCTTTTGACGGGCCGGTCCCACGCCAACTCGCCCTGCTGAGCCAACGCGCCGAGCGTCAGCACCGTAAAGGACTTACTCACCGAGCCGATGGCGAACAACGTTTCGGGCGTGACCGGCAGTTTGCGCTCCACATCCCGATAACCGTAGCCGCGTTGGTGAATGAGTTTGCCGTCCTTCACCACGACCAGCGCCAACCCCGGCGCCTTTTCCTTGGCCATCTCCGTAGCGATGAAACGATCCAGACCGGTGAGCGACTGCGCCGAAACGCTGCCGGCGACAACGGCCAAGATCAGTAGCAAGGAAACCGAATATCGACGCTGCACAGCTGCCATGGAATCGCGTGCTCCGTTTCTGGGAAGGACGAAGCGGGACAACGTGCCATAGGCCGGTGGCGGTGGCAACCGCTCGATAGGCGCGGTGCTCAGCTGCCCCCTTCCGTCTCGGCAAGCTGAGCCGCGCGGCTGCGAATTGCCTGACCAAACAACCGTGCGGTCAAGGTCGCGGCTTTATCAGCATCATCGATGACGCCCGACCAGTTCAGAAAGCTATGAGTGAGCGAGCTGAAGTTTAAATAGATGACGCTGACACCGTCCTTCTCCAGCTTCCGAGCAAGCGCACGGCCAGAGCTGCGCAACGGATCGTAGCCGGCTGCCGCCAGGATCGTTGCGGGCATACCAGCGAGACTCGTGGCATTGAAAGGTATCGCGTCATCGCCGTCACGCACGGCTGGATCAGGAAACGCCATGGCCACCACCAGATCCACGAACGACCGGTCGAGGCCATAACCGACGCCGAACAACTCATACGAGCGATCATTCTGCCGGGTATGCACCGCTGGGTAATACAACAATTGATACAACGGCAGCGGCCGCTTCGCCTGCAGCTGGCGATAAGAGATGACGGTCGCGAGTTGCCCGCCGGCACTGTCTCCGCCAACCCCGATGCGGGCGACATCGCCGCCAAAACTTGCCGCGTTGTCGCGCACCCAGAGATAAGCATCCTCGGCATCATTCTGTGGCGCTGGATATGGATGTTCGGGCGCGAGGCGATAGTCGACAGACACGACAATCACTTCTGCTTCATTGGCAATCAACCGCACCTGACGATCGACAGCCGCAATGCTGCCGAAGATATAGCCGCCGCCGTGAAAGTAAACGAGCACGGGCAACGTTCCCTCACCTGCGCTCTTCGGTCGATAGATGCGCACTGGAATCTCAGCGTCGCGCCCCGGAATGCGCCGATCTTCCACTGAGGCCATGTCAGCGGTGAGCTTGGCATTGATCGTCCAGCGACGATCAACGGAAGCGCGCGCGGCCCGGCGCCCCTCCTCCGTCGCAAAGGCCGCGCGCTCCTCCTGCTCTGCTTCAGGCGTCGATGAGGGCCGCGAAAAAGTCTCCAGCACGTACTGCATCTTTGGGTTCAGCAGGTCGCCATCGACTTTTTCTCGCGGCCCTTTCAGATGCGACACAAACCAGCTTTCCGGCTGTCGGGCCGCTGCCAACGTCTCACGCTCTTGAGTCGTGAGCTGCAGATCCGGAGGATCCGCGGGCTGCGATGAACAAGCACTCAGCAGGATCGCGACGAGCACGGGAACGAACAGGTTGTGACGCATCGACTCATTCCTTCTTCAGAAATTGGCCTTCTTCAGAACTCGGCCTTCTTCAAAACTTTGCACTGATCTCAGCACCCCAGGTACGAGGCGCCGCGTAGCGCCGAGTCAACGTACCGAAGAAGTCGCCGCCGTAAATCGCTACGTTGCGAGAGTCGAGCAGGTTGCGCGACCACACAGCGAACTCCCATCGCTGACTCTGCGGAGCGATGGCGATACGCGCGTTCACGGAATCCGACGCACTCACGCGGTCATACGGCACCGTCATGCCGCCCACCGTCACAGACGTGCGATTGTCGATATCCGAGTAGTAACGGTCGCGATAGGTGTAGTCCGCGTGTAGCAGCAGATCCAAGGATCGGCCGATGGGCACCGAATACCCGACGCTGGCATTGGCTTGCAGCGGCGAGGCGCCCGGCAGCTCCTTGCCCGACGCATCGGTGTTACCCGCGCCACCACCCGGGAACGACTCGAACTCGGCTTTCAGCACGCCGAGACCCAGCCCCAAGGTCAAACGATCGATGGGCCGCAGCGTCGCTTCGAGTTCGACGCCCTGCGTCCGCACTTCGGCCGCGTTGCCGATCACGATGGCGATGACGCCCGGGCTAACCTCGAGAAATTGATCGACCTGATAGTTTTCGAACTCGGTACGGAACACGGAGATGGCAAATCCCAACCGCCGCTGCCACAGATCGCCCTTGATGCCCGCCTCATAGTTCCGAGCCGTCTCGCGCTCGAACTCCAGACTGTTGGGGAATACGCGGGGCCCGACGAAGTCCAGGTTGTACCCACCGCTCTTGTAACCTTCTGCGTAGCGCAGATAGGAAATGAAATTCGGCGTCCACTGGTAAGTCAGCGTCGCGGTTGGCGAGAGGTCCTCATCCGTGCGCTTGTCCGAAAATGTGCCGGTGGCCAGGCCGAACGCCGGCAGACGCGAGCCGTCGATGGCGTAGTTCGCCTCTTTCTCCTCCCACGACCAGCGGAAGCCCAGCCCGAATTCGAGTTTATCGGTGAGATCGTACGTGCCGTGCGCGTACAAGGCGGCGTTTCGAGTCGTCACATCGCCTGCGGTTGGCAACGACGCACCCGCCGGCAATCCCAACAGCGGCGCTTGCGAATGAGTGCGTGCGGCGCGACTCGTATCGCTGTCTTGCTGATACAAATACAGCCCGGCGAGATACTCGAAGCGCTCGGTGCGCGCAGCCAGCCACTGAAATTCCTGGGTGTACTGGCGATACTCATCGGCAAAATCCACCGACACCAGATCCAACGGCGAATAGTCGACGTCGATGGTGCTGGCGAATTCGGTGCTTCGATACGAGGTAATGGACTTGAACGTCGAGCCGCCGGCCAGCTCGTAGGCAATGTCCAGCGCGCCGCGGTACACGTCGCGCTCGTCAGCCGAGTTGTGATTCACATTGATGGTGCGGGGCCTGGAATAGTTCGACGCAATCGCGCTGCCGAAGGTATTGGTAAACGCGTTACCGTACTCACCGCGTTCTCGCGTCCGCAGTCCATCAACCGACGCCAGCACCTTGAGCGAGTCACTCACATCCCAGCGCAACTGCGCGCGGCCTGAGGTGGCATCGCGATTGCCAACATCGCTGCCGTCGAACAGATTCGTGGTGAAACCGTCGCGAACCGCGCGATTGAACGAGATCTTGGTCGCGACAGTGCTGCCGAGCGCCGTGTTGAATCGCAGCGATCCCTGCCGCTCGCCATAGTCGCCGACGCGCGCGCTGACGAACGTTTCAGTATCGAACGTCGGTTGACGCGAAACCAAATTGATCGCGCCGGCCACAGTGTTCTTGCCGAACAGCGCGCCTTGCGGGCCACGCAATACCTCCACGCGCTCCAGATCCACCAGCTCCTGATTGAGCGCGGGCGATTGACCCAAGTACACGCCGTCCAGATACACACCGACCCGAGTGTCGAAGCCGATATTTCGACTGTTGGCACCGACGCCGCGGATATAGACGGCGGAGTTCAACGACACGTTGGAATCGATGATTAGATTCGGCACATGATTGCTCAGCTCGGCGAGCTGCTGCACGTTCAAGTCCTTGATGGTCTGGTCGCCCACCGCCGCAATCGAGCTGGGCACGTCGATCAGGCGCTCCTGCCGTTTTTGCGCGGTAACCACGATTTCCTCGACGCCCGCCGCATCCTGCGCCACCGCCGGACCAACTACCGCACCGAATGTCACGACCGGCATCCAATAGATCCAGTGCCGCGAGTTCATCCCATTCCTAGTTCCCATACATCGCCTCCCGTTTTATCGATCCGCTATCGTCGGTGTCGCCTTGATCAGATACGAATATGAATTTTTATTCGCTTTTTAATGCCATCGCTGCCAAAATGCAAGCCGCCGGGCAGAATGAGCAGCTATGAAACGATCGACCGTCAAAACCCCTGCGCGCGCGCCGCGGGCCGCACTGCGGCCTCGCAAGCTGCCGACTCAGGATCGCAGTAAGGCCAGCATCGAGAAGATCCTGCAAGGCACGCGCGAATTGCTGAAGAGCGGCGGCCCTACCGCCGTCACTACCCCCAACATTGCCGCCCACTCCGGCGTCTCGGTGGGCTCGATCTACCAGTACTTCCCCAACAAAGAAGCCATCATTCACGCGCTGTACGAAGCCAAGCTGTCGCACATTCGCGAGATCGCCACGGACACCCAGTGGCAATCGGAGACCGACTGGCGCACGTTCTTCGGCAAATGGATTCGCGCCATCAAACACGGCGAGGCGCAGATGGATTACGACCTCTCGATGAACGAGGCCATCCAGTTTTTCCCCGGTCTGGCCGGGGTGTCACAAACGCACGCGGAAACTTTCGCCGACATCATCGTCTCGCACCTGAAACGACTCGGCTCGCGCTGGCCCGAGGACGCCCTGTTCGACCTCGCCGTGCACGCGTTCTTTCTGAACTCCGGCACTTGGTTGTATTGGTCGTACGCCGGCGCGTCGTTACCTCAAGGGATCGACCGACTGGTGAGCAGCGTACAAGCCATCGTCACCCCTGCGATGGACGGCAGCCCGCCGCCGAAGCGTCCATACGCTCGGCGGCGGTCGAAGTAACACTGTGAAACGCCTTCAGTCGGCGCGCGCCGCGAGCTTGTCCCGTGTTCGCCCACCGAAGGTTGCTGCCAAACTTGCGCAGAATGCACCGGCCAGCAGCGAGATCACCATCCATAACGAAATCCCCGCGGCGACCTTACGTGCGGCGTCCGCAGCGGCCTTCGCTTCCTGTGCGACTTTGTCCTTAGCGGCCTTTGCTTGGTTGATCACCGAGTCGACGCGTTGCTCGGCCTCGCGCTCATTCATTCCGGTGCGGCGCGCGATGATCTGTGCGAGATAGGTCCGATCGGCGGTGCTCAGCTCACCCTGCCGCAAGCTGGTCGCCAAGATCCGACCGATATCTTGATGCACGGAGGATGACGTGGCATCCGTGTCGCTCGACTCGGATCTGAGCAGCATGTCGGCGAAATAGTTGGTCGAATCCTCTGTCGTGACTTGTGCCAATTGCGCACTGGCGGCCGAACTCACAGCGCCCAGCGCGCCGGCACCGGCCTGTGCCGCCCCGCCAATGATTGCGCCAGCACTCGACGCCAGAATGGATGCACTCAGCACCGCGCCCAGCGCCCACACCAGAAAGCCATGCGCGGTGTCGCGGAAGAAGACTTCACCGTCATGGATGTCCACCCAAATCGTCCGCAGCCGGCCGGCAAGATATCCGCCCAACGCAGCCGAGACCACTTGGGTCAGCAGCAACCAAATCATGGCGGCGATACCAAACGTTTGCGCCGACGCGCCCGCGCCCGCCCATGGAGAAACGGACGCCAGGCCTAATCCGCCGCCCAACGCCAACAATATCAGCGACACCGCAGCGGCGACGACGGCGCCGCCGATGATGGCCGCCCACGACACCGCAGATCGGCCGGACTCCCGCGGAGTTGAATTTAAAACATCGATAGTCGATGCGACCATGGCAAGACGCTCCTGGAGTCATTGGAACGCGATCTGTACGGTGTCGGGTTGTTAGAAGAATGGCGCCTACGGCGACTTGCGCGAACTCGGCTTGGACTTGCTAGCTGACTTGGCCGCAGACTGCGCGGTCGCTGCTGCTACTGCACTCTCGTCCTCATCCTGCTCGCCGTCGAGTGCGTCGCCCTCGTCGAGGTCCTCGTCCGAGCCGAGCTGGGTCATGAGTTCCTGTTTGCGGCCGACCAACTCGGCGCCCATCGATTCCAGGTCCAGATCCGTGCCCTCGAGCAGCGGGAACAACTCGTTTTCTTCCTCGTCCACGTGATGCTTGACGTACTCGCTCAGCACTTTCACGGTCGCTTTGTAGGGTTCGTCCTCGGCATCCATGGCCTCGATCTTGGCGATCAAATCCTTCACCGTCGCATGCTCGACGGCCGCTTCGTTGACCAGCTCGACGTCCTCGCCATCGAGCACATTCTTGGCGGCGGGATACAGAATCTCCTCTTCGATCTGTGCATGCAGCGTCAGCTGCTGACAAATCTGCTCGGCCAACGCCTGCTGTTCGTCACTGTCGGCGGACTCGAATTCATCGAATAGCTCTGCGACCGCTTGATGCTCGGTCTTCAACAGCTCGAGCGCGTTGGCGGCGGCGCTGGCTGGCTTGCTGGCCGAGTTTTGTTTCGGCTTACGATTCGCTGGGGATGGTTTGACCACGGGCGGGCTCCTGGATGATTGGCTGGCGTATAGAAAGACGATCGTTGCGCCGGAGTTCCTGCATGGCAGCCTCGGCAGAGATTAAATTCTTCGCCCGGGCGTTTTCGGTCGACGGCTGTGCTGGAGCGCCTACAGTGGCCATTGTTTCTTAATGAAGATGCAACAGCACGCCTGGATATCAAGGAACAAACAAGTACGCGCCCCGTTGCGTCAGTGCCGCCTCCCTCACCTCCTTTTTCCCTGAGTATCCCATGGCGAATCGCAAGCCGAATTCCACGCGCGCGTCGAATACCATCAAGTCATCTTCTCGTTCGACAGTGAGTGGCCCCTCGGTAAAACCGGGAACAGCCAAAGGGCTGGCCGACGACGCACTATCGCTCAAAGCTGCCAGCACAGCGGAACTGGTCGCAGCGTTTCCTTACAACAAGAGCAAGGCTGCGGAGTTCGCTCCCGCGCCAGCGACTGAGCCGCCTGCGGGTCAAATCCAATCGCCGTCCTCCTATAGTGTGTTCGCAAGCACGCTCACTGAGAGCAATGCCTCGCCGAAAGTCGGTGACGGCGCGCAGTCGCTAGGCGTGAATCCTAGCAACGGGCCGTTGGATCGAGTACGTGTCGACTCGACCGGGCAAGCACTCACGACCAATCAGGGCGTGGCCGTTGCTGACAATCAGAACTCCCTGAAGGCCGGGCTGCGCGGCCCGACGCTGTTGGAAGATTTCATACTCCGAGAGAAGATCACTCACTTCGATCACGAGCGCATCCCTGAGCGAGTCGTGCATGCGCGCGGCTCCGGCGCACACGGCTACTTCGAATGTTATGAGCCGTTGACCAAACTCAGCCGCGCGTCGCTGTTCGCCGAAAAGAACAAACGCACGCCAGTGTTCGTGAGGTTTTCAACGGTCGCCGGTGAGCGCGGCTCTGCCGACACGGTTCGCGACGTACGAGGTTTCGCCGTCAAGTTCTATACCGATGAAGGCAACTGGGACCTAGTGGGCAACAACATACCGGTGTTCTTCATCCAGGACGCGATGAAGTTTCCCGACGTGATTCACGCCGTCAAGCCGGAGCCGCATTTCGGCATGCCGCAGGCCTCCAGCGCGCACGACACTTTCTGGGACTTCGTGTCGTTGATGCCCGAGTCCATTCACATGCAGATGTGGGTCATGTCCGACCGCGCCATCCCGCGCAGCTATCGCATGATGCAGGGATTTGGTGTGCATACCTTCCGCTTGGTGAATGACGCCGGCGAGTCCACCTTCGTGAAGTTTCATTGGACTCCCGTCGCCGGCACGCATTCCTTGGACTGGGACGAAGCCGTCAAGATCAATGGCGCAGACTCCGACTTTCACCGCCGCGATTTATGGGAAGCCATCGAAGCAGGCGCGTATCCGGAATACGAGCTGGCCGTGCAAGCGTTCTCCGAAGCGCAGGCCAACGAGTTCAGCTTCGACGTGCTCGATGCCACCAAGCTGATTCCCGAGGAGCTGGTGCCCCTCACAGCCATCGGCCGGATGGTGCTCAACCGTAATCCGGACAATTTCTTCGCCGAGACCGAGCAAGTGGCGTTCTGCACGGCCCATATCGTGCCGGGCATCGATTTCTCCAACGACCCGCTGTTGGGCGGCCGCATTCACTCGTATGTGGACACTCAAATCAGCCGCTTGGGCGGAGCCAACTTTCACGAGATCCCGATCAACTCGCCACTGGCGCAGGTTCACAACAATCAGCGCGATGGCATGCATCGTCAAGCCATCCCACGCGGCCGCGTCGCCTATGAACCGAACTCGCTGGGTGGCGGCTGTCCGTTTCAAGCCGGTGCCCGCGGTTTCGTGTCGTTTCCCGAGCCGGTGCAGGAAGACAAAGTTCGCGGCAAGCCGGAAAAGTTTGCCGAGCACTACACTCAAGCCTCGCTATTCTGGAACAGCCAGACGCCGATCGAGCAAGCTCACATCATTGGTGCGTTTCGTTTCGAGCTGACCAGGGTGCAAACCGCGTCGATTCGCGAACGCGTCGTGTCGATGCTCGCCAACGTCGCTGCTGAACTCGCCGAAGGCGTCGCGCTGGGTCTTGGCATCGAAGTACCCGATGCGATGCCGATGGTGGCACCGAAGATCGCCAAGCCGGAAGTGACTACATCGGCGGCATTGTCATTGTTCGCCCGGCCCGGAGCGGGCGGAGTCAAGACGCGACGAATCGCCATCCTGGTCGCCAACGGCGTCGAGTCTGCGTCGCTGACTGCCCTGCACGCCACTCTATCCGGTGCCGGCGCAGTGCCGCGTTTCGTCGCTGCACGCCTCGGTCGGGTCACCGACACCGATGGCGACGGGATCGATGTCGAAGTATCGATGGAAGCAGCGCCTGCGGTGCTGTTCGATGCGCTGGTGCTGCCCGATGGCGCCGCCGCCGTGGCGACGCTCAGTCAAGACGGTCACACCCTGGAGTTCCTCAAAGATCAGTACCGCCACTGCAAGCCGATCCTGGCGCTGGGCAGCAGTGCAGATCTGCTGGTCAAAGCGGATATCGCTGCAATGCTGCCCTCGGGCGAGCCCGACACGGGCGTGTTGCTGTTCGAAGCGGCGGAGCATGTCAAGGCGGCCGCAGCGTTCGTCGTCGCCATTGGCAAGCACCGCCACTTCGCTCGGCACAGCGATCCGCCGTTAGTTTGAAGAAGACGCAGGCGAACACTACGAGCCGGCGGACGCCAGGTGCCCTTGGCTCGCCGCGTACAGGTTTATCCAGCAATCTGTTGCAAATGACGGCCCCGTAGCATAAGAAGGATGAGTTCCGGACTACGCTCCGAGTTCTCATTCCGCCGGGCGAGTTCACTCGCTGCCCCCATGACCGCCGCAGAGCGAGGAAACTCATGAAAGGGCGCAGGACCAAACCCAAGCCGCCAACCGCTCGTAAGAAGGCGGCCGCGCCGCGATCAGCGAGTCACGGCAAAAACCCAGCGAAAGCCAACGGCCCGCTACCTCTCAGCCCATTAGTAGTGGGCATCGGCGCGTCCGCCGGCGGGCTCGAGGCCTTTACTACGTTCTTCACTCACATGCCGGCTGACTCCGGCATGGTCTTCGTCCTGGTTCAGCACCTGGATCCGCATCACAAGAGCATGCTCGTCGACCTGCTCGGCCGGCACACCGCGATGCCGGTCGTAGAGGCAAGCAACGGCGTGCAGCTCGGCGCGAACCGCATCTTCATCATTCCGCCGAATGCGACTCTCACACTGCGCGGCGGAATGTTGCGAGTTTCCAGACCCGCACCCGCAAGGGAGCATCGCCGGCCGATCGACACGTTCTTTGCCTCGCTAGCCGAGGATCAGGGGGAGCGAGCCGTTTGCGTCGTGCTCTCGGGCACTGGCAGCGATGGCAGCTTGGGCCTGAGAAAGATCAAGGAACACGGCGGACTGAGCCTGGCGCAAGCCGATGCGGATGCTACGGCGATGAGTGGCATGCCACAGAGCGCCGCCGCCACCGGCTTGGTCGATCACATCGTGCCGGTCGCGCAGATGCCCGCCCTGCTCGTCGACTACCAACAGCATCTACACGAGATGGCGCCTCGCAAAGATGGCGACGGTAACCGCGTCGACATGCCCGAGCATATGACCGCGATTTGCTCGCTGTTGCGCGCCGGCGCGGGGCACGACTTCAGCCAGTACAAACGCAATACCTTGCTGCGCAGGATTCAGCGACGCATGCAGGTATTGCGCATCGATGCAGTGCCTGCCTTCGTCGAACGGCTGCGCAAGGAACCGCGCCAGGTCGAATTGCTATTTCGTGAGCTGCTGATCGGTGTCACTCAATTCTTTCGCGATCCGCTGGCGTTCGCAGCCCTGGAGCGGACTGTCCTTCCTAAGCTGCTGGAGCACAAACACGCCGACGACCCGCTCCGCATCTGGGTACCGGCCTGCGCTACCGGCGAAGAAGTCTATTCCATTGCCATTCTGGTCAAAGAAGCGCTGGAACGCGCCGGTCTGCGACTGAAAGTCCAGATCTTCGGTACCGATGTGGACGATGCCGCAGTCACCGTTGCCCGCGCCGCCCGTTATCACAAGAGAATGGAAGGTGTGCCGCGAGAACGCATCGAGCGATGGTTCGTCGCGGACGGCGAGGAATACTGTCCCGCACGAGAAATTCGCGAGATGTGCATCTTTTCCACGCACAGCGTCATCAAAGATCCACCGTTTTCGCGCCTCGATCTGATTTCATGTCGAAATCTGCTGATCTATCTGGAGCCGAGCCTGCAGGATCGGCTCATGCAGATCTTCCACTACGCCTTGCGCTCCGATGGCTATCTGATCCTGGGGCAGTCCGAAGGCATCACGCGCAAGACCAAGCTGTTCGCGACGGTCGACAAGAAACATCGAATCTTCCAGCGCCGGCAGACAGCGGCGACAGCGTCCGATTTTCTGCTGACGTCGCCGCCGATGGCAAAAGGCGGGCTGGCAGCGAGGCTCGCCTCGCGCGCCCCCGATCCAGTGGACGCCGAGATCCGCAGCGTCATGGACAAATACTCGCCGGCGTATGTCGTGGTCGATCGGCATCACGACATCGTGCGTTTTTCAGGCGGAGAGCTGGGACGCTTCCTCGAACCCTCGCCCGGCACCGCGAGCCTCAACTTGCTCGGCATGGTCCAGCGGGCGCTGCGCCCGGCAGTACGAGCGGCCATGCAACAGGCGCACAAGACAGCGCAGACGGTGATCAGCGAGCATCCGATTCTGGAAATCGGCGGTAAGAGTCGCTCGATCAAGCTCATCGTCGCGCCGCTGGCCGATGAGCCCGGCACCGACATCAAACGCTGGGTGGTTGCTTTCCAGGAAGCCGCGCTGACCGCGAGCAAGCCGGCCCGGGCGGGCTCCGACATGTCGCACCTGGACCTGCAGGCGCTGGAGCAGGAACTGCTGACCACTAAAACGCAGCTGCGCGCCACCATCGACGAGCTGGAAACCTCCAACGAGGAGATGAAGTCCGCCAACGAAGAATATCAATCCATCAACGAGGAACTGCAGTCCTCGAACGAGGAGTTGGAGACCGCCAAGGAAGAGATGCAGTCGATCAACGAGGAATTGCAAACCATCAATGCGGAGATGAGCAGCAAGAACGAGACCTTGACGCGCTTGAATAGCGACCTGAAGAATCTGCTCGACAGCACCCAGATCGCCACGCTGTTTCTCGACAACAAACTGCGCATCGCCTATTTCACGCCGGCGATGACCCAGCTCTTTCATCTTCGCGACAGCGACCGAGGTCGGCCGATCACGGATCTGGTCACCCGTATCCACTACGATGAACTGCGTCGCGATGTGACCAAGGTGCTGCACTCACTCGCGGTCCTCGAGCACGAAGTGAGCATCGTCGAGGACGGCACTGTCTTCCTGATGCGCATGCGGCCGTATCGAACCGTGGACGATGTCATCGACGGCGTGGTGATCACGTTCCTGGATATCACGGCCCGCAAGCGTCACGAGCAGAACAGCGCGCACCTCGCGGCCATCGTCGAGTCGTCGCAGGACGCGATCATCAGCCACACCTTCGACAGCACCATCACCAGTTGGAATGCAGGCGCCGAAGCCATTTTCGGTTATTCCGCGGCCGAGGCCATCGGCCGGCCGTTCTCGATGCTGATCCCGTCGCAGCAGAGTGAGGATGTGCCGCAGATCCTGGACCGAGTGAAGCACGGTGAACGGGTCGAGCATTTCGAGATCGATAGGCTGCGCAAGGACGGCAAGCAGATCGATGTGTCGCTCACTCATTCACCGATCAAGGATGCCAGCGGCCAGATCGTGGCCGCTTCGACGATCGCTCGCGAGTTCACCGAGCGCAAGCTGGCCGAAGATCACCGGAAGGTGCTGGTCGCCGAGCTGGATCACCGTATCAAGAACACGCTGGCGGTCATCAGCGCGCTGATCGCGCAAACCGTCAAGAGCGCCGACTCGCCCGCCGACTTCGCACGGATCGTCCAAGGCCGCATCCAGGCACTGAGCCGGGTCCACGATCTACTCAATGTTCACCAACAAAGCCATGCCGAGTTACGAGACGTGGTGTCCGGCGAACTGGCCGCCTACCGTCTGGGCAAGGAAGACAGGATCCGCACCGCCGGTCGAGAACGAGTGTGCCTGACGGCGAAGGCCGCTCAGACACTGTCGATGGCTCTGCACGAACTGTGCACCAACGCCGCCAAGTATGGCGCACTGTCGACCATCTCGGGCCAGGTCGACGTGAGCTGGAGCGTCACCAACGCCGCCCCCAATGACCGCCTGTCGCTGCAATGGATCGAAACCGGCGGACCACCCGTGGTGCCCCCGACTCGGCGCGGCTTCGGCAGTGAGTTGATCGAGCGCATCGTCCGGAATGACTTGGAGGCCGACGTGCAACGTGATTTTCTCAAGCATGGCGTCCGCTGTGCCATCGCGTTTGCACTGAGCGACAAGACCGGCTACGTCATTACAGCAACTGACGAGGCCGGTTGACTCACGAAAAGTCTACGCAGGCCCTGCCCAGGCGGCGCCTGGGACGCGGAGCGGTTACTTCAGCTGCATGTCGTTCTTCACAGATTTGACGCCATTGACGGTGCGCGCCACTCTCATTGCG
>NZ_JAEUPY010000412.1 GCF_016790065.1 Steroidobacter sp.
CTTGCAGCAGCAACGGTATATGTCGAGGCACTCGTGCCTGTTTGAGCCAGGCGATTGCCATTCGCGTCGTACGTGTAACCGATCGTCGTGCTGGTCTTCGAGGCACTGGTGAGACGATCGAGATCGTCATAGCCGTAGGTCCAACTCAACGCGGAATTCGTCGTGTCGGTGATGCCGGTGATGCGGAAGGCATCATCGTAGGCATAGGTTTTCAGACCGCCGCTATCGAGCTGAGTGATCTTGCCGTCTTGATCGAACGTGCGCACGGCCAGTGAGCCATTCGCCCAGGTCCATTGCCGCACCGGGCCGAACGGGTCGTGGAGTATGTTGGAGATCAGCACGGTGCCATTTGCGCTGATGCTGGTCACTTTGCCGTTCGTGTAGCCGTATGTAATCACTTGGCCCGACGGTGTCGTCATGCTTTGGCGTAAGCCGCTCGCGTATGCGTAGCTCGTCGTCTTGCTGACGGCGCCAACAGCTTGCACGGCGGTGAGCACGCGACCTTGATCGTCGTATGTCCAGGACAAGGAATGGTTGGTGTCGGAGACGCCGGTGAGCTTGCCCTTGCCGTACGTGCCAGCGTCGTAGGTATAGGAGAGAGTTTGATCGGTGGTTGCGCCGATCGTGAATGCCGCCGTGGCTACGCGATTGAGCGCATCGTAGGTGTACGTCGTGACGGCGCTGCGAGCATTGGTGCTAGTTGAGAGGTTGCCGCCGGAGTCGTAGGTGTTGTTGGTCGTGCCGGTGTCCGGGCTCACCTGCTGCTCCAAATCACCCAAGCCGTTGAAGGTATAGGAGGTGACCAGATTTCGCGGATCAGTCACTGAGACCAGCTGATCCAGCGCGTCGTAGCCATATTGCGTAACGCCACTCAGCGGATCGGTGACCTGAGTCAGTCGGTTCAGCTGATCATAGACTTGAGCACTATTGCGACCAAGCGGAGCGGCAACGCTGGTTTGATTGCCGTTTTTATCGTACCCGTACGTCGTCGTGACGTTGGCGGTGCCCGCTGCACCTATCTGCTGCGACACGTGATTCAGCACGTTAATTACACGCTGCGAAGTCCTGGTCAGTGCCGACGACGGATCGAGCACGTCTTCTTTGGTGCGATTACCTAGCGCGTCCAATGTGTAGTGAATGTTGTTTCCTTCTGAGTCGACAACATCAGTCAGTCGATGGGCAACGTCATAGGTGTATTGCAGGTATGTCCCGTCCGGCAGCGTCGTCTTCTTCAACAAGCCAGTCGGCCAGTAGTTGAATGCAGTTTGCTCGGAGCCGACCGTCCTCGACGTAAGGCGATACCTTGAATCGTAACTGAGCGCGGTAACGACACCATTCGAGTCAGTGATGGTTAGTGGCTGTCCGTTCGCATTGTATGAGTTGTAAGTGGTGACGTGACCGAGCGCATTAGTCACGGTGTACAGATCACCCTTTCGATAGGTCTTCGGCGTCTGAGTATCGTCAGCGGCATAGTATGTGTACGCCACAGCGTCACTGACATCGGTGCGCGGACCATCGCTGGTGAGCACCTGCCCGCCGGCATTGTATGTGTACGTCCAGACACGTGCTGAGCCGACTAGCGTTGCTGCGAATCCGCTTTGGCCGGTTGTATCAGTGGTTGCCTGCCGCACCTGCTTGCATAGCACGGCGATCGGCTGACCATCGAGCAGCGCGCCACCCGGAGCACACGTGACTATGGTGTTGCCGTTAGTAGGATCTGGTTGACCGTTATAGATCGACCAGGTCATCCGCTTCGGCTCGGAAACCTTTATCGGCAAGCGCCAGTTTGGATGCCAATCGGTGTGCGTCCAGCGAGCGTTTGCCGTGCCGTACGCTTCGATTCGAACGATTTCGTAATTGCGTGTCGGGTCGTACTGAAAGCGGGTTTCGTAACCTTTGTAATCCTTCCGCAACGTCAGATTGCCAGCTGCGTCGTAGTCACGCTGTCGCTGGGCAGTACCGCCACCGGGTAACGGGATCTGCCACGTTTCGGGCAACTTGACCCTACTGGCAAGAGATCCGTCGGACGCGAGCTTGGTAATCGTCCGAGTTCCATAGGAAAACTGCCGACCAAGCGCATCCGTCACGGCCGCTGTCGACGGATTGATCGTGTACGAATCGGCGCCGCCAGCATGTGACGTACTCAGCGCGCTCCGATCGTTGCTGTAACCAAAACTGGCGTACCGAGCACTCACCTCGTCGGTAATCCCCGTCAGCGCCTGGGGTAAGTTAGCACTGCTAGTGAGGGAAGCCTCGTTGTAGTGATAGGTGCGCTCAGAAGCGTCGGCATACGTCACTCGAGTCAACGCGTCGTATCCAGGAAAGGTGCCGCTAGACGTCGCACCGTTGTACTGATAAGTCACCGCATTGCCAGCTGGATCGGTGACCGAAATCAAGTTGCCCGCCGAGTTATAAGCAAAGATCAGTTGACGACCGGTGGTGCTATCAGTCACACAACTAGGCTGCCCCGCACGCCCCGGGCCAGTGCTCAAGCCGGAACAAGATGGCGCCGTGGCCGGGATCTTCATTCCTGCCGACGTCAAGTAGGTGACAAGCACTCCACCCCCATGAAGTTGACTGCGCCGAATCAGGCGACCTTCGCGATCAAAGAATTCCACGGTGTCATTGCCGTCGTACACGACGAGCCCATCGAAAGCTCCGCCGTTAGTTGTCGTATGCGCCACCTCGCGAGCGCCCGCGTCGATTGCACGCTGCGACACGCTTGAGATTCCAACGGTGCGGCCATCACTCCTGTGCACGACCCAATCGGCTGCGCCAGTTCGACCCATGTCCGAGTTACTGGCGTATGGCAGACATACTCGCTCTTTCGGTGCAAACAGACTGACCGTTCCTAAGAAGCAGCCCGGTGATGCATTGCTGGCGAGATTCGCGAGACTATTTAGTTCGAGATTCCAAGCGTTGGTCGAAAAAGTGTGCCGCCACTCACCGGAATTGGATGTGTACACGCGCTCGAAACGCAGCGAGCCCACACCGATATCCAGTTCTTTTTGAACTTTGATCTGCGTGTCGACTTGTATTGGATTGCCAACACAGGCGCCATCGCAAACTGGCGGGGGCAACTGCTGCCGATCCCAAGGAGGGCGGCAATACTCTTTGTAATACACAATCGGCGGTCCCGACAGCATGATAGTGACATTGCTGGGAGCTTCTGCGGGGCATTCTCTTGTAGTGGAGAGAGCGCCGTACTCAGACCGACCCGGTATATCCCAGCACCACGTATGCGCAACGTTATTGCTGTAATAGGAAGCTGCGCATGGTCTGAAATTCGACGGAGTCGGAATCCCTAACCTCGCATACAGAGCCTTTACAGCCTCAAACGCATCCTCAGGAGTCTTATAGGCGCCTTGATCAACGTGATATCTGATGTCAGGCAGAATGCCTTGCTCGCTTGCCTGAGCGGAGATTGCGACAGTGAATAGCAGCAACAAGTGCAAGCAGTGATACAAGCCCCATGCCGAACATCCGTATCGATTCATTCTTCGTTCCTCTGGTCCATGCAGCCAGGGAATCGAGTTGCCTTTCCCTGGCTAAGTGAAGCTCTGATTGTGCTGCGACACTATCCTTAGCAACACAGTGAACTCAATCGGGGAAAGTATGAATGGCGGGAGCTAGACCAGACGCTGTTGTGAGTGCAACAGCAATTTGATGTTGAACAAGCGCCACTAAATCGCGCCGACCTAGTGAATCGAATCGCGGGCGACATTCCATCCCGAGCCCGCTCGTGATGATCTAACGCAACTCGAGTACGCGACGAGTCGACACTGACGGGCGGACTTTATGTGAGCGATGACCTTCAATCGCCACGTTCAGCCTTTCCCCGATTCATCTCACCCACGCTCATTGACACTTCCATGACAAATCCCGCCGGCGTACCCATTTCGGCGCGTGGTTGCGCTCACATGCACACCACGAGTGCATCAAGGGCGGTTCGGCGAATGCACGGGCCCTTATTTTTCGCCATTCTCAGTCCAAGTGGACCTGGCACGGCTCCTGCATTAATGAAACCGAGCGTCTTCGGACGCGAGTCTCTTCGGTTTTAACGTGCTTACGACGATGGTCAATTATCCCCCTGAGCCATCTCGGATGCCGGCGTGCGCGATGTGATGAACCTCGCGCACGCTATTTTTTCCCCCCAGCCAGTGCGGCACCAGTGGCCATAGCGTCTGAGCGAATTGCGGGCGGAAGAAGCCGAAGTGCCCGATGTGGCGTGCGCCGATTTCGCGAGGGGCGATGCGCCGATATTCGACGGGCGCATTTACATACAAACCATGTAGCGACTTGATGCCCTTGGCGGACATCATTTCATCGTCGGTGAAAGACAAGGACAGCATCGGAATTCGCACCGATGCATACGCAGCGCGCACTTGATCGCCTTCGGCGCCGACGACGTATTCGCGATTGAGGCACCAGCGGCGCCATTGCTTCATTACGCCGAACGGCAGGTTGCCGACCTTGCGCAAGCGCTTGCCGGGAAAATAGCCGGCAACACGCAACGCCAACGGCACCAAGAAAAACCACAGCCACCACACCATCGATTTAGTGCGCCAGGTATTCTCGAGCCAATAGCCGCTGCCGGTGGCGACGGTGATGACCCGATCGATGCGTTCGCGATTGGGAATGAGGCCGAGCAGTTGGCCGCCGAGGCTGTGACCGATCCAGTGCAGCGGCAGATCGGGGTACTGCGACTTCACCAGGTCGATGATGGCGGCACAGTCTTCGCGCGCCCAAGCAAACAGATCGACGGGATAGCCACGCAACGACCGCGGCGCTGAGAAACCAATGCCGCGATAGTCGAACGTGGTGACGTGATAACCCTGGCCGGCCAGCCATTCGGCGAACTGAGTGTAGAACTTCTGCGCCACGCCCATCGCAGAGGGAACGATCACGGCCGCACGCGGCGTGTCGGTAGCACGAAAGGTTCGAAACACCAGCGAAGTACCGCCGGGCATGTCGATGTTATCTTGAGCGGACTCCACCACGGACTTCTCCCTCGTCTATGAACATGACCGTCACGGCGGCCGTCGATAGCCGCATCAGCTGCCGCGCTTTTCTCGACAAGCCTGTGCCAAAAGAGACATTGCTGGCAATTCTGGAAAGCGCCAGGCGCGCGCCGTCGGGTGGCAATTTACAACCTTGGCTGGTGCACGTGTTGACCGGCCAGCCGCTGACGGAATTTCTCGCTGCGATCCGCGACAAGGCGTCGCAGCTGCCGATGGGAGAAGGCACGGAATACAACGTGTATCCACCGGAGCTGCAGGATCCTTATCGTGCCCGGCGCTTCAAATGCGGTGAAGACATGTACGCGACGATCGGCGTCACGCGCGACAACCGGCCGGCTCGCTTGCAGCAGTTCGCCAGAAACTTCCAGTTGTTTGGTGCGCCGGTGGGCTTGTTCTTTTGTATCGACCGGCACATGGGTCAGGCGCAATGGGCCGATCTGGGCATGTTCATGCAGACCGTAATGTTACTGGCCCGCGAGCACGGCCTGCACAGCTGCGCGCAGGAGGCCTGGTCGATGTGGCCCAAGACGGTGGCGGAATTTCTGCGACTGCCGGCAGCAACCATGCTCTTCAGCGGCATGGCGCTGGGCTACATGGATGAGAGCGCGCCGATCAATTCGTTACGCACCGAGCGCGCGCCGTTGGAGGAATTCGTGACCTTGCACGGTTGCTGAAATCAGAAGTCGGCGAACTTGGCTTCGAGGATTTCTGCCTCGGCGGCGCAGCCGATTTCGCGCACCGAGTTCGGTCCGGGGAAAAACTGCTCGCGAAGATCTTTGCCGCCCGCTGCTTTCCACCGCACGGTGGTGGCGATGGTCTTGAACGTATGTGAGTTCACCAACCACAAACGAGTGTTCTGCGCATCGCATGCGCCTTCGAGTTTGAGCGTCACGTAAGTGCTCGCCGCCGCTTCTTCCGCTGCTTGAACTGCAATCGTCGCCACTGTCGCCATCACGCCCAAGGCGAAGATGGCCGCGATCTTGGTCGCTTTGCCCACGAACCTATCCTCCCGGCGCCTGTGACCGACCGCGTCCTGCGGACATGCCCCCTGCGCCTCGTGTTGAACGCTTGATGCTCCGTGCCGGTCCTGGGCTTCTAGGGGCCCTGCTGACTCGTGGCCTGCGCAACGGAACGTGTGAAATATAGTCGCTCTCGCCGCGCTGCGCATGATCACTATTGACGGCACGGTAGGATTTCCTGCTGAACCCGGCCACCAGCTCGCAAGGTCCAATGAGCGAGACGTGAACTGATTCACAGTTCGCGCGACAACCGCAGCGACGCGCTTGAGCCACGCTGCCACCGCCACTGCAGGCCGGCCGGTGGTCAAGCGCCTGTCAGTGCAGGTATTCTCCGTTCCCGCCAACGCCCGGGGGCGCCCGGGAACTTCGCTTATCTGCGATACGTTGGCCAACTTATCCCCCTGTTTATCGCTAGCTGGAGCCCGCCATGGCCTTCGAATTGATGCCCTTGCCATTTGCCAAAGATTCCCTCGGCCCGACCATCTCGGCGCGCACCTTGGAGCATCACCACGGCAAGCACCATGCAACCTACGTGACCAAGCTGAATGAGTTCGTGGCCGGCACGCCGCTGGAAAAACAGGACCTGGAAAGCATCATCAAGGCGACTGCCAACAAGAGTGGCAAAGAGCGCAAGATCTTCAACAATGCCGCGCAGGTGTGGAACCACGACTTTTTCTGGAACTCGCTCGCGCCCAACGGCGGCAGCACTCCGCCGGAGCCGCTGAAGAAGCGCATCGAAGCGGCGTTCGACTCGGTCGACAACTTCCGCGACAAGTTCGTCGAAGCGGCCGTCGGTCAGTTCGGCAGCGGCTGGGCCTGGCTGGTGGCGAAGGACGGCAAGCTCGAGATCGCGACCACGCACGATGCTGACAGCCCGTTGATCACCGAAGGTCACGCGCTGTGGACTGTCGACGTGTGGGAACACGCCTATTACCTGGACCACCAGCAGAACCGCGCCGGCTTCGTCAAAGCCGTGGTGGAGAAGCTGGCCAACTGGCAGTTCGTCGGCAAGCGCCTCGACGAAGTCGACCGTTGATCCGACATCGGTAGCGGTGGCAGGGACAGATTTGAAATCTGTCCCTCGACCTCGTTTTGCTACCCGGCCGTTTCGTGACCGTCCGGCCGGGTAGGGATTTACCGCTCTCCCTCACAAGCCGGCTTCAGTATATGTGCCGGTTTTCCTGTGCTCTCGCCGCTCGCAACATGGCAGCTCGCGTGTCCCCATGGTTTTGCGGGACGAACGCATCGAGCAACATGCAGCGCCAGCACGACTCCAGGACCGAAGCCGCTCTGTATTGGGCGGCGGTCAGCCTCATCGTTTGTGAGGGGCTGTCCATTGAAAAGGCCGCGGACCGCCTTGGCGTCGATGGCGAGGACCTCACCCACATCCTCCATCGGCGCCAAAGCCTCCGCCCCACCTCGTTAGGCAGCCCCGCCTCAATGGGTCCCGCTGCCATGGGCCCCACCCAGTTGAGCCCCAGGGGCTTGGCCCAGCCCGCGCTAAGACTGACTCATTCTTAATTGCGAGTCATTCTCGATTGAGAATAAAATCAGGGCGTTCCCGCCGGTGGCGGGCCGCACCTTATTTCTACAAAGCGACCCCTTCTCATGCTTGGATCCGTTTTCAAGTCCGCCGCGGCGGCTACGGTCTGCCTGTCCCTGGCAGCCGGCTGCACTCGCACCCAACCTCCGGACACTCGGGTACCAGTGCTGGAGAACTACGCCGCTATCGTGCTGGCGACTTACGAGGACACCCTCGCCACCGCCCGCGCACTGGATACCGCCGTCGACGCGCTGCTGGCCAATCCCAGCGAGCAGACGCTGAATGCCGCCCGTGACAGCTGGAAGGCCGCGCGCATCCCCTATGGCTACTCCGAGGCGTTCCGCTTCTACGGCGGCCCCATCGACAGCGAGCACGGGCCGGAAGGCCAACTCAATGGCTGGCCGCTGGATGAGAATCACATCGACGCGGTGGCGTTGGACAAGTACAACGCCGCGCCCGGCTTGAACATCATCGGCAACCCCAAGCAGTTCCCGGAGATCACGCCGGAGCTGATCGCCGACCAAAACGAAAACGGCGGCGAGAAGAACATCGCCAGCGGCTATCACGCCGTGGAGTTTTTGTTGTGGGGTCAGGACTGGAACGACCCGCCCGAGTCGGCCGGCCAGCGGCCGCACACCGATTTCATCCCGCAAGGCGACCCGGCCACCGACGTGAATGCTCGCCGCGGCCAATATCTGAAGGCGGCATCGGCGCTGATCGTGAGCGATCTGGAATCGGTGGCCGCGCAGTGGCGCGAGTCCAAGGAAGCAAACTATCGCACCCAGTTCCTCACCGGCGACGTCTACACCAGCTTGAAGCGCATGCTCACCGGCATCGCGGCGCTGTCGGAAGTGGAAATGGCCGGCGAGCGCATGAACGTGCCGCTGCTGTCGTCCGATCAGGAAGAAGAGCAGTCCTGCTTCAGCGATCTGACGGCCGATGAGCTGCGCGCCAATGCGGCAGGCATCGAGAATGTTTACTTCGGCCGTTACAAGCGGCTCGACGGTTCGACCATCAGCGGCCCAAGCCTGGCCGACCTGATCAAAGCCAAAGATGCACGTGCCGCCGAAGAAATCGAAGCGCGCCTGGTGCGCACTCATGAGACGGTGGGCGCCATCAAGAATCCGTTCGATCGCGAAATTCTCGCCGAGAACGTCGAAGGCCGCGCTCGCATGCAGGCCGCTATCGATGCCTTGCGCGCACAAGCACTGTCGTTGTCTCGCGGTGCGCGCTCCATCGACATCTTCTTGTCCGATCTCGAAGGCTTGGGGGACTAGGCGCGTCGATGAAAGCTTTGTATCCAGAGCCCCGCTACGTTGCCAGGCTCACGTTCGTTACCGCGCTAGCTAGCGCGATGGTCTTGCTCGGCGCCTGCTCCAAAGGCAGGTCGCCGGATGAGTTGTTACAACCGAACTCCGGCGGCGCCATGACGGTCAGCGAATCGTCGCGCCATGCCTTCTCGCGACCGGCCACCAACTTGACGGTCGCGCAGCGAGGCGAGTTCTTCATCGGCAACGCGTTCTTCAACAGTCCGTGGGTAGTGGCACCCGCGAGCGCTGGCGCTCGCGATGGCTTGGGCCCGCTGTTCAATGCGCGCAGCTGCGATCAGTGCCACAACAACGACGGTCGCGGACAACCGCCGCTGACCGAAGAAGAGCAGCCGGTATCGCTGGTGATTCAGTTCGCCACCTCCACGCCAGGCGACAACAACGAGCCGCAGGCCGATCCGAACTACGGCGCCAACTTCAATCCGTTCGCCATCGGCGGCGTGCAAGCGGAAGGCAAAGTCCGTATCAAACATCGTGAGATCGCGGGCACCTACGGCGACGGCACACCGTACACATTGCTCGCGCCGGAATACTTGTTCGAAGAGCTGGCGTATGGCGAGATGGCGGCCGACACGAAACTGTCGCCGCGCATCGCGCCAGCCGTGTTCGGCTCGGGCCTGCTCGAAGCGGTTCCGGAACAACAGATCATGGAACGCAGCGATCCGGAGGATACCGACAAAGACGGCATTTCCGGCCGCCCGAATCATGTGTGGGATCCGCTGGTGAACCGCGCCGTGCTGGGCCGTTTCGGCTGGAAACTCAATCAGCCGGACATCGCGCACCAAACGGCGGCTGCGTTCTCGAGCGAGATCGGCATGACGACGTCGATTCGTCCGCACGAAATCTGCACACCAGTGCAGACAGCGTGCCTGGCTGCGCCGACCGGCGGCGAACCGGAAATCAGCGACGAGATCTTCGCTCACATCGTCACCTATCAGCGCATGCTGGCCGTGCCGGTGCGGCGTAATCTGGATGCACCGGACGTGAAGCGCGGCGCCCAGTTGTTTCTGGACAGCGGCTGCGAATCTTGTCATCGCGCCACGTTCAAGACCGGCACCGTCAAAGATCAGCCGTGGCTGAGCGACCAAACCATCCATCCTTTCACCGATCTGCTGTTGCATGACATGGGCGAAGGCTTGGCGGACGGCCGCGCTGACTTCGCGGCCAGCGGCAGTGAGTGGCGAACTCAGCCACTGTGGGGACTGGGACTGCAAAAGACAGTCAACGGTCACACGCGTTTGCTCCACGATGGGCGTGCGCGCGATGTGAGTGAAGCGATTCTGTGGCACGGCGGTGAAGGCGAACGCGCCAAGGAAGCATTTCGCACTCTGTCCAAACAGGATCGCGAGGCTTTGCTGAGGTTCATCGACTCGTTATGAGCAGTTCGACCAACAACCCGTTGAAATTGTCCCGTCGCCAGTTCTTGCTGGCTTCGGCATCGTTGAGTGCGGTGGCAGCCGGCGGATTGCTGTTCTCCTCCGAGAGCAAAGCGCGCACCGGCACGTTGCTCTCGGCGTTTGAAGATGCACGCGGCGATCAATTCGTCGGCGGCCTGTCGTTGCAAACTCAGAAGGTATTCGGCGCTCGCATCCCGATGCGTGCGCACGGTTGCGCCGTTCATCCGACCGATCCGAATCGGGTTTTGTTTTTTGCACGTCGCCCGGGCACGCAAGCGTTCGAGCTCGACCGTGCGAGCATGCAAGCACGCACCGTGTTCACGACGCAGGAAGGGCGACATCTCGCCGGCCATGGCACGTACTCAGCCAACGGTGAGTTGATCTTCACGCCTGAACACGATTTCGAACACGCACGCGGTGTCGTGGTGGTGCGCGACGCACGTAACTTCTCCGTCGTCGGCGAGATCGATACTCAAGGCATCGATCCGCATGAAGTGGCCTGGTTGCCTGACCATAGTTCTTTGTTGGTCGCGAACGGCGGCATCATGACTCACCCGCGCACGTTCCGTCGCAAGCTGAACATTCCCACGATGGATCCATCGCTGTGCGTACTCGACGCCGCCACCGGCGAGCGCAAGGAGCAATGGCGGCTGCCCGATCATTTGCTGAGCATTCGTCACGTCGCCATGACCAGCACCGGCATCACCGCCGTCGGCCTGCAGTACGAAGGCAACAAGGAACAAACGCCTGGCATCGTCGGCTTGTATCGCCCGGCGCTGCCCGGTAGGCAAGCGCAGTTCCGGCTGTTGACTGCACCTGCTGAGGAAACACCGCGCTTCCAAGGTTACGTTGCGAGCATCGCCATCAGCGAAACCCACGACCTGATCGCTGCGGCCTGTCCGTATGGTGGCGGTGTCGCCTGCTGGTCGCTGCACGACGAACGTTATCTCGGCTTCGTGGCCGCGTCGGAAACGTATGGGTTGTCGCGAGTCGACGACGGTTCGATCCTGGCGTCACAACGCGACGGCACGGCTTACGATCTGGATGAAAGTCGACTGCGGTCACACTTTCTAAAGTTTGCCAGCGCCGAACCGATCCGCTGGGACGATCACTGGGTCGCGACTGTGTGAGCACACGGGCATAATCCAGCGCGATCCTAAGGTGGATCAACGCCGGAGTGTCCGCAGTGATTCATGAACGCAAAGTCGCATCGACCCTCGCCCTGAGCTTGCTCGTGGGCCTGCTGCTGGGCGCGAGCGCTGCGCACGCCGCCGACAAGAAGCCCACCAACGACAAGCTGCCGGACTGGGCGCCCCAACCCAAACCGCACGTGATCGAGGATCGCTTTCGCGTCGAAGTCATGGCGCTGAACGCCTACCTCGACACGGACCTGCGCATCGACCCCACGCTGGCCACCCAAGGCACGCTGCTGAATGCCGAAGAGGATCTGGGCCTCGACGACACCAAACTGCTGCCGCTCGCTGAGATCACGCTGCTGCCCGGCGACCGTCACCTGATTCGCTTGAGCGGCTTCGGGCTGCGGCGCTCGGCGCAAAAGATCATCGATCGCACCATCGTGTTCGACGAACAGACGTATCGAGCCGGCGAGCCGGTGGACAGCACGCTGAATCTGACCATGGTCGGCCTTACCTACGGCTACAGCGTGGTGAAAACCCGTCGCTTGGACCTTGCGCTCACGTTCGGCATTCAGGTAGTCGAAGTGGAAGCGAATGCGGTGGTCCGGCGCCGTGTGGTGCGTGAATCGGAGAACGGTGTGACGCCGCTGCCGTTGGCCGGCATCGAAGGCCGCTTCGATTTCAACGACCGCTGGTCATTCGAAGCGCGCGCTCAATATCTATCAGTGGAGTTCGATGAAATCGACGGCTCGGTGTTGGATGCGCGAGCCGCGCTCACCTGGCGCATGAATCCGCACTTCGTGTTCGGCTTGGGTTATCGCAACTTCAACGTACAAGTGGATTCGCGCGACACCGACACGCCCGGCCTGGTCGATCTGACGATGGCTGGCCCGCTGTTGTTCATGCGGGCCAGCCTCTAGTCAACTGTCAGATCTTGGCGGTCAGGTCTTGGCCCGCAGCGGGATGACCTCGGCCTGCTGGATGACCACCGGCGCATCGTCGTCGTCCCCATGGCCGTCGTCGCCATGCGGATGGGTCGCGCCCCGCATGTCATCAATAAAAATCTTCGACGCGTAGTGCAGCCAGGACAGCGACGAACGCACTTTCACGTCAGTGGATGGCGTGCGCAACGTGCGCGAGGGCGATTCACCGAACAACGCTTTGTAGTTGCGTGCGAACAAGCTGAAATCCCAAATGCCGAAGCGCGCGGCAATACGCGTCACCGTGTCGCGTTGCGGATCGGCACGTAACAACGCGGCGCGAATTTCACGCAGCTGACGAACCTTGAGCAGCCGCATCGGACCGACGCCGAAGAACTCGTGAAAAATGTTTCTCAAGGTGCGCTCACTGACTTGAGTCACTCGACACAAATCGTCGATGAACAACGGTTGACCTTCGTTCGCTTCGATCAGTTGCAAAGTACGTGCAATCACTCGACTGCGTGAGAACTGCGGCCGGCCGACGTGCCGGTCCAGCACTTTCATGCTGCGTTCGAGCACGTGAGCGATACAGATCGCCACTTCTTCTTCAGCCGCCGCGATCGCCGCCGCTTCGCTGAAGTCGATGTTGCTGGAGACAGCACGCTCGGTGACCCATCGCAGCCGATCCAAGTAAGGCAACGCGGCGCGCGTCCGTGGACCGTGTCCAGCACGAGCTGTCAGCAACAGATCGTGCGAGATCAGTTTGGTATCCGTCGGCACACTCACGCCCGCCCACCGCACCACGTCCTGTCCGGTGAAAGTGAAGGGCTGATCCTCGTGCAACATGATGAATGCATCCGGTTCGAGGAAGTGGCCGTCGATCCGGATTTGGGTTGGGTCGGTCATCGGCAGGCCGAAGGTATAGCGCCCCGGCTCGCCGTCGCCGGCAAACGTGGTCGCGCTCCCGATCTGGATCTGCTGTAACGAAACCGAACCCGGGCGCACCGCTTCGGTCCACCATTCCGAAACCGAGCGTGCGGTCGGAATGAAGCGTCCGTCTACCCCTGTGATTGCTTCGGCAAACTCATCGAAGTCCCGAAATACCAGTCGTGCCATGGCGTCGCCTCCCTTTGCCTGACTGAGGTCCAATCAACGATCCGTCGAAAGATCCATATTGCCGTAATCTGGCGTTAACTTGTTATGGGCCGGCGCAATTGTTGCCGAATCCTCACAGCCGTACATACGCGGATTGGGCAAAGTCGTGTGTTTTCGTGGCCATCCCACTAACGATAATTTGCGGCATTTCCCGTGCGGCATCCGGCCCTGTTGTCATTGCTGGTGTTGTTGGTGGTGGCGCAAGGCGTCGCGCTGGCCTATTGGGCGCTCCGGCAGCGACGTTTCCGCTCATTGCAACACGTCGACGGCACGCCGGCTCAGCACCTGCAATGCGCCGACACCCATGCCGGGCGCCTGGCGTTGGTCGGTGAAATCGCCGGTTCCATCGTGCACGAAATCAGCCAGCCGCTCAGCGCCATCCTGATCAACGCCGACGCGGCCGACAGCTTACTCAGTCAGCCACATCCGCCGCTCGAAGAAATTCGCCGCATGCTCGCCGACATCCGTCGCGACGACCTGCGCGCCAACGATATCGTGCGCCATTTGCATTCGCTGCTGAAGCGCCGCGAACTGCAGACTACGATGCTGGATCTCAACGAGGTCGCCGCGACCGCATTGAGCCTGATTCAGCCGGTGGCACGCAAACGCTTGGTGACAATACGCAGCTCGCTGGATGGCTCGCTGCCGCCGATTCATGGTGACTCGATACATCTGGAGCAGGTTCTGTTGAATTTGATGATGAATGCCATGGATGCGATGGCCTCTAATACCGCAAATGGCGCTGCGGAGCGTATTCTGGACGTCGCCACTTTTCGTTATGACAAATACTCCGCGGCCCTTACCGTTGCCGACACCGGGCCGGGGATCGCGGCGGCGTATCGACCGAAAATTTTCGAATCGTTTTTCAGTACCAAGCAGGAAGGCATGGGGCTGGGACTGGCCATCGCGCGCACTATCGTGCACGCGCACGGCGGCAAAATCTGGCAAGAGGGAACCTCGGCCGGGGGCGCCGTCTTCAAGTTCACAATTCCACTGCAAACGGTGTGATCGCACCGGCGACAGGGAGAGGGGACGGCGGCATGGACACAGGCAGCGGTCGCACGGACGACCAGGAATGCAGTGCGGGGCAGAGCTTCGTCATTCATGTCGTCGACGATGACGACAGTTTTCGTAGCAGCCTGCTGCGCTTATTCAGCTCGAAACATATGTCAGCGTTGGGCTATGCCACGCTGGCCGAATTCGAACGCGCCGACCTCACCGGCACGCTCGGCTGCGTGCTGCTGGACATTTGTATGCCTGACGGCGACGGCCTGGAGCTGTTCGAGCGACTGATCGGCGACGACTCCATCCTGCCGGTGATCTTCGTCAGCGCCTACGCCGACATTCCCATCAGCGTACGCGTCATGAAATCCGGCGCACTGGACATCCTGGTCAAACCGGTGGCCGCGGACAAACTGCTCGAGACGATCGAACACGCGCGCCAGATTGCCCTACAAAGATATGCCGCGTATTGCCAGGTTCGCGAACTGCTGGCGCGTTATAAAACGTTGACTGCCCGCGAGCGCGCCGTTTTCGTCGGCGTCGCCGAAGGCAAGCTCAACAAACAAGTGGCGGTGGAAGTCGGCGCTTGCGAACGCACCATCAAGTCCGAGCGCGCCAAGATGATGAAAAAACTGCAGCTCACTCGTCTAGTGGATGTGGTGCGCGCTGCCGAGATGGTGGGCTTGAAACTCTGGTTCGACGACGGGCCGACTACAACTGAAAGGCAACCGTAAGCAACACGCCTTCAGCGATGTCGCGTAACAGCCCGGGCGGCTCGGCGCGATAAGCACTGCCCTGCTCCGCCATCGCCGCGATCCAGCTCGCCAGCCACTCGATGGTATCGCGGCCATAAAACACCACCGCCGCTTCGTGGTTCAGCAGCAGGCTGCGCAGATCCAGGTTGATCGAGCCGCACATTGCCAATGTTTCATCGATCACCACCGCCTTGGCGTGGACCATTTGCGGCAACAAACGAAACTCGACGCCGGCAGCCGCCAGATCTCGCATCGGCCGCGAGCGTACGAAATCCGCTAACCTATGATTCGAACGGCGCGGAATCGCAATCGTCACCTTCACGCCACGGCGCGCTGCCAGTCGCATCGCCGCACGCAAACTATCGTCGGGAACGAAATACGGCGTGACGATCATGAAGCGTCGGCGCGCGCGATAGCAGCCGTCGATCAACAAAGATTGCGCCGTGTCTTCCACCTGATCCGGGCCGCTCGGTAGAAATTGCGCGAGCTCGCCATCCTTGACCGACGTTTGCTGTCGTTCACGCAGCGGTGTTCGCAGCGGCGTAGTGTTCCAATCCAAATCGAATTGACGTCCGGCCGCGGCCGCCACCGGGCCTTCCAGATCGAACGAAAGATCCGGCCACAGCGTGCCGCTGTCGTCGCCCAAGAAATATTCCGCCGCCAGATTGCGACCGCCGCACCACAGATGACTGTCGTCGGCGACCACCAGCTTGCGATGATTGCGCAGATTGCGTGGACCGAGACGATGCAGACTGAAGAACGGACGAAAGACGGCGACCTGCGCACCAGCCTCTCGCAACTCGCGCATGAAACGTCCGGGCGCCAGGATGGAGAAAAAACCATCGAGCAATAAACGAACCTGCACACCTTCTTTAGCTCGCCGCGCCAGCCGAGCCACGATGTCACGACCGAAGGCGTCGTTACCGATGATGAAGGTGCTGATATCTAACGTGTGGCGAGCGCCGTCGATGATCTCGAACAGCGCTTCGCGTGCGTGCTCGCCGTCGGCATGCATTCGGACTTTGCAGGCGGACGGTGGCGCCAGCCCGAAACTCTCGATCAACTCGGCCGCCCAGTGCGGACCTTCGACCACCACGCCGACATACGGAGTCGCGACCGGCTTGAGCTTGCGCTGACCGAACAGCAGGTACAGCGGCAACATCAGGTAGGGCACCAGCGCCAGGCCCAGCACCCAGGCAATCGCCGACGTCGGCGCACGACGCTGATCGCGAGCGCGACTCGTAAGGATGTAGACGAGGAGCGCAATGGCGCTGACCAGGAAATGCTGCGAAGGAGTCGGCAGCCAATCTACGATCATTAACCGTATCCCTAACCCCCGGGCGGGGCCGCAGGGTAGCAGAGATGCCCTACGACGATGCGGGACGGCGACTCAACTGGTGCACTAGTTCTTGGCGGCGGCGGCCGGATCGGCAGGCTGCGCCTGAGCCGCCGGCGTTTCTGGCGCCCGCAACGGCTGCAACAGGATCACACCCGGCTCGTTGGACTGCAGCGGCAGGGCCGCCTCGGCGGCAGCAGCTGCCGCTGCGGCCGCGGCTTCCGCTTCAGCCTGTTGCTGATTGGCCTGCTCGACGGTGATATCCAGATACTTATGGAAAACGCGCAGGAAAGTGTCGACCGCGCTCAGGGTCAGCACGATGGGAATGGCCGCAATCATGAGCGCAATCGCCCACTTGAGCGGTTTGGGCCGGCGCTGTTCGTGATCCAGGGCCGCTTCGCGTTCCACCGATTCCTGCGCCCGCTGCTGAATGGCCTTCTGCAAATCGAACTGACGCGCCTTCATGTGCAGGATGCGCGCGCCGGCCGCAGCATTCGGCTCGGCCGAAGCCGACTCGGGCGACAGCTCTTCGGACTGTTGACTCATGAGGGGTGCACTTTCGGTGACAGTCGCGGACGGGACACGCCGCAGCATAACGCGGCGGGCCCGCCGATCAACTACTGAGGCCAGCCGCAGCGAGGAATATTTGCCAGTACTTAACAGACCCCTCGCAGCGGTTTGGGTTCCTTGGGCGCGGCCTGGCTAGTACCTACGTCCAAGGTTGCCCGACAACGCTTGACGGCCGGGCATCCAGCTGGCGACGATGCCGCGGTCAAACGCTTTGGCGGTGAGAACATGAACGGCAAAGCCGTGGCATCGTTGGTAAGTTTATGTGTGGCACTGACCTGGCTCGGTGTCGGCAGCGCCGATGATGCCGCCGCCGAACGCACCACCAAGCAACCTGCGCCTGCGCCCGCACTCACCGCTCGCCAAACCTGTATCAATCAATGCGAGCTTGCCAACGGAACTTGTAACAGCGAAGTGCGCCAGGCGCGTCAGGAATGCTCACGCAAGGCCGCCAACAGCGGGCGCGATCCGATGACGATGCGCAACGACTACACTTATTTCTGTAGCTACTTCCGTAACCCAGGTCGCAATGGCCCGGGCAATTTCAGTGCGCGCTTCACTCAGCACTACAACGTCTGCATCGATGTCATGCAACAGAACATCGCATCGATGCGCTACGACTGTTATCGCAACGAGCGCGATGCGCAGAATATCTGTCGCACCGAGCTCCGTGAGTGCCAGACCGTCTGTCAGTAATTGCTCAAACGCGTTCGATCACCATCGCGATACCCTGCCCGACGCCGATACACATCGTGCAGAGCGCATAACGACCGCCGGTCTTTTCCAATTGATTGAGCGCGGTGGTCACCAAACGTGCACCGCTGGCGCCGAGCGGATGACCGATGGCGATCGCGCCACCATTCGGATTCACATGAGCAGCGTCGTCAGGTAACCCGAGCTGACGCGTCACCGCCAAGCCTTGCGCGGCAAACGCTTCGTTCAGCTCGATCACATCCATCTGACCGATTTCGAGCTTGGCCAGTTGTAACACCTTGCGCGACGCCGGCGCCGGACCGATGCCCATGATGCGAGGAGCGACGCCCGCCGTTGCGGTAGCAATGACTCGAGCTCGCGGCTTCAAACCATACTTGGCGGCGGCGGCTTCGCTCGCCAACAACACCGCACAGCTGCCATCGTTGACGCCGGACGCATTGCCCGCAGTCACCGTGCCATCCGGCTTGACCACCCCTTTCAACTTCGCCAGCGCTTCGAGCGAAGTCTCACGCGGATGTTCGTCGGCCCAGAACCTGATCGGGTCGCCCTTCTTCTGCGGCAATTCCACCGGCACGATTTCCGATTCGAAAAACTTGGCGGCGAACGCCTTGGCGTAACGCTGCTGGCTGCGCAAAGCGAACGCATCCTGATCGGCGCGTGCGATACCAAACTCGACCGCGACGTTTTCAGCCGTCTCGGGCATGGAGTCGACGCCGTACTTGGCCTTCATCAACGGATTGATGAAACGCCAGCCGATGGTGGTGTCTTCAATCTTGGCGGTACGTGAGAACGCACTGTCGGCCTTGCCCATCACAAACGGAGCGCGCGTCATGCTTTCGACGCCGCCGGCAATGATCAGCTCCGCTTCTTCAGAACGAATGGTGCGCGCGGCCAGATTGACTGCGTCCAACCCCGAGCCGCACAAACGATTGATGGTCGCACCCGGCACCGACTCGGGCACGCCGGCGAGCAACGCCGCCATGCGCGCGACGTTACGATTGTCTTCACCCGCCTGATTGGCGCAGCCGTAATAAACATCGTCCACCGCCGCCCAATCCACTTTGGGATTGCGTTGGAGCAGCGCCTTGATGGGAATGGCACCCAGATCGTCGCTACGAACATTGGCCAGGGCGCCGCCGTAGCGGCCGATGGGAGTGCGGATGGCATCGCAGATAAACACTTGGCGCATGACTTCGTCTCGGCAAACAAATAGCAAGCTTCATTCTAGCCGCCTTGCTCGGCGGCGCGTTAGCATGCGTTCTTATGCCCGCAAATAATGTCCGAGGAATTCTGTGCATGCTGGCCGCGGTCGCCGCTTTCGGCGTCCTGGATGTCTGCATGAAGCGCATGGCCGAGACCTATCCCGCCATGCAGGTGACGTTCCTTCGTGGCGCGCTGTCGTTGCCTTTCATTTTGCTGGCGGTCGGCTGGTCGCGACGCTGGCGAGATTTGCAGCCGAACCGCTGGGGCTTGCATCTACTGCGCGGCATCCTGCAAGTCGCGACGCTGTACGGTTTCGTCTACGCAGTGAGCAAACTGTCGCTGGCGAACGCGTACACCATCTTCATGTCCGCGCCGTTGCTCATCACTGCGCTGTCGGTGCCGTTCTTCGGCGAGCGCGTCGGCTGGCATCGCTGGCTCGCCGTGGCGGTCGGCATGACCGGCGTGCTGGTGGTAGTGCGACCGGGCGCCACCGGCATGGAGATGGGAGGAATGGCGTTGCTCGGCTTCCTAGCGGCCATCGGCTCCGCCTTGGCATACGCGCTGGGCGTGCTGCTGATCCGCGTGCTCCAGCCCACCGAAACCAGCGCCGCGACCATGTTCTGGGCGCTCTCGCTCACCGCGCTATTCGCCGGCGTGATTTCCAGTACGCAGTGGGTGCCGGTGTTGTGGGATCACTGGCATTGGCTCGCCGTGATGGGGCTGAGCGGGGCGCTCGGTCAGCATTTCCTGACCGAGGCATTTCGACTCGCGGCACCCTCGGTGGTCGCGCCGCTGGAATACACGGCGCTCGCCTGGGGCATGTTGTTCGATTGGCTACTGTGGCTGACGGTGCCGAGCTCGCGCATGTTGACCGGCGCCGCCATCATCGTTGCCAGCGGTCTCTACGTCATTCACCGCGAGCGACTGCGGTCGAAGATCGACGCGTCACGAACGACCGCAGCCGTGAAGGCTTGAGCAGATCCTGGAACAACACCAGCGCCACGCCGACCAACACTAACGCCGCAGCTGTGATCGCCAGCGGCGTCAAGCGCTCGTTCAACAGCCACGCGCCGAGTATCAACGCAACCACCGGGTTCACCAGCGCGTAAGTGGCTACCTTCGGCGCAGCCACCTTCGTCAGCAACCATAAATAACAATTGAGCGACAGGATGCTGCCGAACACGATCAGATAAGCGAGCGCCGACACCGAGCTCCAGGTCACCGCCGACGGATCCCAGCCACCCCACTCGCGGTCGACCACGGACATGGCCAGCTGAAACAAACCGCCGAACAACATCTGCGCACAAGTGAAGCTCAGCACCGTGCCCGGCTGCACCGCTCGCTTCTGGATCAGCGTGCCGAAGCTCCAGCCCACCGTCGACACCAGCAACGCCAGCAAGAACAACGGATGCGCGTTACCGGAGAGCGAACGCGTGTGAGTAACGATGGCCACGACACCGATCACTGCGATGGTCGTTCCCAGCAAAGCCTGACGGCTCGGCGCGCGTTTACTGAAGAACGCCCAATCCAACAACAACACGATGATGGGCACGGCCGTCACGATCAACGCGGCAATTCCTGACGGAATGCCCTGCTGCGACCAAACCACCAGACCGTTGCCAAGCCCGGACAACAACACGCCGGCCAACGCCGCCATTTTGATATCGACATTGGCGAGCGGTTTCGGACCGCGCCAACGCAACCATACATACATGGCCGAACCCGCCAGCAAGAAACGAATGCCGCCGCTGATGAACGGCGGAATCTCACGGATGACCACCGCGATGGCGAGGTACGTGGTGCCCCAGACAAAATATAAGGTGGCGAAAGCGGCAAGCATGCCTGCCGACAACCGCGGGGTGCTGGAAGAAGACATGAAAAATCCTATGGCGGCGGTTACGTACTTTACCCAACACTAGCCAGCAGTACAGATTCAGGTAGACTGATCAGCGACCAATACAGTTGACACCGTCCCAGAACTTTGTTTCAGAGGTCGTAAGTGGCTGCTGCCGAAGAACCTTTGCTGTACGAACGCGTCGCCCGCATGGTCGAGGCGCAGATTTCGAGCGGCGCTTTGCGTGGTAACGAGCGCATTCCGTCGGTGCGCTCCATGAGCCGCACCGCCAAGGTCAGCATCTCGACCGTGGTGCAGGCTTATCTGCATCTTGAAAACATCGGTTTGATCGAAGCGCGGCCGCAGTCGGGTTTTTATGTTCGCCCGCCGGCGCGAGCCGCAGTGCCGCCGCCTCGCCCCAAAGTCAGTCGTTCGCGACGCCCGTCTTCCATCGCAACCGAAACTCTCGACACCTGCCGAGAAGCCCTGGCGCGTCCGGACGTTTTGCAACTGAACGGCGCCTTCACCTCGCCGACGCTGTATCCCAATCAACGGCTCAACAATTTGATTCGCGAAGTGTTGCGCGACCATCCCGCGCACGCCGGCGAATGTTTGCTGCCGCCCGGGCACGAAGAATTGCGGCGCCAGGTCGCCAAGCGCATGACCTTTGCCGGCGCGCCCGCCGATCCGGCGCACGTCGTCATCACCAGCGGCACGATGGATGCGATCACCTTGTCGCTGCAGGTGTTGTGTAAGGCCGGCGATACCGTGCTGGTGGAATCGCCCACTTACTTTGGTGTGTTGCAAGTGGTCGAGTATCTGGGCCTGAAAGTCGTGGAAGTACCCAACCATACGAGCACCGGCATCGATGTCGACGCCGTTAGAAACATCGCTCGCAGCACGCGGCTCGCCGCGGCGGTGCTGATGCCTAACTTCAACAATCCCACCGGCAGCGTCACGCCCGACGACGCCAAGCGTGAGATCGTCTCGATTCTGACTGCGGCCGAAGTTCCCATCATCGAAGACGACATCTACGGTGACTTGCACTACGGCAACGTGCGACCGAGCTCGCTGCGCGCTTACGACGACGCGGGGCTGGTGATCTCCTGCGGCTCGGTGTCTAAAACCATCGCGCTCGGCTATCGCATCGGCTGGGCGGTATCGCCGCAGTTCTGTACGGATATCGCGCGCGCCAAATTCTTTTCGTCGGTGGCTTGCCCGACCTTGCAACAACTGGTGCTCGCTCGTTACTACGCGAGCGGTGGCTACGATCGTTACTTGCGCAGGGTGCGGACCACACTGGCTGCGAACTCGCAAAGCGCGGTCGACGCGATCGTTCGTTACTTTCCGCCCGGCACTCGCGTGTCGCGGCCGATTGGCGGCATCGTGCTGTGGATCGAATTGCCTGCAGGCGTGGATGGCGCGGAGTTGTTTCGTACCGCGCTGGCCAGTCGCATCGGCATTGCGCCCGGCCTGGTGTTTTCCGCCAAGGCGGACTATCGCAATTACATCCGCATCAGTTGCGGCATGCTGTGGACGGCCACCATCGAGCGCGCCATCGAGAAGCTCGGGCGGCTGGTGGCCGGAATGGCCAAAGCCGCCTGAGTCGGCGACGGCGCGCATGCCTGACAGCTCAGCACGGTTGCTGGCCGCGCGCGCCATCGTTCAGTCCAACTTTGAGCGCGGCCAACACCACTGCGTCGATGATCAGGACCGCCGCCAACGAAACCAACACAATAGTCATGACACTTCTCCTATTAAATGACTGAGGCCGTTACAGACTGCGAGTCCGCGCGACCTGACGTTCGACCTGCACCTGCGCCAGCGGCGCAAGCGGGGTCGGCTCTTCGATCTGGGTGATGGTGACTTCACCCGCCGGCGGCAATTGCGCCTGGGTGACGTTCCATTCCAGCGCAGCCAACGCGGCCAAATTGATGACCGCCGCTGCTGCCAATGTAAGTACCGTTCTCATACTGTTCCCTCCGTTAGGGTTGCTGCGAAAACCAGCGGGCTCACGACGCTGACTGTTGGCCGGGCGTGCCAGCGGCAGCCGGTCGGCCTTCGTCTTGGCCATCGTGATGAACAGGTACTCATCCATGGAAACCTCCTTTGAGATATACGTCTCGGTAATGGAGGCATAGTGTGAACCTGGCCTTTTCCCGCGAATAGCGATAGTTTGTGCCCCTGATCTATGATTTAAAGTCATACCAATAGCCATCCTTGCGACCCCATGAAGCGCATACCGGTAGGGCCCTTGCGGGCCTTCGATGTCGCCGCTCGGAACCTGAACCTGAGCGCCGCGGCCGAAGAAATGAACGTGACCCACGCGGCCGTGAGCCGGCAGGTGAAGCAGCTGGAAGAGCGGCTGGGAGTGAAGCTGTTCGAGCGGCTGCCCCGGGGGCTGCGGCTAACGGCTCAAGGCGCCCTCTTGGCGGAAGGCACGCGCGCGGCCTTCGATCGGTTGGCGTCTGCTTTGGAAGATGTATCGACGCCGACCGTGCGGCGGAAGCTGACCATTTCTACTTTCTCTTCATTCAACGCGCGCTGGCTGATGCCCCGCTTACGCTCCTTCTCTATGTTGTTCCCAGAAGTGGATCTTCAAGTGAATACGAGCGCCCAATTGGTCGATTTCGCGCGGGAGGATGTGGATATCGGCATTCGTTTCGGCACCGGCAATTATCCGGGCCTGCATGTCATGCCATTGTTCAGGCCGCGCGAGATCGTGGTGTGTTCGCCCAGCTTGCTAAAGGGCGGCCCGCCGCTGAAAACCATTAACGACCTGCGGCATTTCACCTTGCTTCATGACGACTCGCATCGTTCCTGGATACGTTGGCTGGAAGCCGTCGGCGCCAAAGACATCAACGCGCGCCGAGGCATCGTGTGCGGCGACCGAAACTCGATGCTGCAAGCCGCGCTGACCGGCCAAGGCGTCGCTATCGCCTCGGAAGTATTCGCCGCGAGCGAACTGGCGGCCGGACGACTGGTGAAGGTGTTCGAGAACGAAGTGACGTCGGAGTACTCGATCTACGCCGTGTGCTTGCCACGACGACTCACCGACCCGATGGTGTCCGGCGTGATGGCCTGGCTGGAACAGGAATCCAAGAGCTCGCACGACGTGCATCCGCCACCGGCGGAGTGAGTTCGCTCAGTGTTTCTTGCCGAACAAAGCCTCGAGCTCGGCCCGGGCTTTCTCCGCCGCCGTGGGCTCGGCAGGCGTGCCGGCTTGTTTGGCGCCGCCGCCGAACAAGGCATCCAGGTCCGATTTCGCCTTGCTTGCCGCGTCGGTGCCGACGGCTGAGTACGCGTCTTCGCGAGGCTTGAAGTAGTCGCAGAAGTTTGCCCGCTCTTTGTCTTTGACTTCCTCGGCAACGGTCTCACGGCAATGCTTGGCGACCGCGACGCTGTACCACTCACACAGCTTGCAGACGTGCAGCTCGGAGTGGCATTGGCGGCATTCGTCCAAACGGCGCAGCGGCAGACTCAGGTCTGCCAGCGAGTTGCCGCATTTCCAGCACACCAACGTCACATCTCACCTCAGCGATGCTTCGGATCGGCCGGAGTGGCGATTTCGTCGTAACCGCGCCCGATGAATTCGATCAAACAGATGCCGTGGCCGAACGGATCGGCCAGCATGGCGATCTTGCCCCAGTTGTTGGTCTTCACCTGCGTCTCCAGGCGCGCTCCGGCATTGCGTGCGCGATCCACCGCGCCTTCGATTTCTTCGACCACGAAATCCAGATGCACCGGCGTCCAATGCCGAGCGTAAGAACGCAAATGCCGACTGGTGGCCGAGGCCGTGGTGCCGTTGGGCTTCACCAGCAAATAAATGGGCGCACTGCCGCCCAACAGCTCGATGGCATCGGCGCCGAAGCGACGGCCGACGTGCAGATTGAACGCCTTGCAATAAAAATCGGTGGCCTTGGCCAGATCGTCAACGTCGATATTGACGAGCATTTTGACGGTCATCGAGAACCCTCGGTCAGCGGCGCGAAGCGCGCAGAGTAAAAGCGGAAGATTAACGCGTCGGGGTGCCGAACACAGTAGTCGCCGGCGGACGACTCAGCTTGGTTGACCCCGGCGCGTGATAACACTCATGCCTTGTGGCCCGCAGATGCGCCTCCATAAAGCGTGTCAGGATACTGCCATGAACGCCATCAACCCTTTAGCTTCAACGACTTCTTCTCAACCCGCCGAGCCGCGGCGCGTCGCCCGCCTGGTCCAGTCGCTCAGCACGCTGGAAGGCGGCGGCTTTCCGGTGCGCCGGCCGTTCCCCGTGCAGGGCTTCAGCCACTTCGATCCGTTCCTGCTGATCGATCACCTCGGCCCGGTCGACTGGCCGGCGGGCGGCCCGATCGGCGCACCCGATCATCCGCATCGCGGCTTCGAGACCGTGACCTATGTGCTCGCCGGTGAGAATGAGCATCGCGACTCGTTCGGCAATGCCGACGTGCTGCGCCCGGGCGACGTGCAGTGGATGACCGCCGGTGGCGGCGTGATCCATTCCGAAATGCCCACCGATCGCTTTCATCGCGAAGGCGGGGTGCAGGAAGGCTTTCAGATTTGGGTCAATCTGCCGGCCGTCGACAAGATGATGACGCCGCGCTATCAGACGTTGCGCGCCTCGGACATTCCGCAGGCCACGACAGCGGATGGTCGCGTGCATGTTCGGATCATCGCTGGCGAGTCGCTCGGCAAATCAGCTCGCATCGACACGCGTGTGCCGATTCAGATGTTGCATTTCACCGTCCAGCCGGGCGGTGAGCTGTTGCAGTCGGTGCCTGCGGAGCAGAGTGGTTTGTTGTATGTGTTCAAAGGTGCCGCGATCATCGGCAGCGATGAGCGCGAAGTTGCGGAAGGTCAGGCTGCGTTACTTGGCTCAGGCGACTCGGTGAAGTTAAGCGTGGCCGCCGATGCGGCCGGCCCGGCGGAGATCTTGTTGCTGTCGGGCAAGCCGCTGAATGAACCTGTCGCGCGTTACGGCCCGTTCGTGATGAACACGCGAGAGGAGATTGAACAGGCCTTCCGCGATTATCAGAGCGGCAGGTTTGGATTGATTCCGCCGCGGACGTGATAGCGAACCGGCGCAGCTACTCGGAGCTGCGCCGGTATCGAGCGCCACGCAGGCGGCGTGGGTTTGGCCAGCGCGAACTAACTCTTTGCAGCTGGCGGTTCCAACGAGGCCGGCGCCGTGCCAATAGTCACGGTCTTGCGATTATCGTCCGGTAGGCGGTCGATCAACTTGTTGTACGGATCGAAGCCCACTTCGTACGGTTTGGCATCCACCGTCACCGTGAACTTCCCTTTCGCCTGCGTCACGCGCAGGCGTTCCAAATAAAGGGGCTTCTCCGTTCGCTCACTCTCGCCCTCCTCCCTAGCGAACACGCCCACCTCAATCCAATCGTCCAACGCGACGTCCGTCTCCTTGCCCATGCCATCGCTCTCACGCTTGGCAGCCTCGTATTCAATCGTCACATCGTACTTGCCAGCGTGCGGCGTCACCGACGCCGATATCACCCGGTTGTCATAGAAAATAATCTTGGCCAGCAGTTCATCAATAAGACCCTGCTTATCCGACGAGGTCTGCGCCCGAAGATAGTCGACCAGCTCGAGCGTGGTCGTGTACGGCGCCTGCTGATAAGCCTTGTCCCGAATATAATTCGCTAAAGCTCGATTGAGGGCTTCCTCGCCAATCTCGTCACGCAGCCGATACAAAATCAACGACCCCTTGGCGTAATGGATGTACGGCTGATCCTCGACTCGCATCAGCGGCAACTCCTCGATCAACTCGCCGCCGCGGCCTCGCAAGTACCGATCCAACTCATACTTCAGAAAACGCCGCATGTGCTCGCGGCCATACTCCTTCTCCATGACCATGAGCGCCGAATACTGCGACAGGGATTCCATCAGCATGGTCTGACCCTGCACGTCAGCGCCAATGACCTGATGACCCCACCACTGATGCGCCATCTCGTGCGCGGTCACATAGAACACATAGTCGATATCGTCCGGATCGCGGAGATCGGCAATGAAGCCAATACTCTCCGAGAACGGAATAGTGTTCGCAAAGCTTTGCGCAAACTTGGCGTAGCGCGGGAACTCGAGAATCCGCACCTGCTTGTGCTGGTACGGCGAGAAGTTGGCCGTGAAGTAATCGAGTGACTTACGAGTCGCGTCGATCATCCGATCGACGTTATAGGCGTGTTTGGGATCGTGATAGATCTCGATGGGCAAGCCATGCCATTCACCGCGCTTCACCGCCCAACGCGCCGACAGGAAGCAATAGAACGGCAACATGGGCTGATCCATCTTGTATTGGAAGTAACGCCGGCCGTTCTCGGTCCACTCCCGCTGCAAATAGCCGGGTGCCAGCGCGATCTGATCCGCGCTGGTGCTGACCGTCGCCTCGAAGTTGATCCAGTCCGAATCGACGATGCCCATATTGAAACGTGCCGACTCATCTTCGAGCTTGGCCTTGCGTGGCACGTCGCCAAGGTCGCGCTTGCGACGTTCGTTCCGATCCAGAATCTGGCGCGACTCGTCGTACCCGAAGCGCGGCATTTCGTTGCTGTTGAAGAACGTGCCGTTGGCATTCAACGTCGAGCGCAAATCGCCAGCACCGGTCGAAGGCGGCATACCGCTGTTGGTGAAGCCGCGTTCCGCTCGCTCCAAAGTGAAGTCGAAGTCGAGCGAAGCGCCCGGAGCCAGTGGCTCACGCAGCGTGTAGATAGCCAAGCCGGCCTCAGCATCGCGACTCTTCACGGTCGCATCGGCCGGCGCAGTTACCGCGAGGTGCGCATACACGGGCGTGTACACATGCAGCTCCGAAATCGGCGCATCGTGTTTGTTGACCAGACGATAGTGACCACGAATGAACGAGCGTCGCTGTTCGGGATAAATATCCACATCGGCCCGCACGTCGACCACGCGCGGCTGCGGCAGGTGATTGAACTTACGATATTGCTTTTCGGTGCGCGCCTGCCGGTCCAACGCAGCATCCTTGGGCAGGTACTCATTCAGCACGTTGGTGTTATAGAAAATCCAAACACCGGTGGCCACGAACGCCACTGCCAAGGTTCCGAACGCAACACCTTGCGGCCCGCGCATGCTCGCGAACGCTTGCCGCCAACGCCTGCTCCAACGCGATGCCGTGCCACGCACCCAGAACGCGCTCGCCAACACCACCAACATAGCCGCGAACAAGGTCCAGTAGGTCTGGAACCAAATCCACGGCTGCAGCAGATGACCGTAGCCGTTCATGTCCGAGTACGTCATCTGCGGCGCGCCGGCGTAGTTATACAAATTGTGTTCGTAGCCGATCTGGCTCAACACGATCTGCGCCAGCATGGCCAGGATCAGCACCAGGTAGCCGATGAACTTTTGATTGCTGACGATTTGCACGAACAGCGCCAGCACGCCCATCAACACGAACCACCAGGCATCGATGAATGCGGCCTGCAGATAGACGCCCGGTTCCAGGTTGGTATAGCCGTGCGCGAGCTGGTAGCCCATCGCAGCCAGCACGCCGATCAGGATGAAGGCAAACACCACGGCCGTCACCGCGCCCAACTTGGCCAACAGCGGCACCCAGTTCGGCAACGGCAGCGCATCGGTCACTTCAGCCAGCTTGGCATCGCGCTCTCGCCACAACACATCGCCGGCGTAAAACGTCACGATGACGACCAGCAAGAACTGATAACTGCCCTGCATGGACTGCATCAGTAACGCGGTGACCGGATACATGGTGGTCCCGTAAGTGGGATCGAGCACCTGCGCGCCACCGAGGAAATTGATCAGACCGAAGGCCAGCAACACCAGGAACGGCAGGCTCCTGAGCACCGACTTGGTGTCGAACCACACCAGATGCACGAACTGACGAAGCGCTGTCGAAGTATCGAAGGTGCGCGTCGCGACTGGCAGGGCCGGCACAACCGGACGCGAGTGAACAGGCACCGATGTCTCTTCGACTTTGACCGTGCGCTGCCACCAATGCTTGGTCGCTCGCTGTCGCTGCGGCTTGAACAGCAACTGCGTCGCGGCCAACAGCGCTACAGCCACGCCCGCCCAGATCGCTCGATTCAACAAGATCAGCTCGGTCACGTCAGGCAGCTGCGTATTACGCTCAGCAACCGACCAGTAGCGCATGATTCGTGACACCGCTTGGCCGCCGAACGGATCGATCAGCGAAGCCAGCGTGTCGTATTGAATGTCGCGAGTCAGCACACTGGCGATGGACCACAACACCAGAAACGCGGCCACACCGAGGAACACCAGCAACAACCGACGCGTGGTCACCGCCAGCAACGCCAAGGTTGCTCCCACGAAGAGCAGATTCGGCAGCACGATCACGCCGAAGCCCCACAGATACGGCTGCCAGGAAAACGGCCCGAGCCGCGCCGGATCGATCCAGGGCATGAACGAGCCGAGCATCATGCCGCCCGCGGTGATCGCCATCACGATCAGCCCCATGAGCGAACCAGCCGCGAACCGGCCCCACAGATAACTCGATTTACTGAGCGGCTTGCTGAAAAACAACTCTTCGGTGCCCAGATCGAAATCGCGCAATAGCGGCTGAGCGATCAAGGCGACGGCGACCAGCAGGCCGAGCGTCGAGAACACATCGAGGAAAGTGAGAATGACGTACGGCGCGTTGCGATTGACGTTGCCTATGCCTTCGCCGATGGAAATCATGTCGGTAGTGGTGGCGCCGAAGGCCATCAGCGCAAACGCCAGCGCAATCACCCAAGGCAATGGCGAGCGCAACTGATACCGCAGCTCGAAGCGAAAGAACTCCCAGAGCATAGGCAACTCCCTTTGCGCTCAGGCGGCCGCAGCGTTGACCGGCGCCGCGCCGTGCTGGCGCAAACGCTGGAAATAAACATCCTCCAGATCCGGATCGACGGCCGCGAAGCCTTCTTCCGGCCGCGTCTCGCTATACACATGAATCAAAGGCTCGCCGGCGATCAGGCGTGTCGACAGCACCGTGAAACGTGACTGGTATTCCGGCAACGAAGCCTTGCTCACCAGCTTGCTCCACACCCGATCGCGCATCGCTGCGATAGCCTCGTGCGGCTCACCGCTCATCAACACCTCGCCGCGGCAGATCATGGCCATGCGCGGACACAGGTCGGTCACGTCTTCCACGATATGAGTGGAAAGAATCACGACCACTTGCCCGCCGATGTCGGCGAGCAGGTTCAAGAATCGATTGCGCTCTTCCGGATCCAAGCCGGCGGTGGGTTCATCGACGATGACCAACTTGGGATTGCCGAGCAACGCCTGCGCGATGCCGAAGCGCTGACGCATGCCGCCGGAAAAAGTGCCGAGCTTACGTTTGCGCACGTCCCAGAGATTCACCTGTCGCAACAGGGTTGCGACCACGTCGGCGCGTTCGCCGCGATTCACGAAACCTTTCAACACCGCCAGGTGATCCAGCAGATCGAGGGCGCTGACTTTCGGATACACCCCGAAGTCCTGCGGCAGATAGCCCAGCGTGCGCCGGATGGCCGCTTTGTTTGCTATGGCATCGATGCCGTCGAACAAGATGCTGCCGGTGTCCGGCTCCTGCAAGGTGGCGATGGTTCGCATCAACGAGGATTTGCCGGCGCCGTTGGGGCCGAGCAGCCCGAACATGCCGGCCGGGATCTGCAAAGAAACATTACGCAGCGCGGCCACAGTGCCGTAGGACTTCGACAGGTTACGAATCGTGAGCACGAGACTCTCCCTCGGCGCCGGCGGGGAGCCGGCACACAACCTTCGAGCAATCTAGAAAACTAGTTTTGTGAGATGCGCGCGGCGTCTACAGGGTTGCAGAGCCCTGCGCATAGCGGCCATTGCGCTCGCGCTGTTCCTGTTCGAGCTGGCGCGCTTCGACGTGACGGCCTTCGACGGCGTAGTAGATGAGATATGCGATACCGATACCCAGCGGCACCAGGCCGAAGACCACCGGCAGGTCGTCGCCGCTGCTGAGCGAGCCAGCCACCATGGCCAGGCCGATGAAGAACCACACCAGGCCCGGCAACAGCGAGGTACGGCGGCGGTTACTGCGACCGTCGATCAGTTCCAGCGGCAGCGGCGGCACTTCCATACCGCGCTCGATGGCGGCCATGCGCTCGGCATGATGCAGTTCCATCAGGCGGCGGCGCTTCCGGTAGTTCAACGAGATCCAGACGATGGGAATGGACAACGGCAGCCCGACCGCGAAGATGATGCCTAGGATGGGGATGAGATCGGTGAGCATGTTGCCTGCCTCGAAAGACTGAACTTATCTAACCAGTGGGGTTACGACGCCGCAGCCCCCCTGAAAGGTTGCACCGGACCCGATGTCGGCCAACAGCCGGTTGTAACCGGTCGATGGCGGCCGTGTTAGGACTAATAAATCGCTCACATTGTTAAAGTGAGCCCACTGCAACCTTCCAGTCACCTAACACGTCCCAACAGCCAATGACGTCCTCGTCAGCTTCTCAGGCAGACGCCGACATTCAAGAGCGGCTGCAGGCCAAGCAATATCGCGAGGCGTTCGCGTTGTTGTTACCACGCTATCGGGACAAGGCTTTCCGCCTGATATTCAGTATGTTACGTGACCGCGCATTGGCCGAGGATACCACCCAGGACGTGTTCCTGAGGATTTGGCGCGCCTTGCCGGGCTTCGCCGGACAGTCGGCCTTGTCCACTTGGATCTATGCCATCGCCAAGAACGGCGCGCTGTCCGAGATCCGTAAGCGTAAGCCCACCGTGTCGCTGGACCAGAGCGACGACGAGGACGGCTACAACCCGGCCGTCGCCGCCCTGGCCGCTCCGGAAGCAGACGATTCGGCGACGGTGAGCGTCGGCCAATTGCTGGACCAGTTGCCGGAGCGCTACCGCCAGGCCGTGGTGCTGTTCTATATGGAAGACAAGTCCTACGAACAGACCGCCGCCAGCCTGGGACTGCCGCTGGGCACGGTCAAAGCCTTGCTTCATCGGGCCCGCAAGCGCCTAATCGAGCTCAATAAGGAAGCGGAAGCCAGTTCGGCGGCCGCCGCCTGACGCTCATGAAACAGGTTATGCAACAACCCGGCGATCATTCTCACTGGCAGGACAGTCTGCAGGACTGGCTGGATGGCGAGCTGAACCCGGCCGATAGCGCCAAGTTCGAAGCTCACCTGGCCGGCTGCGCGGACTGCCAGGGCAGCCTGACCCAGTTCGAGCAGCTGGACGAAGCGCTGATCGACGCGGCCCCGGCCCTGCAGCTGAACGACGCTTTCGATCAGAACCTGTTCGCGCAGATCGACGCCATCGACGAGAGCAAACGCATCGAGGCACGGCGCCGGCTGGAACAGGAATGGCAGCAACAGATGCAGGCGCTAGCGCGTAACTGGCGACGAACCCTGGCATTTGTCATTCCCGGCATCATCGGCGGCATCGTGCTGGCGGTGGCCATGATGAGCTGGCTGGATAGCTCCGGCATTACCAACAATCTGGTGGCCCAGGGCGCGGCCGAACTCGGTGGCCGGTCCGTCGACTACCTGCGACTGGGCATCACTGCCGTGGTCGGCGGTGCCTTCGGCATGCTGGTCGCCCCTTGGCTGGCGCGACTGGCCGACTGAGCTTTGCTACACGCACTTCAAGGAAACTGACAGCCACGACTGTTCGTTAGGCCGGAATCCTCTAGAATCCCGCGCCTTTGGCCCATTCGGCCAAGCTAGCGTGTAAACAACAACATCATGGGCACCTCGTCCCACTCCGCCGACGGCGATCGTAACGGCGCGGATCGCAAACTCGTCCTGGTCGCCCTGGGCGTAGTGTTCGGCGATATCGGCACCAGTCCGCTGTACGCCTTGCGCGAATGTTTCAATCCCGAGCACGGCATTGCTGTCAACGAAGCCAACATCCTGGGCTTGCTGTCGTTGATCGTTTGGTCGCTGGTGCTGGTGATCTCGATCAAATATGTCGGCATCGTGCTGCGCGCCGATAACCGCGGCGAAGGCGGTGTGCTGGCACTCAGCACCTTGGTATCGACGGCCACCACCAATTGGAAACTTTGGGCACCGGTGAGTGCCGTGGGTTTGTTTGGAGCGGCGCTGTTTTTCGGCGACGGCTTCGTCACACCCGCCATCTCGGTGCTCAGCGCCATGGAAGGTCTGACGATCGCGACCCCCAAGCTCGAACGCTTCGTGTTGCCGGGCGCGGTGATGATTCTGACCGGGCTGTTCATGATGCAACGTCATGGCACCGGCGCGATGGGTCGTTTGTTCGGCCCCATCACTCTCACCTGGTTCCTGACCCTGGCCGGCTTGGGCGTGCTGCATATCGTGCAAATGCCGAGCGTGATATTCGCGCTCAATCCGCTGTACGCCGTGCACTTCTTCATCAACAACGGCGCGATGGGTTTCGTCACGTTGGCTTCGGTGTTCCTGGCGGTGACCGGCGGCGAAGCGCTGTATGCCGACATGGGGCACTTCGGTCGCTCGCCCATCCGCAAAGGTTGGTTCATGGTGGTGTGGCCAGCGCTGGTGTTGAATTATTTCGGCCAGGGCGCGCTGCTGATCGCCAATCCCGCGGCCATTCAGAATCCGTTTTATTTGCTGGCGCCGAGTTGGTTGCTGCCGATCCTGATCGTGCTCGCGACCTGCGCCACGGTCATTGCTTCGCAAGCCGTGATTTCAGGCGTGTTCTCGATCACGCGGCAGGCGCTGAACCTCGGCTACCTGCCCCGCCTGCGCGTCACGCACTCCTCTGAAGAAGAGATCGGCCAGGTGTATGTGCCGACGGTGAACTGGCTGTTGTTCGCCGGCACCTTGACGTTGATCCTGACGTTCCGCTCTTCGAGCGCACTGGCCGGTGCTTACGGCATCGCCATTTCCAGCACCATGTTGATCGACACCATCCTGGTGATGATGCTGCTACGAGTGCGCAACGAACCTCACAACCGCAAGATCATTGCGCTGCTGTCCTTGATCTTGATCGTCGAGCTGGCGTTCTTCTTTTCCAACCTGCTCAAGTTCGATGACGGCGGCTGGCTGCCAGTGTTCGTCGCCATCGGCATCTATGTGTTGATGAGCACATGGCAGGAAGGTCGTCGCACGCTCGCGTGGCTGATTGCTCGCGAACAAATGCCGGTGCGCGACTTCATGGCGATGATCGAAAAGGATCCGCCCCACCGCGTCGAAGGGACTGCCGTATATCTCGCCGCCGAAGCCGGCGGTATGCCGCGCGCGTTGTTGAACAACTTGAAGTTCAACCGCGTCCTGCACAAGCGCAATGTGTTGCTCACGTTCGTGCGGCCGGAAATGCCGTTCGTACCGCCCGAAGAGCGCATCGACGTACAGACTTATGGCGAAGGCATGTGCCGGGTCACCGCTCGCTACGGCTTCATGGAAACGCCCAACGTCGTGACGGCGCTGCGCGGCGCTGAAGAAAAAGGCGTGGCCTACGAGCCGGATCAAACCGTGTACGTGGTGGGTCGCGAGAATCCGACCTTCACCACCGGTTCGGGCATGCCGCTATGGCGCAAGCGACTGTTCGCGCTCATGGGCCGCAACAGCCAGCTCGCCGCCATTCATTTCGGCGTGCCCAGCCATCGGCTCTTGGAAGTCAGCAGCCAAGTACGACTGTGACAGACGCGTCACAACGGGCCGTTGTGGTGCACGCCGCGTTCGGCATGCACCGTCGTTGCCCGTGAGCTAGTTGAGCAGCTCGGCCATTTCGATGACCGACTTGGCGACGTCACCCATGCGGCGGTTACGTTCCATCGCCATGCGCCGAAGCGTGTGATACGCCTCGTCTTCGCTCAGATTGCGCGCCTTCATCAACAAACCCTTGGCGCGCTCCACGAATTTGCGCTCGGCCAGCTTCTGCTGAGCCACGCCCAACTCGCTTCGCAGCCCAGAGATGTAATCGAAGCGCGCGAGCGCCACTTGCAGAATCGCCGGCACGCGCGCCGCTTCAAGGCCATCGACGACGTAGGCCGCAGCGCCTGCGCGCACGCCATTTTCAATGGCCTGCGACGACGCATCGCCGGCGAACACCGCGAACGGCACCGCCGTCGGCCCCATCGCATCCAGCAAGCGATCCAATAAATCCACTGAAGGCGAACGCGCCTCCAGCAACAAGACGTCGGGCCGGCCGCGTTCCAGCGCGGGCGACAACGCACTATCCAAGGGCAGGATCTCGGTCAGCTCATGGCCGCCGAGTTCCACGCCAGTACTCAGGATCTGCGCACGATCCGCCGATTCAGCGATGACGAGCACACGCACGATGCACGCTCACTTCCGTTGGTAGAAGGAACACCTGTTCCGATAGCTACCGCGTTGCAATCAGTGTGCCAGCCCGTTGTTACAATTCTGGTGACGACCTGGGGGCGAGGGTCAGTCAGCTTCCAGACGCGGCCCCGGATCGGTGAACGCGCTGGCCAAGCCCAACAAGGCAGGCAGCTCGGCTCGGATAACGAACGTGGGGATGCGCGACACGTAATCGGTGAAGCGGCCCTTGTCTTCGAAGCGATCGCGAAAGCGCGAGCTGGTGAACATCGGGCCCAGGCCTGGCGCAATACCGCCGCCGATGTAAGCACCACCGAGCGCGCCGAGCGTGAGCACCAGGTTGCCCGCCATCGTGCCGAGCAACGCGCAAAACATCCCGACCGTTTCGAAACACAGGCGGCACGTGCCTTCTTGTGCACGCTTGGTGATTTCCGGCGGCGTGAGCACCTCGGGAATCACACCTTCGACGCCGCACAACGCGTCGTACAACGTCACCAATCCCGGCCCGGACAACACGCGCTCCGCCGAGACGTGCGAGAAGCGTTGTTGTAACTGCTGAAGCACGGCGACTTCACGTTCGTTCATCACCGACAACGTGACGTGACCCCCCTCACCTTGCAGCGGGATCCAATGTTGCCCTGAAGGAATCAAGCCGGAAACGCCCAGGCCGGTACCCGGACCGATCACTGCGATGGGTGCATTGGGTTGCGCTTTGCCGCCGCCGATCTGTTCGATATCGGCGCCTTGCAGATGACGCACGGCCATGGCGAGCGCAGTGAAATCATTCAGTACGATGAGACGACGCAAGCTGAGTTGCTGCCGCGTGTGTGCCGCTGAAAACTGCCACACATGATTGGTCATGCGCACGATATCGCCAGTCACTGGACCGGCAATCGCGAGCGCCGCTTCCAACGGCCGACCGCGCGTAGTGGCGCCGACACGTTTCAAATATTCCTCAGTGGCCGACACCAGATCGGGATAGTCCGCGCACGCCAACACGATTTCATCGCGACGCTGCAGCCCATCGAGCAAAGCGAAGCGAGCGTTGGTGCCACCGATGTCCGCGATCATCCGCGGGGCCATGTCTGCTCGGCTCATGATCCCGTGCTCACGGTGCCCAGTAGACGTCGATGGGCACTTCTTTCTGCTGCAGCACCGAGCGCACCGGCAACTCGGCCACCGGCCCGGCCGCTTTCGCCCGTTGATAAACCTGCCACTTCGACTCCCCCTCGATATGCAAAATGATACGGCGCGAGTCCAGCAACGCCGTCAAATTCAAACTCAACCGCGCATGCGGCGCCGTCAATGCATTGATGGCAACGCAGCCCGACGGCGCGCCGCGATCCAGCGCCTTGTTCAACGCCAGCGAGCCGGGAAACAGCGACGCGGTATGCCCGTCGTCGCCCATGCCCAGCAGCACCACGTCGAACGGATGCGGCACTCGGGTTAACGCACGAGTGGCCCAATCGGCACCGGCCTCGGGCGCCGGCGCGGGGTTTTTCAACCCGACGAAATGAGCCGCAGCGGCAGCCCCGGTGAGCAGCGTTTCGCGCACCAGCTTTTCATTACTGGCCGCGGAATTGGTCTCGACCCAGCGCTCATCGGCCAGGGTCACCCACACCTTGGACCAGTCCAGCTTTTCGGCTCGCAATTGCTCGAACAGCTTGGCCGGCGTGCGCCCGCCCGAGACCACCAGGCTGGCCACGCCGCGTTCCTGGATGGCTTCCTCGAGATCGACTTTGATCTCACCCGACAGCGCGTGCGCCAGCGCCAGCGACTCGGGGAAGCGATGTTCGTGAAGCCAACTCATGGATCTCCCATTACAGCTCGTTGCGCCAGGCAAAGCCGTCCCGGCCCAGCAGCGCGCTGGCTGCCGCCGGGCCCCAGCTCCCGGCCGTGTACGCTTTGGGCGGCTCGTCGGCCTGATCCCAGGCCTCGCGGATCGGGTCGACCCACTGCCAGGCCGCGTCCAGCTCGTCACGGCGCATGAACAGCGTCAAATTGCCCTTCACCACGTCGGTAAGCAAGCGCTCGTAAGCATCCAGCCGCGGCGCCTTGAAGGTTTCGGAGAAATCCAGGCTCAGCTCCACCGGCTTCAGGCGCATCACCTCGCCCGGGAACTTGGCCAGCACGGTGAGCGAGATGCTTTCGTCGGGCTGCAGCTGGATCACCAGGCGGTTCAGGGCCTGCGGCGTGTCCGGCCGTTCATAAATGGACAGCGGCACGTCTTCGAAGGTCACCACGATTTCCGACAGCTTTTCCTGCAGCCGCTTGCCGGTGCGCAGATAGAACGGCACCCCCACCCAGCGCCAGGAATCGATGTCGACCCGGAGCGCCACGAAGGTCTCGGTGTTGCTGTTGTTCGGCACATCCTTTTCGTCGAGATAGCCGACCACCGGTTTGCCGCCGGCCGCGCCGGCCTTGTACTGACCGCGCACCGATTTATGCAAAACATCGCGACCCTTGAGCGGGCGCAGAGCGCGCAGCACCTTCAGCTTCTCGTCGCGCATCGCGTCCGGATCGGACGTCGCCGGCGGCTCCATTGCAATTATGCAAAGCAGTTGCAAGAGATGGTTCTGGACCATGTCGCGCAACGCGCCGGTGTCGTCGTAGAACTGTGCTCGGCGTTCGACGCCGAGTTCTTCGGCGACCGTGATCTGCACGTGCTTGACGCGACCCCGCCGCCACAGCGGCTCGAACAGCGTATTACCGAAACGCAGGGCCAGCAGGTTCTGCACTGTTTCCTTACCGAGATAGTGGTCGATACGGAAGATCTGCTGCTCGGTGAAGATGCGACCGACGCGCTCGTTGATTTGCGCCGAGGAAGCACGGTCGTGGCCGAGCGGCTTTTCCAGCACGACGCGCGAATTCGACGTCACCAGGCCGTGTTGCGCGAGGCCTTCGCAGATGGACGCAAACAAATCCGGCGAGGTGGACAGGAAGAAGGCGCGCACATGGTCGTCACACCCCTTGAGCGACTTGGCCAGGGTGGCGAAATCGTCCGGGGACGAGGCGTCGACCTTCAGATAGTCCACGTGTTGTGAAAATTCTGCCCAACGTTTTTCGTCGTAATCCTTGCCCAGATGGGTCTGGCAACTGGCCTGGACTTGGGCCAGATAGTCCTCGCGAGACAACTCGCTGCGCGCCACGCCCAACACGCGTGACTTGGGAGACAAATATCCGGAGGCCTTGCGCCGATACAGCGCCGGCAACAGCTTGCGCATGGCCAGATCGCCGGTGCCGCCGAACAACACTAAATCGAAGGTGGGAAGAGCTTGCATGAATACTGACGCCTTGCAGGAAATCCTTGATCGCGTCCACCAAAATAGCGTCCTACGATGCTCCGAGCAAACCACTGTTGCTCATTCGCATGAGCCGCACTGGGGCGCGCGACGAGACATTTGTGGACATTTGTTTCAGTGAGCGGACCGCGATTCCAATTTTCGCGCCAGATGATAGCGTGAGCGCTTGTCCCGAGGCGATGCGGCGCACGAACCGCTAGAATCGCAACCATGATCGAGCCGACGCCAATCGCCAACCAACACATATGAAGACCAGCGCACCTCTGCATGAACGCGTGCGCGCCGTAACCGAGAGGATTCGCGAGCGCAGCCACCCAACCCGCAGCTCTTATCTGGAGCACATGCGTGAAGCGCAGCGGAGCGATCAGCCCACGCGCGCCGGATTGGCGTGTACCAATCTTGCGCATGGCTTCGCCGCCATGGACACGCAGGACAAAGACACTTTGCGTGGTGCGCGTTGGCCTAATTTGGCTATCGTTTCCTCTTATAACGACATGCTGTCGGCGCATCGGCCGCTGGAGCGTTATCCGGAGCTACTCAAACTCGCCGCGCGCGAAGTCGGTGCAGTCGCGCAGTTCGCCGGTGGCGTGCCTGCGATGTGCGACGGTGTCACGCAAGGGCAACCTGGTATGGAGCTGTCGCTCTTCAGTCGCGACGTCATCGCGATGAGCACGGCCATCGCCCTGTCCCACAACATGTTCGACGCCACGCTGTGTCTCGGTGTGTGCGACAAGATCGTGCCGGGCTTGTTGATGGGTGCACTCACGTTCGGTCATCTGCCGACTATCTTCGTGCCCGGTGGGCCGATGACGTCCGGCATTCCGAACAAAGAGAAGGCGCGCATTCGGCAGCTGTTCGCCGAAGGCAAAGTCGGTCGAGATGCGTTGCTCGAATCCGAAGCGCAGAGCTATCACTCGCAAGGCACGTGCACGTTCTATGGCACAGCCAACAGCAATCAAGTGATGATGGAAATGATGGGCCTGCATTTGCCGGGCTCGGCCTTCGTCGCACCGAACACGCCGCTGCGAGATGCGCTCACCAGCGCTGCTGCTCGACGTGCCGCGAAGATCACGGCGCTCGGCGATGAATATCTGCCACTGAGTGGCACCGTCGATGAGCGAGCCATCGTGAACGCCATCGTCGGCTTGCTCGCGACCGGTGGCTCGACCAATCACACATTGCATCTCGTCGCCATGGCACGCGCTGCTGGCATCAATATCAACTGGGATGATTTCAGCGAACTGTCCGAGATCGTGCCGCTGCTGGCGCGCATCTACCCGAACGGCGCGGCTGACGTGAATCACTTCCACGCGGCTGGCGGCATCGGCTTTTTGATTCGCGAGCTGATCGGTTCGGGCTTGTTACATCAGGACACGATCACTGTGATGGGCCAAGGCATGGACGCGTATACGCAGGAGCCTTGGTTGTCACCGGAAGGATTGCGTTGGCGCCCGGCGCCGGAGCACAGCGGCGATCATGAAGTGTTGCGGCCGATTACCGATCCTTTCGGGGCCGATGGTGGCCTCAAGGTATTGCGCGGTAACTTGGGTCGCGGCGTGATCAAGACGTCAGCGGTCCAGCCGCAACATCGCGTCGTCGAAGCGCCGGCGCGCGTGTTCGACGATCAGGAAGATGTGATCAAGGCGTTCAAGGCCGGCGAGTTGGCTCGCGACTGTGTGGTCGTGGTTCGTTATCAAGGGCCGCGCGCCAATGGCATGCCGGAGTTGCATCAGCTGACGCCGACACTGTCGTCGCTTCAGAGCAAGGGATTCAAAGTAGCGCTCGTGACCGATGGCCGCATGTCCGGCGCGTCGGGCGCGGTGCCTGCGGCTATCCATGTGACGCCGGAATGTTTGGCCGGCGGCCCGCTGGAGAAAGTTCAGGACGGCGATGTGATTCACTTGGACAGCTACACTGGCGTACTCGAAGTTCGCGTCGACGAGGCTGTGCTGCGTGCTCGCACTGTGCCGCGGCCGAATTTGAGTCGCAATGGGTTTGGCGTGGGACGGGAGTTGTTTGCTACGTTCCGCGCGTCGGCCGGCGATGCCGAAGCTGGCGCGGCTTCCGTTTACGCCGACCTCTGATATTCACTGCTTTCGTAAGACTCCAGATATCATCACTGCGTATGAATATTCGTTCCATCCTGGCGCTGGCTCCGGTCATTCCTGTGCTCACCATCGAGCACCTCGATCACGCTGTGCCTTTGGCTCGCGCGCTCAGCAATGGCGGGTTGCGCGTTTTGGAAGTTACTTTGCGAACGCCGGCGGCTCTGCCTGCTATCGAGGCGATGCGCAAGGCTGTACCTGAGGCTGTCGTTGGTGTGGGCACGCTGGCGCGGCCTGGTGATTTTGTGACGGCTGGGAATGCGGGTGCTCAGTTTGGTGTTAGCCCTGGGCTCACTGCCGAGATGGCTGCCGCTGCGCGCGCTGCTTCGTTTCCTATGCTGCCCGGGATCATGACGCCTACGGAGTTGTTGGCTGGGTTGGGCTGGGGGTATGACACCTTCAAGCTATTTCCTGCTCAGCAGGCCGGTGGCATTGCGATGCTCAAGGCGCTGGGCGCGCCGTTCCCTGAAGTTGTTTTTTGCCCGACGGGCGGGATTTCTCGCGCTACCGCGCCGGACTTCTTGGCTCTGCCTAATGTGGCCTGCGTTGGTGGGTCGTGGGTTGCACCCACGGACCGCGTGCGAGATGGAGATTGGGCCGGGATCGAACAGCTCGCCCGCGATGCCGCGTCGCTGGCGAAGAAATAGAAGCTCTCGCTAAGGGTTGATTGCGCGCTTCGGCAGCCGCGCTTGGCTGCTTGCTTCAGCGATTGCTCGATTCGTCGAAGGAGATTGGCTCCGTGCTCGGGTGAGCGTGTGCTTACTTGCCGTTGGCGGCGCGCTTCGGCTCGACGTTAGCTGGAGCGGTGGCGGCGCCCTGCACGGGCGTGGAGATCAGCGATAGCGCTTCCTGGCCGTTGAGCTCGTGCGAGCCCGTGCCGTCAGTCTTGGCGCTCAGTGCTTTTGGGTCGGGTTTGTTCTCCGCCGCCCGCTGCATGGCCATCCATTCGCCGGTGGCCAGCAACGCCAGCTCACCGAACTCTGTCATCGACGAGGATGTTTCGACTACCGGCTTTGCCGTAGCCGGCGCTTCCAACGCACGGGCGCTAGTCGTCGCGCTGCCTGGCGGGAGAATGTCATCTGGTAGTTCGAGCGCCTGCGCACGGGCCTGAGCCTGAGCGAGCTCCGATTTGGATTCTGTCTTGGTCGCGGCCGGCGCAGTAGCGCCTGGCGGCAGAGCGGAGTTGGCAAGCTCTTGCGCCAATATTCCTAACGGCTGTGTGCTGTTGATGTCCGGCTTCGCTTCGCTTGCCGGCAAGAGTGTCACTTCGCTTGCAGCTGGCTTCGCCGCTGCCGCCGCAGGCGTAGCTGCCGGCCGCGTAACAGGCGACGAAGCACCACTCAACGACGGGGCTTGGCTCGAAGCGGGCGACGAGACCGCCGGTCGCGTCGCTGGTGACGAAGCTTTGGGTGCCGGCGCAATCGGCTGCAACGCAGCCATGCGCGCGGCCTTCAGTGCAGCTTGTTTCGCGGCATCCAGCTGAGGCGCGCTCGGCGCCGCCGCAGAAGAAGCAACCTTCTTAGTAACAACAGGTCCAGCAGAAACACGAGGCGGCGGCGGAGCGTCGATCTCGAGCAGGTCCTGCGACAACAACTCTTCCGAATCGTCAGCAACACCGCGCGCACGCTCGGTCATCGGCGACTCATTGGAGCTCGCCTTGACCTGGCTCTCGAACACCTGCAACACATCGCCAACCGTCTTGCTGGCAGCGACCTGCGCCGCCAAATCGGCCTCGCGTTTAGTGCGCTCCTGCTCTTGCTCGATGCGCCACTTCGGCAGCTCTTCCGACTCCCGCGTGGACACTTTGGATTCCAACGAATCCGGATCGTCCAGATCGATCACCGTCACCGGCTTGCGCTTGCCCGCATTCATTTCCGCTTCGCTCGGCAGAGCCGGCGGCACGGTCAGCGCTTCATCGATCTCCGGCGTCGGCAGGTCCTTGGCGACCAGCGACTGCCGCCCAATCAAATCGTAATAAAGCTGCAAGTACTTCTGCAGCGACTTCACATACACGAAGTTGGCCAGCGCATGTTTGCGCGCGCCCTGCGCCATGTGAGTTCGTTTCTCCGGCGTCAGCTGCATCACTTTGGTGATGGCCTTGATGAACGCACCCGGATTGCCGGGCTCGATCGCGACGCCGTGCTGAGCAATCACTTCACCCTGCGCACCCATGCCGGTAGCGACGACCGGCACACCGCACAGCATCGCCATCACGATGTTCATTCGCGACTGATCGTTGGTCGCACTGGAGCAAACCACATCGCAAGCGTTATACAAACCGGAAATGTCCGACCACTCGCCGAGCAGATGCACGCGCGTGGCCATCGAGCCCCCGCCCACCAAGGCCATCAACGGCGCATTGCCCTTCTGCACCCCGTGGCCCGCGAGCACCACAGCGATATTGGGATTGGTCTTGACCAACTCGCCCACCGCCCGAATCAAGGTCGCATGATCGAAATCGGGTTGGAACGGCGCGGCCATGCCGATCACGAAGGTCTCGCCCGGCAGATTCAATTCTTCACGTAACTTCCGGCGAGCGGCGAAATCAGGTTTGAAGCGCGTGGCATCGACGCCAGGCGGCACGGTTTCATGACCGCCATCGGGGAAACCGACGCGACGATGTTGAGAAGCCGCCGACTCGGAGGTGTAAACGATGCGATCGGCACGCGAAGCAAACTTCGCGGCGTACTTGAGCTTTTGCCGATCGATCAAGCCGGCGTTCTTGGCAATCGGCGTTGTATCCGCAACGCTCCACACCAATCGCGGCTTCCATTCGCAACGTTTACGCAGCAGCGCCGCGATCACCTGGGCCGTATGACCCCAGGCCTGAATCACATCGGGCCGGAAGTGACGGGTGGACGTGAGCAGCTCTTGGAACGCTTTGGGAGAAAACCGTTTACGAGACAGCGCCAGATCGAAGGTCGGCACGCCGTTCTGGCGCAGCACCGCAGACGGCACGGCGCCAGGCGACAGGCACGCGACCTGCGCCTTCACGCGCTGGCGAGGCAGACGCGTCAGCAGCGGCATGAATAGCGAGGGTTGCAGGCTGGCGGCGATGCCGCCGGCGCTCACAACATGCAAAACACGAATTTGTCGAAGGTTGGCTTCGGACACGACAAACCGTCGCTGGTAACCGTTTCGGGGATGATGGTGAAATCGTAACAGTAGTTCACCATCGGGCGCGCCAACCACAGTGTGAAATTGTTAAACCCGGCACAGTTCGTCGCCGCGTTTTAGGTGACAAGAATTGACACCCCACCGGCAGGAATTGGCAGGTCGAGAGTCAGATCACAATCAGGCGGGACATTCAGGGTTTGACTGCCGAACTGTCGTGGTGACTGACTGGCTGACTGGTGACCCCGCCGATCAGTACCAGCCGCATCGCTTCCTCCACCGAAAGTTCGGTTTCGCGCAACTCATCTTTGTGCAAGTACAGGGTGTAGCCGCCGATCTGGTAGCTCATGGGGAAATACACCGCCACCAGCTCGTCATGATTGGCACCGAATAGTTTCGGATTGACCTGCTCCTCGGTCACGAAGCCGATCAGCTGCGCACTGCCGAAACGCCACAGCACCACGCGCTTCAAATCGCGAGCCTTGCCGCCCGCCGGCAGGAACCGGCTGAAATCTTTGAAGGCGCCGAAAATGGTTTTGACGATGGGAATGCGCGCAAAAACCGCTTCGCCGTAACGAAACACGCGGCGCACGATGTACGCATCCACCAGCACGCCGACGATCAGGATCAGGACGAAAGCCACCACCAGCCCGAGCCCCGGCCAGTAACGATCTTCCGGCAGCCAGGCACGCAGCGGCCCGCCCAGCACCGATTCGGCGGTTTTGGCCAGCCAGAACACGACATACACGGTGAGCGCCAGGGGCAGCACCGCCGCCAGGCCTTTCAGAAAGGTATTCCACAGTCGCCGCATCGTCGTAGAGCCCGTCAGTCCCCAGCCGCTGATGCGCGGAGTATGCGGCGTACACGTACAGAAGAACATCGCGAGGCGAAGTTGCAGCGCTACACGCCGGCCAACGCTGCTAAAATTCGCCGACTCTACGCCGCAGCTCGTTGCTTCGTCCTCGAATGTTCAAACCTGCTCTCGCGCTGGTCGCGCTCATCGCCATTGCATTCCACCCGCTCGCGCTGGCCCGCGATTCGCAGCTGCCGCCGGCAGTGGTGCGCGTCATGAATCGCGTCGGCATCCCGGTCAAGGGCGTCAGCATCTATGTGCGCAATGCCAATACCAACGAGGTGATCCTCGAGGTCAATGACGAGCAGCCGCGTAGCCCGGCTTCAGTGATCAAGGTGCTCACCACCTATGTGGCGCTGGATTCGCTCGGCCCCAGTTACACCTGGAAGACCCGCGCCTATCTCAAAGGCCGCATGGCCAACGGCGTGTTGAACGGCGATTTGTTCGTGGTCGGCGGCGGCGATCCGTACATGACGGCCGAGCACTGGTGGCGTTTCGTACAGAGCCTGCGAGAGCAAGGCCTGGCCAAAATCACCGGCGACCTGGTCATCGACCACAACTACTTCGCGCCGGCGGAAGGCCATCGCGCCGACTTCGACTCGCAGCCGTTCCGTAGTTACAACGTGTTGCCTGACGCGTTGATGGTGAACTTCCAGACCTCGCGCTTCACATTGATTGCCACCGACCAACGCGCGCGACCGTTGATCCTGGTCAATCCGCTGCCAGCCAACCTGCAGATCCAGAATCAGGTCCGGTTGACCGAAGGCAAGTGCTACACCTCAGGCGTCACGTTCGACACTCCAGATCCCATCGGCAATCCCAACACCATCGTGGTGGGCGGAGCATTGCCTGCATCTTGCGGCACGTACTCCATCGGCCGCGCCATCATGAATGCACCCGACTATGCATACGGCACGTTTCGCACGCTGTGGACTCAGTCAGGCGGCTTGATGGACGGCGCGATGCGCATGGAAACATTGCCGGCCGACGCCAAACTGTTTTACGAACATGATTCGCTGCCCATGACTGAAGTCATTCGGCTGGTGAACAAATATTCCAACAACGTCATGGCGCGCCATTTGATGCTGACCTTGGGCGTAGAAAAGTTCGGCCCACCGGCGACGGTCGAGAGTGGCCGCAATGCTGTTCGCTCATGGCTGTCGACTCGCGGCATCAACATGCCCGGCTTCGTGTTGGACAACGGCTCGGGTTTATCACGCGCCGAACGCGTGACCGCGCGCGGCCTCGGTGAGATGCTCGACATGGCGTGGCACAGCCCGTTCATGCCCGAGTTCGCCGCATCGCTGCCGTTGTCGGCAACCGATGGAACTTTACGCAATCGTTTCAAATCGCCCGGCATGCAAGGCCGCATCCGTTTGAAGACCGGGCATCTGGACAACGTCAGCGCGCTGGCGGGTTTTGTAAATGCCGCCAGCGGCAAAACTTACGTTGTGGTCATCATGGTGAATCATCCGGGCGCCCAAGGCGGCAGCGGCGAGGCCGTACATGCCGAATTGATTCGTTGGGTGTTTGGACAGTAGCGCGGACGCCGCAGGGAACTGCCGCATCCACAAAGCGTTTTGCACACGCGAGTTGCGAAAGCGTAACGCTGCAGGCCGGCCGGCAAGCAGCTCGTACTTTTAATACTCACAGGAGAGTGTGCATGAATCGCGCAATCGTGGCGGCAACGCTGCTAGCACTAAGCTCAGGAGCTGCTTACGCGCAGTCGCCCGAGAACGACTCAGGTTTATATATCGGCGGCGGTGTCGGCCAGTTCGATATCGAAATCGACGGCGTCGATGGCATCGACGAAGCCATCGGCCGCTTGGACGACAGCGACACCGCGTGGCAGGCCTTCATCGGCTGGCGCCTGAATCCATACATTTCGCTACAGGCAGCGTATGTGGACTATGGCGGCCCCAACGATGATTTCAGCACCAGCGGTTCGAGCGGCAATTACAGCGCTTCGCTGTCAGGCTTCGCGCCCTCGATCATCGGCACGTTACCGCTCGGCCCGGTGGAGCTGTCGGCCAAGCTGGGTTATTACTTCTATGACCTGGATGTGAGCATCGACATCGACGATCCGCTCGATCCGGACTCGTCCTCCAGCGATAGCGGTGAAGACGTGTTCTATGGCGTGGGCGTCGGCATGACGTTCTTCGATCGACTGCACGCCAAGTTGGAATACGAAAAGATCGATCTGAAAGGCGTCGATGATTCGAATGCTTTCTGGTTCACTGGCCAGTGGCGCTTCTAAGTTGACGAGCTAGCCCAATCGAATCGGCAGGCGCTTGGCACCCCAAGCGCCTGCAGCTCCGCGGAACACGCCAGGCAGTTGCGTCCCACAACGCGAACATTTGCCGGTTGCATCCAGCTGCCATTCGCCCAGTTCGAACCAATCGCGCTCGATGACGCGCTTCTTGCATCCGGTGCAATACGTGCTCGCGCCTGCTGAATCGTGCACGTTGCCGGTGTAGACGTAGTGCAAGCCATTGGCGCGCCCGATGTTTCGAGCGCGGGTCAAAGTCGAGGCCGGCGTGCGAGCCTTATCCATCATTTTCCAGTCGGGATGAAACGCCGTGAAATGCAGCGGCACGTCCGCTCCGAGCTGGTCCATGATCCAGCGAGTCATCTGGTCCAGCTCGGCGTCCGAATCGTTCTCGTCCGGAATCAACAGCGTGGTGATTTCGAACCATACCGAGGTTTCGCGCTTCAGGTATTGGAGCGTCTCCAACACCGGGCCCAACTCGGCACCGCAGATCTTTTTATAGAACCGTTCAGTGAATCCTTTGAGATCGACATTGGCGGCGTCCATGTGTTTATAAAACTCGACGCGTGGCGCAGCGCTCATGTAGCCAGCGGTCACCGCCACACTCTTCACGCCGACTGCGCGGCATGCATCGGCGACATCCATCGCATATTCCATGAACACCACAGGATCGTTGTAGGTGTACGCAACGCTGGCGCAACCGAGCCGCTGTGCCGCTGTCGCCAAGGTCTCCGGAGAAGCTTGATCGGCGAGCGTATCCATCTGTCGCGATTTGCTCATGTCCCAGTTCTGGCAGAACTTGCAGGCGAGGTTGCAACCGGCAGTGCCGAACGACAACACCGACGTTCCCGGCAAAAAGTGATTCAGCGGTTTTTTCTCGATGGGGTCGACGCAGAAGCCGCTGGAGCGGCCGTAGGTGTGGAGCTTGACCTGGCCTGCTTCGACACCCCGAACAAAACACAGTCCCCGCTGCCCTTCATGCATGCGACATTCGCGCGGACAAACGTCGCACTGAACACGCCCATCCTCCAGCACGTGCCAGTACCTGGTCGGCCAATGCTTACTGGTTTCGTCTTTCATCACCGCGGACACAGGGGTATACATTAGCGCTCGTTCGGCATCATGC
>NZ_JAEUPY010000424.1 GCF_016790065.1 Steroidobacter sp.
GAACAATTTCACCTGGACCAGTTCGCTCACTCGCACCGAAACCGGCAACGGGGCGTGCGAATTGTTTTATGTGGAGTCGCTGGAAAGACGCTGAGCGTGCACCGGTAACACGCACCGGACCAACAGGCCGGGACGGTTGTCGAGCAGCTCGATGCTGGCACGATGCAACCGCATCACCGCGGCCACCAGGCTGAGACCCAAGCCGCTGCCGACTTGATCGCGGTCGCGTTCCAGCCGCACGAACGGCTGCAGAATACGAGTGCGATCCAATTCCGGAATGCCCGGACCGTTGTCGGCCACCGTCAAGGTCACTGCGTCGCCGAGGGTGAGCACGCCCGCTTCGACTTTGCCGCCTTCGGGCACGTACTTGATCGCGTTCTCCAACAGATTCACCACCGCTTGTGCCAGCAGTTGGCGATTGCCATGCACTGACGCAGCGCTGTCGCCTCGGTACTCGAGGCTGATGTTTCTATTGCCGGCTTCGGGCTGATACAACTCCACCAACTCTTGCGCGAGTGCGGCGACATCGACATCTTCGGTCGGTACGTCACGACCGCGACCGTCGGTTTGCGCGATTTGTAGCAGCGTGCCTAAGGTCCGTTGCACTCGATCCAGTTCGGCGAGCGTCGCTTCCATGGTCTCGCGAACGTTGTCGGCCAGGCCTTCGTGCTGCAACGTCTCTTCAATTCGCACGCGCGCGCGATACAGCGGTGCGCGTAAATCATGAGCGGCGCTGTCGAAGGTCGTGCGCAGCGTTTCGGTCTGTTGCTCGATGGTCTCCAGCATGCGATTGACCGCGGTGGCGAGCGCATCGAATTCATCGTGCGCGGCTTCAACCGGCAGTCGTCGCGACAAGTTGCCGGCCATGATGGATTCACAAGTGGCCGCGACCGCGCGCACGCGACGACGAATGCGGCGGCTGTAACTCAAGCCGAACAACGTCGCCAACAACACGCTGGCGCCCACGCCCCAGAACATCGCCGTGCGTAACCGAGACGCGAGTCGGCTGCGATCCAGAATGTCCGTACCGACCAGCAACCAACGATTGCCGGGCAAGCGAATGATTTGCGCACGCACCGGGTGTGAGACGGAGCCGCCGGCTTCGCTGGCGTCGATTTCGAATTCCACCCAATCGTTGTAACGGCTCACGACCTGCGGCCAACGCGCGAGGTTGCCGGCAATCGGAAAGCCGTTGTTCTCGACGAGTAGATACACCGCGCCGGTGCGACCCCAACCGTCGGCACGACGATGCAACGTGGCGACCAGTTGCAACAGACCGCCGCGCGAATAGTCATCGACCAGATTGTTGACTTCGGAATTGATGACCGCGTCGACTTCGTTGTCGAGCACGCGAGCGGTCAGGAAATAAACCGCGGTGAGCACCAGCGTGACGCCGGCGGCAAAGATCAGAATGAACAGCATCGCCAGCCGCGACGTGGCCAGTCGCATGCGCGGTCGCGGGCTCGTCATCGGCCCGCCGGCGTCCGGCTTGCCGGAGTCGGTCATGCGTTCGCTGCTTTGAGGGATCGTGGCAATGGCGGCCATTCTAGCCACCGGGCCTGCGGGCGGGGACTATTCTTTGCGCACCCTACTCTTTCAAAACGTAGCCGGCGCCGCGCACGGTATGGATCAGCGGCCGGGAAAAACCTTTGTCGACGGCATTGCGCAGGCGGCTCATATGCACGTCGGTGATGTTGGTCTGCGGGTCGAAGTGCAGGTTCCAGACATTTTCCAGCAGCATGGTGCGGGTCACCACCTGGCCGGGCCGGCGCATCAGGAACTCCAGCAGCTGGAACTCCTTGGTGGTCAGATCGATGTTCTGGCCGGCGCGCGCTACTTTGCGAGCCAACAGATCCAGTTCCAGATCCGCCACTTTGAGCCGGCTGGATTCGGCCAGCGCCGAGCCGCGACGGCTCAGCGCTTCGATGCGCGCGAGCAGTTCGGCGAAGGCGAAAGGTTTGGTGAGGTAGTCGTCGCCGCCGGCCTTGAGGCCGTGCACGCGATCGTCGACCGTGCCCAGCGCGGACAGGATCAATACCGGGGTGCGATCGTTGCGCTCGCGCAAGGTGGTGATGATGGTCAACCCGTCCACATGCGGCAGCTGACGGTCGGCGATCACCACGTCGTAATGACGTTGCGTGGCTTTCTCCAGGCCGTCGCGCCCGTCCGGACTGTGATCGACGCTATAGCCGCTGTCGCGCAGGCTCTTGATCAGATATTCAGCGGCCTGCAGATCGTCTTCGATGAGCAGTAATTTCATGCGCGTAACCGGTGAGCTGACCGACGAAGGCAGCGGAGGGGATGGCCGAGGAGAAGATTCTGCCATTCGTCGATCACTCACCATAGCTACATTCTTAGCCGATGCGCACCGGCACGAAGATCTGCGCGCTGTCGCGTTCGATCAGCAGGGCCACGATCTTGCCCTTGGTCTTACGCGCCGCGACCTTCAAATCGTCCAGCGACTTCACCGGGCGGCCGTTGACGCCGAGGATGATGTCGCCCCGCTGCACGCCGGCAGCGGCGGCCGGGCCGTCCGAGTCTTCGACCACCAGGTCGCCGTCGGTCTCGACCTGCGCCTTTTCCTGCTTCTGCAGCGGGCGCACGACCAGGCCAAGCTTGGCGGTCTCGTCGGCTTCCGCGCTCTCGCGATTGGCGACCTTGGTGCCTTTCTCGACGATCTCGACCGGCTTCGCGCTCAGGCGCTTGATGCCGCCCTCACGCCACACATCGAGGTCCACCGAGCTGCCGGGCTTCTTGGAAGCGATCAGCCCCGGCAATTGCGAGGAGGTTTCGATCTCGGTGCCGTCGACTTTCAAGATCACGTCGCCAGCCTTGATGCCGGCCTTCGCGCCCGGGCCATCGTCTTCGACCATGCCGACCAGCGCGCCTTTGGGCCGGTCGAGGCCGAACGACTCGGCCAGCTGTGCATTCACATCCTGGATGGACACACCGATGCGACTGCGAGTGACGCGGCCGTTGGAGACCAACTGCTGCTGCACGTTGCTGGCCACATCGATGGGGATGGCGAACGACAAGCCCATGTAACCGCCGTTGCGGCTATAGATCTGCGAGTTGATGCCGACCACTTCGCCGTTGAGATTGAACAACGGGCCGCCGGAGTTACCCGGATTCACCGCCACGTCGGTCTGGATGAAGGGCGCGTAGTTGCTGCCGGGCATGGAGCGCGAGGTGGCGCTGACGATGCCGGCGGTGACGCTGTTCTCGAAGCCGAACGGCGAACCGATGGCGATCACCCACTCACCGGGGCGCAGCTTGGAAGCATCGCCGATCTTTACGGTGGGTAAGTTCTTGGCATCGATCTTCAACACGGCCACATCGGTGGCAGCATCGGAGCCGACCACTTTGGCGGTGTACTCGCGCCGGTCAGTGGTCTTCACTGTGACTTCATCGGCGTTCTCCACCACGTGCGCGTTGGTCAGGATGTAACCGTCGGCGCTGACGATGAAGCCCGAGCCTTCACCTCGCTGCGGCTGAGCCTGGCCGCCACGCTGGCCGGGCTGGCCGAAGCGACGGAAGAAATCGTAGAACGGATCGTTGGGCGACACGCCCGGTACTTCGCTCACCTGCTGCGTCTTGCCGACCACAGCGACGTTCACCACGGCGGCACCATAGTGTTCTACCAAGGAAGCGAAGTCGGGCAGGGCAGCGGCGATGTTGCGCGGTGAGGCGGTTGCAATCGCCGGTGGCGGAGTCGCGGCCGCGACCTGCTCAGGATTGGTTTCGGCGAAGCTGCCGGAGCACCCCGCGATGGCGATACCGAACAGCGCGGCGGCGGTGGCCACCGAAACTTTCGCGCGATTGAACGGAGCACGATTCATAGATTGTCTGACGAGCACGGAGGACTCCTCCCACGTAGGTTTCCAATGCATGCTGGTGAGACGCCCCATCGCCGCCAAAGTTTGCGGCGGGATCGCTCTATTACGGGGATTTAATGCTGGCGCGCAGCTCCTCCAATTCCTGTCGTAACACGGCGACTTGTTCTTCCAGGCTGAGAACGCGGGCTTGCAAGGAAGCGCGCGGCTCGCCGGTGCCGCCGTTTGGCTGCGGTTCAGTTTCAGCGTCCGCCGGTGACATCGGAATGAATTCCTGACCGCTGAACAAATGCGCAAAGCGCGAGTCACGGCGGCCGGCCTCGCGAGGCAATTGAGTGACGAATGGACCGTCAGGACGCGTGGCCAGGTCTTCCAGTGCCGAGTCGATTTCCGCGCCATCGCCGACCTGCGCCATGCGAGGCACTCGCGTGCGCAGTTCGCCAGGTGTTTGCGGCCCGCGTACCAACAGTTCGCAAATGATGGCCGTCTGCACCGGAGTGAACTCGAACGAACCAAAGCCGGTATTACAGAAGCGATGCTGATACTTGGGCACGCGGCTGCCGAAGCCGGACTTTTCCAACACCAGGTGTTTTTTCACCAGCCCCTCGACGCTGTCCTGCACGTCGCGCTCCTCCAGGCTCAGCACCGGATCGCGGTTGCTCTTTTGATTACAGGCGTTGGCCAGCGCGTTGAGCGACAGCGGATATTGATCGGGCGTGGTGATGGCCTTCTCGATCAAGCAGCCGATCAGCCGGGCTTCCAGAGCGGAGAGTTGCGTATTCATGGGCAGCGCCGGTGAGCCTTATGCAATTTGGTTTGGGGAATATAAAGGATTGGGCCGATTAGGAAATTGTGCCTGCATGGACCGGGCTGTTACCACTACAATCGGGCCCCAACCCTGACCCGGGCTGCTAAGCCGTCGTACTACATTGCGCAACCTGTCCCTACCGCTCACCGCCTTGGAGCCAGAGCCCGTTGCCACTGGGCCGGCCGCTCGTCTGCGCGAAATCCCCTACAACTACACCTCGTTCTCGGATCGCGAAATCGTGATTCGGCTGCTGGGTGAGCCACTGTGGGCCACCTTAGACGAGTTGCGTGGCGAGCGTCGCACCGGCCGTTCGGCGCGCATGCTGTACGAAGTGCTGGGCGACATCTGGGTGGTCCAGCGCAATCCGTACCTGCAGGACGACCTGGTCGACAATCCCAAGCGGCGCCGGCTGCTGATCGAAGCCTTGCAGCACCGGCTCAATGAAATCGAACGACGTCGCGATGTGTCCGAGCCGGATCGGGATCGCAAAGTCGGCGATCTGTTGCAGGCGGCGCGCCGCGCGGTGGAATCGTTCGCCAGCGACTTCGATCAGTTGATTCAACTTCGCAAACGCTCACGGCGCTTGCTCGAGCGCCATACGCGCGACGACAACATTCGTTTCGACGCTTTTGCTCGCGTTTCGCATGTGACGGACGCGACCGACTGGCGTATCGAATATCCGTTCCTCGTGTTGTCGCCGGACACCGAGGAAGAGATTCCCGCGCTGGTGCGAGCTTGTATCGAGCTTGGCCTCACCATCATTCCTCGTGGTGGCGGCACCGGTTATACCGGTGGTGCTATTCCGCTGACGCCGCTCTCGGCCGTCATCAACACCGAGAAATTGGAAACATTGGGCGAGATCGAGAGCATCGATGCGCCCGTCGACACGTCTGGCCCACAAGACGCTGACGCGCCGGGGCCGCATGTCGGTAAGGTCGCGACGATTTTCAGCGGCGCCGGTGTCGTGACTCGTCGCGTGTCTGACGCGGCTGAGCGCGCTGGCCTGGTATTCGCTGTTGATCCCACGTCTGCGGATGCTTCATGCATCGGCGGCAACGTCGCTATGAATGCCGGCGGCAAGAAGGCGGTGTTGTGGGGCACGGCCGTCGACAATCTGCTGTGGTGGCGGATGGTCGATCCCGACGGTAACTGGCTCGAAGTCACGCGCCTCGACCATAACCGCGGCAAGATTCACGACGTTGCAATGGCCAAGTTCGAATTGGTCTGGAAGGACGGTCGCGATAATCCGTCGCGGGCTCGCGTGTTGCGCACGGCTCGCGTCGATATCGAAGGTCGCAAGTTCCGCAAAGCCGGGTTGGGCAAGGACGTCACCGATAAATTCCTCGGCGGTTTGCCGGGCGTGCAGAAGGAAGGTTGCGACGGCGTGATTACGTCGGCGCGCTGGATTCTGCATCGGATGCCGAAGCACACGCGCACTGTGTGTTTGGAATTCTTCGGTCACGCGCGTCATGCGATTCCGTCCATCGTCGAGATCAAAACCTTTCTCGACAATGAAACACGCGTCAGTGGCGTGCAGCTGGCGGGTTTGGAACATCTCGACGAGCGCTATCTGCGTGCCGTCGGTTATGCGACCAAGTCCAAGCGCGGCGCTTTGCCCAAGATGGTGTTGCTCGGTGACATCGTTGGCGACAACGACGATGCCGTTGCTCGCGCTACATCTGAAGTCGTGCGCATCTCCAACAGCCGCGCGGGCGAAGGTTTCGTCGCGGTCAACCCGGACGCGCGCAAGAAGTTCTGGCTGGATCGGTCGCGCACGGCGGCCATCGCCAAACACACCAACGCCTTCAAGATCAATGAAGACGTGGTGATTCCGCTGGAGCGGATGGGCGACTACACCGATGCCATCGAGCGCATCAACATCGAGTTGTCGTTCGCCAACAAGATCAAAATGCTGCGGGAACTCCGGGACTTTTTCGAGACCGAGCTGCCGTTGGGCAAGGTCGACGATCCGGATCTGATCAGCGTGTCGCGCACCGAGTTGCTGGGCGACCGACAGATTCAAGCTCAACAGGTGATCGCCGATACGCTGGCGCGTTGGACGTATCTGGCCGAGCATCTCGATCAGCCGTTGAGCGAAGCGTTGCCGCAGCTGACGGCACTGGGTTTCGCGCCATTGCGTGGCGATTTCGAACGTCGTGTCGAACGTGAGCCCAACACTCGTATTTTCGACTTGGTGCAGGATCGGTCGCTGCGGACTTCGTGGAAGTCGGAAGTGCGCTCGCATCTGCGTCGCTTGTTCGTGGGCGGCGCGTGCTTGCCCATCCTCGAGGCGGTGGAAGTCATCCACAAACGAGTGCTCCGTGGACGCACTTGGGTCGCTCTGCACATGCATGCCGGCGACGGCAACGTGCACACCAATATTCCGGTGAACTCCGACGATTACGAGATGCTGCAAACGGCGAATCATGCCGTCGAACGCATCATGGCCATCGCGCGTAGCTTGAATGGCGTGATCTCGGGCGAGCACGGCATCGGTATCACCAAGCTGGAGTTCCTCACCGACGCCGAGACCGAGGAGTTTCGTCGTTATAAGGATCGCATCGATCCGGACGGGCGCTTCAACAAGGGCAAGCTGCTGCCGGGTGGCGATCTACGCAACGCGTACACGCCCAGCTTCAACTTGATGGGACACGAGTCCCTGATCATGCAGCAGTCCGATATCAATTCGATTTCGGATGCGATCAAGGACTGTTTGCGCTGTGGTAAGTGCAAGCCGGTGTGTGCGACTCACGTGCCGCGCGCGAACTTGTTGTACTCGCCCCGGAATAAGATTCTGGCGACGTCGCTGTTGATCGAAGCGTTCCTTTACGAAGAGCAGACGCGTCGTGGCGTGTCGCTGCGTCACTGGGATGAGTTCTCGGATGTCGCTGACCATTGCACGGTGTGTCACAAGTGCGAGAAGCCGTGCCCTGTAAACATCGACTTCGGCGATGTGTCCATGGCGATGCGAGATCTGCTCCGGCGGATGGGTAAGAAGCGGTTCAACGCGGGCACGGCGGCGTCCATGTTCTTTTTGAATGCGACCAATCCGCAGACGATCAAGTTCGCGCGTACTGCCATGCTGGAGTGGGGTTTCAAGGCTCAGCGCATGGCGAATCGTGCGTTCAAAGTAGTTGCGAATGCGCAGACGGCGCGGCCGCCTGCGACCACTGGCAAGCCGCCGGTGCGTGAGCAGGTCGTGCACTTCGTGAACAAGAAGATGCCGGGTGGGTTGCCGAAGAAGACGGCCAGAGCTTTGTTGGATATCGAGGATCGGCATTACGTGCCCATCATTCGAGATCCGGCGCGGACCACCAGCGATTCAGAAGCGGTGTTTTATTTTCCGGGTTGCGGGTCGGAGCGGTTGTTCTCGCAGGTCGGTCTCGCAACTCAGGCGATGCTGTGGAAGGTGGGCGTGCAGACGGTGTTGCCGCCGGGGTATCTGTGCTGCGGCTATCCCCAGCGGGGTGCCGGTCAGTTCGATAAGGCTGAGAAGATCATCACGGACAATCGAGTGTTGTTTCATCGCGTGGCGAACACGTTGAACTATCTCGATATCAAGACGGTGGTGGTGAGCTGCGGCACCTGTTTCGATCAGTTGCAGGGTTATAAATTCGACGAGATTTTCCCTGGCTGTCGGATCATCGATATTCACGAGTTCCTGATGGAGCGGAACGTCAGGCTCGAGGGTGTGACGGGTGTGCGCTACATGTATCACGACCCTTGTCATACGCCGATGAAGAGCTATGACCCGTTGAAGGTGGTCAATACGTTGATGAACGATGAGCTCAACGGCAAGGTCGAGAAGAATGATCGTTGCTGTGGTGAGTCTGGGACGTTTGCTGTGAGTCGGCCGGATGTGGCGACTCAGGTTCGGTTCCGGAAAGAAATCGAAATGCGGAAGGGCGCGGAGAAGCTTCGTGCTGATGGCTTCAAGGGCGACGTTAAGATTTTGACGTCGTGCCCTTCGTGTATGCAGGGGCTCAAGCGCTATAACGATGACGCTGACATGGATGCTGACTACATCGTTGTTGAGATTGCCAAGCATGTGCTCGGGGCTAACTGGTTGCCTGAGTATGTGCAGAAGGCCAACTCTGGCGGTATTGAGCGCGTGCTGGTTTGATTTAGTTTGATTTAGGAGGCGTTGGTGGCTCGCGCCGTCGGGAGGGGGATATGTCCTCCCGGCACCGCGACGCACGCCGTCGCATCGCTTCGCTCGCGCTATCGCGCGCGACGTTGCTGTACTTCCCTGTAGCTGCTAATGGACCAACATCCCTGTTGGATCCATTTGCCGGGAGGACATATCCCCCTCCCAACGGCGCCTACACGTCAGGTTAACTTTTAAACGTTCGGAACAGACGATTCCTGTCCCGGCCGGCGCCCACACGTCACAGTGATGGTTCAAGGCTCCCAGCGTTCGGAACAGACGGCTCCTGTCTCGGCCGGCGGCGGCTGTAAATTTCGCCGTGTTGAGCGCGCGGCAGCGAGCAACTCCGGCTCATCATCTTTCCATGCAAAACCTCTCCTCTTAGCCGGAGCGGCTGGCTACACTCGCTGCGCTCGACCAACGTACGGGGGAAGCCATGAGCCAGGATCTGCACACCGACATCGACAACGTTCTAGCTCGAGTCGAGCTGAACCGCCGTCACATGATGGCCAGCAGCCTCGCAGCGGCCGGTTTCGCGCTAGCGGTGCAACCGATCGGCGCAGCGACGGTGACCACCGACACAAACGGCATCGACGCCGGCGATGTAAAAATTCCCGTGGGCGACCAGACTATTCCCGGTTATAGAGCCCAGCCGGCGAAGGGTGGTCCCTTCCCAGTCATCCTGGTAGTGCAAGAAATCTTCGGCGTGCACGAACACATCAAGGACGTGTGTCGGCGCTTCGCCAAAGCGGGTTACTACGCCATTGCGCCGGAGATGTACTTCCGCCAGGGCGATGTTTCCAAGTTGAAGACCATCGACGAGATCCGCCCGATTGTCGCCAGAGTGCCTGACGCACAGGTCATGTCCGATCTCGACGCGGCCGTGGACTTTGCGCAGAAGTCAGGCAAGGGGGATGTGGCCAAGCTGGGTATCACGGGCTTCTGCTGGGGCGGCCGTATCGTGTGGTTGTATTCCGAGCACAGCAAGCAACTCAAAGCCGGCGTCGCCTGGTACGGAAGACTGGTCGGCGATCCGACCGAGAATCAGCCGAAACATCCGGTAAACATTGCCGCCGATCTCAACGCGCCGGTGCTGGGTCTCTACGGCGGCAAGGACCAGGGCATCCCGCTGGAGACTGTCGAGCAGATGCGCACGGCCTTGCAGAAGGCGAAGGTGCCGGCGGAGATCGTGGTGTATCCGGACGCGCCGCATGCTTTCTTTGCCGACTACCGGCCGTCGTTCGTCGAAGCCGACGCGAAGGATGCGTGGCAGAAAGCGCTGGCTTGGTTCAAGAAGAACGGCGTGGCGTAAATCGATGTCCTCGGTGCATCTTGCAGTCGAGGGCTGCGTGATACAAAGCTGAGTCAGCCACCGCCGGGCGTCGCCTGGCGGTCAATAATTAGTAGCAGGGGAGATTTCCTGGATGAATGGGCGCCGAGTTTTGCGGTCCGGGCTTTGGGCGGGTGCTTGTTTCGCGATGCTGTCGGCCTTGCCGGTCAGCGCGGCGGAGAAGTCTGCTGCGAATCTAATCGAGCACTACGGCCTGGAGCAGGCCGAGACGGCGGTCAAGGATCGCAAGGGATACCGCAAGCCCAAGCGCATTCTGGTCGGGGGTGTGGCTGGTCGGCTGGTGCCGGAATTCAAGGCGATTGCGCCGGACGTGGAATTCATCGTCGCGGGTACGCCCGAGGCGAAACAGAAAATCGCCAGCGTCGATGCGGTGCTCGGTTTCTGTAATGCCGAATTGTTGAGCGCCGGCAAAGCGATTCAATGGATTCAGCTCACCTCCGCGGGCGTCGAGACGTGCGTGTCCATTCCGGCGGTCAAGGAAAGAAACATCCTGGTGACCAACATGCAGCGAATCACCGGGCCCATCATCGCTGAGCATGTCATCGCCATGGCGTTGGCCTTCACTCGGGGGCTGGATATTTATATTCCGGCGCAGGCGCAGGGCAAGTGGTTGGATGGTTTGCCGCCGGGACGGGCTGCCGTGATCGAAGGCAAGACCATGTTGGTCGTCGGCCTCGGGGGCATCGGTACCGAAACGGCGAAGCGGGCGCATGCGTTGGGCATGAAAGTTACAGCGACGCGTGCAAGCGGCAGGACCGGGCCGGATTTTGTGAGTTACGTCGGCCTGCCGGACGAACTGACGAAGCTGGCGAGCGAAGCCGACTTCGTGGTGAACACTGCGCCGCTGACGCCGCAGACCCAAGGGATCTTCAATGCGGCGTTCTTCGGGAAGATGAAGCCCAGTGCGTACTTCATCAACATCGCACGGGGCGGCAGCGTCGTGACCAACGACTTGGTCGCTGCGCTCAACGGTAAAAAGATTGCGGGCGCCGCGCTGGACGTGACTGACCCTGAGCCGCTGCCGGCCGATCATCCGTTGTGGAAGGCGTCGAACATCATCATTACGCCGCACGTGGCGGCCGATTCCGACCTGGGTCAGGACGCGCAAGTATCGGTGGTGCGAGAGAATCTCAAGCGCTATGTGGCCGGCGATAAAATGCTGTCGGTGGTCGACGTAAGCCGCGGCTACTGACCGGGCCGGGCGCTTTTTTTAAGGTATCTTCGCGGCGGCCGGCGGAACCGGCCGCTCACTGCGAGCGTTTCGCCGACACCACCCCGTTTGGCGTTTTTTTCAAGCTCACCCATGTCCGCGCCCGCCGCTACTTCATCTTTGTTCCAGCCCGAGCGCAATTGCTGGCGGGTGGAAAAGGCGCAACGCGCGACTTTCGTGGTCGACGGCGACGACTATTTCCGGGCGTTCGTCGAGGCGGCGCGCGGTGCCAAACGGTCGATTCTGATTTCCGGCTGGGATTTCCATAGCCGCACGCGGCTGTTGTGCCGCGGGCCCAACGACTGCGAGCTGGAGCTGGGCGATTTTTTGAACGATCTGGCCCGGCGCAACCGGCACCTGCACATCCATATCCTGATCTGGGACTACCCGATGATTTTCGGTCTGGACCGGGAATGGGGGCCGATTTACGGCCTCGGCTGGCAGCCGCATCGGCGCGTGCATTTTCGGTACGACAACACGCATCCCATCGGCGGTTCGCATCACCAGAAAATCGTGGTGGTGGACGATGCGGTGGCCTTCAACGGCGGTATCGATCTGACCTGCCGGCGTTGGGACACCAATGCACACTCGCCGGATAACGAACATCGCAACGTCAAGGGCGCGGCTTACCCGCCGTTTCACGATTTGATGATGGCAGTCGAAGGCGATGCCGCCAGGGCGCTGGGCGATTTGGTCCGCGAGCGTTGGCGTAAGGCCACGGGTGACACGCTGCGACCGCCGGCCAAGCAACGTCGAGTGTTTCGTCGCAAAGCGGCCGCAGAGGAAATGAAGGTATCGCGCTGGCCGCAATCATTGCCGGTGCATCTGAGCGATGTGCCGATCGGCATCTCGCGCACGGAGCCTGCGATCAACGGCAGCAATGGCGTGCGAGAGATCGAAGCGCTGTACGTCGACATGATCGCGGCAGCCAAGAACAGTATCTACATCGAGAATCAGTACTTCACTGCCGACAAGGTGGGCGACGCGCTGGCGGCGCGGCTCGCTGAGCCCGACGGGCCCGAAGTGATTCTGGTGTTGCGTGAGTTGAGTCATGGTTGGTTGGAAGAGCTGACCATGCAGACGCTGCGCACGCGCTTGGTAAAGAAACTGCGAGACGCGGACCAGCACAATCGGTTTCGTCCGCTGTATCCGTTCATCACGGGCTTGAAGGAAGGCACTTGTATCGACGTGCACTCCAAAATGATTCTGATCGACGATGACATCGTGCGCATCGGTTCGGCCAATTTGGCGAATCGTTCCATGGGCCTGGATACCGAGTGCGATCTCACCATCGAGGCTCGCGGTCGTAAGGACGTGCAGGAAAAAATCTGCGGACTGCGTTCGCTGTTGCTGGCTGAGCATCTTGGTTGCGAAGTGAAGCAGGTGAGCGAGGCGGTGGCGACCGCTAGCAATTTGCGGGATGCCATCGATGCGCTGCGCACTGAGAACCGCACGCTCAAAGAACTGCAGGAACTGCCGCAGGTTTCGGAAACGTTGCTGAACGTCGTCAGCGTCGCCGATCCGGAAAAGCCGGTGGCGTTGGCCGACCTTGCGCAGATCTTCAGCGCCAGCACGGCAGAGACCAGCATGGCGAGCCAGGACGTTGCCGATGTGGTGCCGAAGGACTCGGAGCGCTGGGATCCACGCAGTGCTCGGACTGGCCCGTCATGGGGCAAGCTGGCAGGCGTCGCGTTGGTCTTGATTGCATTGACGGCGGTGTGGCAGTTCACGCCGCTCAACGAATATCTCGATGGCAATCGGGTCACCGCTTGGGCGCGCGAAGTCGGCAAGAGCTGGTGGGTGCCGATTCTGACGGTGCTGGCATTTACGCCGGCGTCGTATGTGATGTTTCCTAGACCGCTGATCACCTTGTTCGCGGTCATCGCTTACGGACCCATCTGGGGTTTCGTCATCGCCATGACCGGCATTCAAGTCGCCGCTTGGACGTCGTATGTGGCCGGCAGACGTCTCGATCCAGGCACGGTGCGACGCATGGCCGGTGCCAAGCTGGATAAGATTCTGCAAGTGTTGCGTCGTCGCGGCTTGCTCGCGATGACCGCGTTACGACTGGTGCCGCTCGCGCCGTTTGCGGTCGAAGGAGTGGTGGCCGGTGCGATTCGGATGCGTTTGTGGGAATTCTTGCTAGGGACAGCAATCGGCATCCTGCCAGGCACGCTCACGTCGACGGTGTTCGGCGATCAGCTGTCCACCTGGCTGGAAGATCCAGGCCGCATCAACTACTGGGCCATCGCCTTCGTGCTATTCCTATTGGGCGGGGCGAGCTGGTTCGTGCGGCGATGGCTGCTATCGTCGGCAGCGACATCCTCGCGACATGGCGTCAGCGACGCGCGAACTGTCTGAGGCCGACGTCCCGAGCGAGCCGGTCGAGGCACCCGCTCCAGGCGTGCGTCGTATTTCCATCGGCTCTTACAACATTCACAGTTGTGTCGGCATGGATCGCCGTTGCTCGCCGTCGCGCATCGCCGATGTGCTCAGGGAGCTCGACTGCGACATCTATGCTTTGCAGGAAGTCGACAACGAGCCGGGCGCAGAGGACGACTCGCAGCAGCTCGAATATTTATCCAAGGCCATGGAGATGGCGGCCGTTCCCGGTTTGCGCATCGTGCGACATAGCGGCGAATACGGGAATGCGTTGCTGACGCGCTTTCCGGTCAGCAGCGTGCATCGTCACGATTTGAGCTTTGGCAAATGGTTGGAGCCGCGCGGTGCGCTGGATGTGGAGCTGGATGTCGGCGGCCGTGCATTGCGCGTGATCGCTACTCACTTGGGATTGAGTCGCTCCGAGCGGCGCTTTCAGTGGCGCCAATTATTGGCGGCCATCAAAACGTCGCCGCCGGATCATCCAACCATCGTGCTGGGCGATATGAACGAATGGTTTCCGCACGCGGGCACGCTGCGAGATGCCCACAACATTCTGGGTCAGGCGCTGGCGCCGCCGGAGTTTCCATCGTTCTGGCCGTTTCTGGCGCTGACCAGAATCTGGGTGCGGCCGCTGGCTGCCATCGTTTCCATCAAGGTCCATAGCACGCCGCTGGCCAAGCGCGCGTCGGATCATCTGCCGTTGCGAGCTGAGATCGACGTCGAGCGTTTTGGCTAGGATACATGGATGTATCCCGCCGCGTCTGCGGCGAGTCGTCTCTCAGTGCGACGCCAAGATTCTTGATTTGCTGGCTTCGTACTGCTCTTCGGTGAGGACGCCCAACTCTCGCAAGCGATGATGCTCGCGCATCTCGTCGCGAAGGAATTGATGAGGCGGTTGCGGGCGCGCGGCTTTGGCGGCGTTGATGCTTTTGATCAGCTCGATGAAAAACTTCTTGCCGTCGCGAGCGCTGCCGATGGCGCCAGTCACGCTGACCAAGGTGACATCGCCATGCACACTGGTGAACTCCAGCGACTCGGTGGTGCGACGTAGAAACATCAACACCGAACCCAGCGCCGCGAGTAGCGCAACGACTGCCGTCAGCGGGGCGGGGCTCAACCAATCTGCAGCGCTGCCAGGCCAGAGCATCCACAGTGCGCACGTCGCCAATAGCGCGAGGCTGGTTGCCAGCGCCACCCAGAACCAAGCAATGTGACGCACCAATACCGGCTTGGCGTTGGCGAAGCGTAAATCGAAATCATATTTCTTGGGTTCGACGTCGGGCCGCGCCACCTGCACTTGCAGATAGTGCTCATCGAGCAATGCCAGTTGAGTGACGCAGCCACGCAACCGGCTGGCCAGCGAGTAGCTGAGCCGCGTCTTGCGATGGGGACGTTTCTTGGCTTGACCGGCGCTGTCGTCGTGCCCGGTTTCTAAAGAGATGTGTTCGGCGCGTGCGCGGACGGGGCGTGCTTGGGGCTCCTGCATCATCGTCTGGGCCACTGCGTTCACATCTGGACCTGAGAATCGAACGGTGCAGATGCTAGGACTGCGACGCGGGATGCTTACGAGAACGCCGTCACACTGGCGCAGTGTGACGACACCGCGCTACCTCAATTTGCGGGAGTCCCCGAGCGCCGGGGCACAAGTGTTAAATATCAGCCGTTGCGGATGTCGATGAAGCGCAGGAACTCGTTGCGGGTGCGTGCGTCCTCGCGGAAGTCGCCGAGCATCTTGCTGGTGATCATCGACACGCCCCGTTTGTGCACACCGCGAGTGGTCATGCACTGATGGATGGCGTTGACCACCACACCGACGCCGCGCGGCTTGAGCACGTCGTTGATGCAGCGGGCGATTTGAGCGGTGAGCTTTTCTTGAACCTGAAAGCGTCGTGCATAACCGTCCACCACGCGCGCCAGCTTGCTGATGCCGACCACTTTGTTGGTGGGCAGGTAGCCGACGTGGGCGCGGCCGATGATGGGCGCCATGTGATGCTCGCAATGACTTTCGAATTCGATGTCTCGCAGCACGATCATTTCGTCATAGCCTTCGACTTCCTCGAAGGTGCGACGCAGATAATCGGCCGGATCGCTCAGGTAACCGGAGAACCAGTCGCGGTAAGCGCGTACCACGCGCTTGGGCGTGTCCCGCAAGCCTTCGCGCACCGGATCTTCGCCAGCCCAGCGCAACAGAGTTTCGACGGCCTGGCGCGCTTCCTGTTCGCTCACGGCGGCGGCCTGCACGTGTGCCTCGGCAATGGCAGCGTTGCCAGTCACCTTGGCCGTCACATTCGAGTTCCGGGCTTTTTTCTTGGTCATGGGCGCTAGCGTACCATCCTTCGCCGGCAGGGATTACCATGCGGGCCTCAGCGGCAGAGGAAACAACGATGCGAGCCAGTCTGACCTCGATGGTCGTCGTCATGAGCGCGCTATTCGGTGCCGGTGCTGTGCGCGCCGAGATCGTCAGTGCCGGTCCGAACGGCTTCAATTTGCGACACACGGCCGAAACGCCGAACGTCGCGCCGCCGGTGATCTGGGCCGCGCTCGCCGACATTGCGAAATGGTGGGACCCTGACCACACGTATTCGGGCGACGCACGCAATCTGTCGCTCGAGCCCAATGTGCGCGGATGCTTTTGCGAACGGCTGAGCTTGTACGCCGGCATCGAGCACGGCACCGTGGTCTATGCGCAGCCGGCGAAGACGTTGCGCATCAACGGCGCACTCGGGCCGCTGCAGGAGTTCGGCGTCACTGGCGCGATGACCTGGCAGATCGAGCCCGCCGCCGGCGGCTCGCGTATCACGTTTACATACAACGTCGGTGGCTTCGCGGATCGGCCGCTGGCGGACTGGGCGCCCATCGTGGACGAAGTGCTCGGCGGCCAATTGCAGCGACTGGCGCGTTACGTCACGGTCGGCAATCCGGCTCCGCCCAAAAGCGAGAACAAGCCGGAATCGTCCAAGCCGGAACCGCCGAAACAATAAAAACATTACCTGCTTAGGAGGACTCCCATGCGTATTCGTGCCTTGCTGATCGGTGCCGTCGCCATTGCGGTGGCTGCTTGCCAAACCGTGCAGACCACTCAACCGGGCGCCATCGGCGTCAATCGCAAGCAAATGATGGCGGTGTCCTCCGAGAAGGTGGACGAGAGCGCCAAGGTTGCTTACGACCAGGAAGTGAGCAAGGCGCGGTCCGCCGGCGCATTGAACAAGGACAAACCGGATTACGACCGCGTGCAGAAAATTTCGCAGCGGTTGATTCCCCAGACCGGCATCTTCCGGCCGGATGCGCCGGGCTGGAAATGGGAAGTCAACGTGCAGAGCTCCGAAGACGTGAATGCGTACTGCATGCCCGGCGGCAAGATCATGGTCTATACCGGCTTGATCGATACCATCAAACCGACGGACGCGGAGTTGGCCGCCGTGATCGGTCACGAAATCGCGCATGCATTGCGTGAACATTCGCGGGAACGTTTGTCGCGTGCATATGCTGAACAGCTGGTGCTCGCCGGTGTTGCCGTCGCCACGGGTGCTGAACAGACCACGATGCAATTGGCGAGTCAGATTTCCGCTGTGACTTTCACGTTACCGCACAGCCGTGAGCAGGAAGCAGAAGCCGATCGCATCGGCTTGGAATTGATGGCGCGCGCGGGTTACGACCCGAACGCTGCTGTCACGCTGTGGCAGAAGATGTCCAAGGCGAGTGGCGGTGGACCGCCGGAATTCCTGAGCACTCACCCATCCGGCGAGTCGCGTATCAAGGATCTCGAGAAGAACGTGCCGCGAGTGTTGCCGCTGTATCAAGCGGCGGCCAAATAGCGGGTCGATCTGTCTACCGGGTCGCGGCCATACCGACCGCGATCACGGCGACGATCAAGCCGACCACGGCAATGCCGCCGAGCCACATCACCTGACGATGCAGAGAGGTCACGGCGCGGGTGAGATAGGACATTTGTTCGGCCATCTTGCTGACCAGTTCAGCCTGGCGCCGCTCGTTGTCTTCCAGAGTCAGCACCCGTTGCACCAGTTCATCGGTGTTTTGCGGCAGCGGCACGTCTTCGGGGGGCGGCAGGCGCTTGGTGCGTTTCAAGAGTTCGCGTGACACCTCGACGATGGAGGGCACGAGTTGCACGATTTGTAACCAGGGTACAGCCATGGGGTTAGGGTAGCAGAGACGACCCGTTCTCACTGCGCCCGGCCCACTGCAGCCGCCCCCACGCCCCCGAAACGTCGGGGGCGTTGGGGCGGTACTCGACCTGATTCGTTCAGCTCTTGGTGCGAGCGGCGAATTCGGTCTTGCTCAGGTAGCCGTCGCCATTGGTGTCGGCGGCGGCGAAGCTATCGGCCAGGGACTTGTCGGCGGCCGCTTCGGTCTTGCTCAGCTGGGCATCGCCGTTCTTGTCCAGGGAATCGAAGGTCGCGGCCGACGTTTTGGTCGCGTGCTCCTTATGTTCCTTGTCGCCGGCAAATGCGGTGACCGTCAACAGGCTGGCGGCCACGATTACTACCAATTTGCTCATGATGCTCTCCTGAATCGTCTTGTCCGGGATGGTCAAATCCATCAGTCGCTTCGGCCGGACTGAACGCGGAGCCCTAAAACCCAGTTCCCGCCAAATCGCGACGGCATGCATCGACGGGATTGCGCAAAACGAAGTACAAAGCACCGGCGCGTCCGTAAGCCGCTGGTGCCGTGTCGGCGGAACTTGACGAAACTTCGCAACCGGTGCTTTTTCGATATGCCAAGGTCCTCACCATGACTTTGCCAGCCTCTGTATTGATCGTTGATGACGACCGCGAGCTGGGCCAGATGCTCACCGAGTACCTGACCGGCGAGGGCTTTCAGGTGTCCATCGTGCGCGATGGCGCCGAGGCCTTGGAGCGCCTGACGGGCGAGTCGCAGCCGTTCGATCTGGTGATTCTGGACGTGATGTTGCCGTCGCTGAGCGGCTTCGAAGTGTTGCGCCGGCTACGGCACAGCCTGTCGGTGCCGGTCATCATGCTGACGGCGCACGGTGCCGATGTGGATCGTATCGTCGGCCTGGAACTGGGCGCCGACGACTATTTGTCGAAGCCTTTCAACCCGCGCGAACTGGTGGCTCGGGTCAGAGCTGTGTTGCGCCGGTTCTCGCCACGCGACGCCGATACGCCGGCCCATCCAGTGAGTGTCGGACCACTGCGCCTCGATCCGGCCACGTTCGAAGTCACCTTGTCAGGTCAATCGGTGCGGTTGACCGGCACTGAGCTGCGGCTGCTGGAAGTATTGATGCGATCGGTCGGGCAAGTGCAGTCACGCGAATCGCTCACCGAACGCGTGTTGGGTCGTCGTCTCACGCCATACGACCGAAGCATCGATACCCATGTCAGCAACCTGCGGCGCAAGCTCGGCCTGGGCGAGAACGGGCTGCCTGAGATTCGTAGCATTCGGGGCGCGGGCTATGTGCTGATCGCGACTGGCGAAGCACGCGCTGAGTCGCGAGCCTGAGCTTCGCCTCCGAGACCTACGTGCGCTCGCTGTTCCTCCGCATCTTCCTGTCCTTCTGGGTGGCGACGTTGTTGGTGCTCGCTACCACGGCGGCGGTCGCGTGGTATCGATTCCAGCGCGATCAAACGGCCTCGCCCAATATTCGTCAGCTCGCTTCCGAAGCTTCCAACCGCTTGTTGGTCGGCGGCATGAGCGATTTGTATGGCTGGATCGAAGACGCCGAGGATCGTTATCCGGGCCGCCGCATCTATGTGGTGCGACCGGACGGCCAGGATATTTTGCAGCGACCGTTGCCGCCGACTTATCGCAGCTATGCGAACCGGCTGCGGGATGCAGGTTTCTTCGGGCGCGAGCCGCCGCCCAACGGTCGCGACGATCCTCTATTACTCACGCCGCTGTTCACCGACCGCGACGGCACGGTGTACACATTGATGATCGGGCCGAGCTCGCCGATGAGTCCGCTGCAAGCATCGGATGTGCGCCTGGTCGTGTTCGCATTCGCGCTGGTCATCAGCGGTTTGGTGTGTTGGTGGCTGGCGCATTACATCAGCAAACCGTTGGAACGTTTGCAGTCGAGCGCGCGCTCGCTGGCGGCGGGCAATCTCGAGGCGCGTGTGGGCCAGGAGTTTTCGAGTCGTCGCGACGAGCTGGGGGTGTTGGCTCGCGACTTCGATGTGATGGCGGAGCACATCCGCGCGTTGATCAAGTCGAGAGAAGATCTGTTGCGTGCGATGTCTCATGAGCTGCGCTCGCCGCTGGCTCGGCTGCGTGTTGCTTCAGGTCTCGCGCGTCGCCCGCAGGCTGACATCGTCAAACAGCTGGATCGCATCGAGCTGGAAGCCGAACGGCTCGACACGCTGATCGGGCAGATGTTGCAACTGTCTCAGCTGCGTTCCTACAAGCCGACGCTGCCTATCGAGCCCATCGACGTGACCACGTTGTTGAACGAGGTGGTCGAAGATGCGCGATTGGAAGCGAGCGCGGCCGACAAGAATGTGGATTGGACGCCCGGCGAAAGTTTGTGGCTCAACGGCGATCACGATCTGATGCGTAGTGCTATCGAGAACGTGTTACGCAACGCGGTGCGTTTCACCAAAGAAGGCTCGGCTGTGGTCGTGTCGCTGATCCGTGAGCATCGTGATGCCTTGATCGCCATCGAGGATCACGGGCCGGGTGTGCCGGAAGCCGAGCTTGCACGGATTTTCGAGCCGTTTTATCGAGTCGCTGAGTCGCGCGATCGTGATTCCGGCGGTACCGGCATCGGGCTTGCAATCACGGCTCGCGTGGTCGGTTTGTATCAAGGCCAGGTGCGCGCGCTCACTGCTGCCACTGGCGGTTTGCGCGTGGAGATTCGGTTGCCACTGCGCCGTGATTAGGTGAGATCAAGGCTTCTCGTGGCCTTTGACGTCGTGCTGAGCCACTGCATGACTGCGTAACGAGTGAGCTCGGTCGCGGATCGCGATGATCTGTTCCTGACTCGCCTCTTTGTCGCCAGCCTTGGCGACCAACACTTTACCTTGCAGATCGAACTCCAACTCGAGCGTGTCGTTCGAGTCGAGTGCTGCGCCACTGTATTTCAACAGTCGCGCGCCTTTGAATTCGTAAGTGCCGGTTTGTGACGTCTGCTTGCGTGTTTCTTCCAGACTTTGAATATGGCCTTCGGCGAAGTTGGCGCGATAGTTTGCTTCGATGCCGCCGGGAGCGAATGAGCTACGAAATTCTTCTGCCGAATTCTGCACGGGATCGGCTGCGTGTTGTTCCACCAGCGGTGCACTCGGCGCTGACGGCGGTTCTTTCGAACAAGCAGCGGCGAGTAACACGGCGGCGACTGCGAGTATTCGTGGTGTGCGTGACGAAGTTTGCATTGCTGTTTCGATGGGCATGGGACGCGCAACGTTGTGCATTTCTAGTGCTGGCGCAAGAGCCATTACGTCGGGCTGCTGCGACAGCCGCTAAACATAAAATCGGTATCAGTCAAATATCAGGAGTTGCCTCAGCCAGGCAAGTCGCGAACGTGATTTGGCTCACACGGCGCGCTGGCGGGTTCCTCTAGTCTGCCAGTGCCTGCCCCGATCCCGTTCGCGTTATGGAGGATTTCGATGAGCGCTGCCAGCCCCGCCCAGACCCAGGTTCGTCGCACCGCTGCGGCTGCGCCTTCCCGAGCCCCGCAAGTTGCTGCCCAGCCAGCTGCTGCACCTGAGCGTCAGGTCACGCAAGTGTTCGACTTCTCCAAGCCACGTGGCGACGATGAGATTCGCGTGAACCTCGCTGACGTGCCGGTCATGCCCACTACGTTGGAGGCCGACATTTTCGCGCCCACGCTGCTGAGCCGACTGTTCGATTTGTTCGGCCCGCGCCGCTAAGCGTCTAGCAGCGACGCTGCTGCTTCGATCAAGCCCGCCGGCGCAATCCGGCGGGCTTTTTCTTTGGGCCTGCGGCCCCAGCTGGCATGAAATGCTACATTCCTGCGTCTTATGGGGGAGACCATGCCGCGGCTCAGCCGATTCTTCATTGCTCTGATCATGTCGCTGGCGGCGAGCGCCGCGGGCGCGGCCGAATTCAGCGGCCCGGCCGACGTGGCTCGCGTGTTCGACCTGATGCAGCGGCGTCTCGCAGTCATGCCCTCCGTGGCGGCCTGGAAGTTCGCTAAAAAGCTCCCTGTCACCGACGCTGCTCGCGAGCAGCAGGTGTTGGATGCGACGGTCAGCAAAGCCCAAGGTCTGGGCATCGACGCCGCCTCAGCTCGTGAACTGCTGGCGCTACAAATTCGCATGGCGCGCGACGTCCAAGAGCACTACATCGCTCTCTGGAAAAGCCAGGGCCGCAGCGCGCCGACCATCTCCAACGGCAAGAGCGAGCTCGACGGCGTGCCAGTGCGCGATCTCAACAAAGAGCTACGTCCCGAGCTGGACCAGCTCGGCGATCAACTGCTGCAGGCGATCTATCTGGCCTTGCCCGAACTCAGCAGCGACGACTTCGCCACACGCTACGCAAAGCTAGCGGATCGCATCGACGTGCCGGGCCTGCAAAGCACCGACCGCGAAGCTCTACTCAACGCCGTGAGCCGCATAAAGCCGGCCACCATGCCGCCGCTGGAGCGAATCAAAGCGAGCAAGGTTCTCCGCATCGGCATGACCGGCGACTACGCACCGTTCACGCTGGAGCGGAATGGCTCGCTAACGGGTGCCGACGTGGAAATGGCGCAGGCGCTGGCAACCTCGCTCGGCGTGCAGCCTCAATTCGTGAGCACCAGCTGGAGCACGCTGATGCGCGACTACCAAGCGGGTCGCTTCGACCTCGCTCTAGGCGGAATCAGCATCACTCCCGAGCGCGCCAAACTGGCGGCGTTCTCCGTTCCGTATCACCAAGGCGGCAAAACGCCCATCGTTCGCTGTGGCACCGAAGCGCGCTTCGACACCGTCGAAGAACTCGATCGCCAAGACGTGCGTGTCGTGGTGAATCCGGGCGGCACCAATCAACAGTTCGTGCGCGAACGACTCACTCACGCTCAAGTAACGGTTCACCCCGACAATCGCACCATCTTTGCCGAGATCGCCGCCGGCCGCGCCGACGTGATGGTGACCGACGATGTGGAAGTCGACTTGCAGGCACGCCACGACCAACGGCTGTGCCGCGCGACGGCCGCCACTTTCACTCGCAGCGAGAAGGCGATCCTGTTGCCGAAAGATGCAACGCTGCGAACCCAGGTCGACCGCTGGCTGGGTCAGCAGATCGAGTCCGGCGCGGTGCGGGCCTGGCTGGAGGGCGCAATCGCCGCCGGTGCGGTCAAACCGGCTGTGAACTGAGTCGCAAGTCGGTACCGGCGAATGGCGTTGGCCGGTGGCCGACGGCCATTGGCCGATGGTCGCGGCCCCGAGGCCGTGTGCTTTGGGTATGCTTGAGTCGGCGGTATTCGCCGTAGAGGAGAAGCAGATGGGCTGGATCGTATTCGGTGTCATCGTCCTGATCGCGATTTTTTTCGTCTCCATCTACAACAAGCTGGTCGGCGGCCGGAACGCGTACAAGAATGCGTTCGCGCAGATCGACGTGCAGCTGACGCGGCGTCATGACTTGATTCCCAACCTGGTGGAGACCGCCAAGGGCTACATGAAGCACGAGCGCGAAACGCTCGAAGCAGTCATTACTGCCCGCAATGCCGCCGTCACCGGCTTGAAGAACGCGGCCGCCAACCCCGGCGATCCCAGCGCCGTGCAGCAGCTGTCCGGTGCCGAGAATGCGCTGAGCGGCGCGCTGGGCCGGTTGTTCGCGTTGGCCGAGGCCTATCCGGACCTCAAGGCCAATCAAAACATGATGCAGTTGTCGGAAGAGCTGACCTCGACCGAAAACAAGGTCGCGTTCGCTCGCCAGGCCTTCAACGATGCGGTCATGAATTACAACAACGGCCGCGAGATGTTCCCGAACAGCATCGTCGCCAACATGTTCGCGTTCTTGCCGGCGCAGTTGTTGGAAATCGAGTCGCCTGAGAAGCGCGCCGTGCCGGTGGTGAAGTTCTAGTGAACTTTTTCGAACGACAGGAGGCGTCGCGGCGCTTGTCGCGCCGCCTCGTCATGTTGTTCGCGCTCGCCGTGCTGGCGGTGATCGCGGCGGTGAACGTGGTCGTGTTCTTCGTGTTTTCCCGAGCCGAGGAGAACACCACCGGCTACGCGCCGACGTTTGGCGATTGGGCCGGCGCTCATTCCGGGACGGTGTTGGTCACCACGCTGATCGTGGTCGGCATCATCGGTTTGGCCAGCTTGTACAAAACGCTGGTGCTGGGTGGCGGTGGCGGCGTGGTCGCGCGTTCGCTGGGCGGCGTGCGTGTGTCGTCCGACACCACCGATCCGCAACAGCGACGTCTGCTCAATGTGGTCGAAGAAATGGCCATCGCATCCGGCGTGCCCATGCCGGAGGTGTATTTGCTGGAGCAGGAAGCCGGCATCAATGCGTTCGCGGCCGGCCACAATCCATCCAATGCCGCTATCGGCGTCACGCGCGGCACGCTGACGACGCTGAATCGCGCCGAGTTGCAGGGTGTGATCGCGCACGAGTTCAGTCACATCTTGAACGGTGACATGAAGCTGAACATCCGGCTCATGGGCTTGCTGTTCGGTCTGCTGGTGATCGCACTGATCGGGCGCACGGTGTTGCGGCTCACGTCCGGCGGGCGCGATTCCAAGAAAGCATTTCCGATCATGGCGGTGGCGCTGGCTGTGCTGGTCATCGGCTATGTCGGTTTGTTCTTCGGCCGGTTGATTCAGGCCGCGGTGTCGCGCAGTCGTGAATCGCTGGCGGACGCGTCAGCGGTGCAGTTCACTCGCGATCCCACCGGTCTGCGCGGTGCGCTGATAAAAATCGGGGCGTTGTCGGGCGGCTCCAAGATCGCCAATCCTGAAGTGGAAGAAGTGGCGCATATGCTATTTGCGCCGGGCATGAGCCGGTTCTTCGCTACTCATCCGGCGCTCGAAGATCGGCTCAAGGCCATCGATCCGCGCTTCGATCCGAAAGAATTCGAGCGTGCGCGAGCTGAGCTGATCAACGCAGCGGAACAAGCCAAGAAGGAAGTTGCGCCCAAGCCGACCTCGGCCGAGCGACTGGAATCGCTGATCAAAATACCGGGCGCTGCGCCTGCGGCCGTCGCCGCGTTGGTGGGCAACCCCGGCACGGTTCATATGCAGGTGGCGCGGGACATTCGTAAGTCATTGCCCGAAGCCATCGTTGCAGCCGGTGCTCATCCGGACTCGGCCCGTGTGTTGCTGTTGTCGTTGGCGTTGGATCCGAATGAGGACGCGCGCGAGCGGCAAAAGCAGTTCATTGCCAAACAGATCGGCGGGCAGGTCGCGGCTAACGTCGGTGAGCTACAGTGCTTCGTCGACGCGCTCGAACCAGAGCAACGGATGCCGGCGTTGCTGCGGGCTTTCCCAGCGCTTCGTCAGCTCACTCGCGATGAACGCATGCAATTGATGTCCGCATTGAACGGCATGTTGCAGCGGGAAGGTCAGGTCTCGTTGCAAAGCTACGTGCTTCGCAAGCTCGCTCAAGTGCAGCTCCGGGACGATCTGAGCCCGAGCGATCGCCAGCGGCAGCTACCGTTGAATGTGGTGCAGAAGGACATTCAGGTGCTGTTCTCGGTACTCGCCAACCATGGCAGTGCCGATGCCGCGGCGGCTCGTCGCGCCTACGAGGCCGGCGTGCACCACTTGCTGCCTCGGGAGCGGCCATCTTTCGTAAACCTGGCGCATTGGGCGCAGCCGCTGGACCTGGCGCTGAGCCGGCTCGACCAGCTGGCGCCCATCATGAAGGAGCAACTGGTCGAGGCGTTGGTCAAAACGGTCACGCACGATCAGCAGCTTACGCTCGGCGAGTCGGAGCTGCTCCGGGCCATCTGCGCCACCTTGCATTGTCCGTTACCGCCCCTGGTAAACGCATCTGAATGACCCCATTGGTAGCTGTCGGGTTTATACCGGACATCATCTGACAGCTTTCAGCGGTTCAATGCGCCCCCTGGGTGCACGCGCAGTTGAAGCTGCGCTTACAATCCGCATCTAATCCTCCCGGTTCTCGGGGTTGCCGGTTCTCCTACAGTGTCTTCGTGGCCGCTGGCCATGGGTGAGCATGTCCCAATCGATCGTCATTCGCGGCGCACGCCAGAACAACCTCAAAAACCTCCATGTGGAGCTGCCCACCGGTGAACTGATCGTAGTCACCGGCGTGTCGGGGTCGGGTAAATCCTCGCTGGTGTTCGACACGCTGTACGCCGAAGGTCAGCGCCGCTACGTCGAGACCTTCTCGCCGTACGCGCGCCAGTTCCTGGATCGCATGGATCGGCCGCAGGTCGAACGCATCGATGGCATTCCGCCGGCCATCGCCATCGACCAGACCAACCCGGTGCGTACCTCGCGCTCCACCGTCGGCACCATGACCGAGCTCAACGATCACTTGAAGTTGTTGTTCTCGCGAGCCGCGCAAGTTTATTGCCGCCAGTGTTCCGCTCCGGTGAAGCGCGATTCTGCGCAGAGTGTTTACGCAGAGCTCAGCGAACGTTTGCAGGCACTGGGCCGCGCCGACGCGCGAGTGGTTGTGACATTCCCGGTGCCGGTGCCGGCGAACTTCGCTGAAGCCGAAGTGTTGAGTCTGCTGGAAAAGCAGGGCTACACCCGCTTGTTCCAGCGCATCGTGTCGGCCGCGGTAGCGAATCAGCCAGCAGTCGGCAAAGCCGCGAAAAAGAAGGCTGCCAAGAAGGGCAAGGCCGCTAAGGCTGCCAGCGACGCACAGCCCGGCGTGATCCTGGAAATGATTCAGGACCGGTTTCGTTTCGACAACACCGATCGCGAACGAGTCATCGAAGCGCTGGAATCGGCGCTGCGCGTGGGGCGCGGCCGAGTGGCCGTCCATGTGTTGGACTCGGCAAGCGCTCGTTCGAGCGACAACGAAACAGCTCCGCCTGCTACCACGGCGAAGTGGCGATTCTCGTCTGATCTGCATTGCGCCGATTGTGACATTCACTATCGCGAGCCCACGCCCAGCTTGTTCTCGTTCAACTCGCCGCTGGGCGCGTGCGAGTCGTGCCGCGGCTTCGGTCGCATCATCGGCATCGACTTCGGTCTGATCGTTCCCGACGAAAGCAAGACGCTCAAGGGTGGCGCGATCCGTCCGTGGCAGACCGAGGCGTATCGCGAATGCCAGGACGATCTCATCAAGTACGCGCGCAAGCGAGACATTCCCATCGACGTGCCTTGGCGCGATCTCACCGAAGCTCAGCGGCAATGGGTGCTGGAAGGCGAGGGTAGCTGGGAAGATAAGGTGTGGTACGGCGTGCGGCGCTTTTTCGCATGGATGGAGACCAAGTCGTACAAGATGCACATTCGTGTGCTGCTCTCGAAGTATCGCGCGTACACGCCTTGCACGGCCTGCGATGGCGCTCGCTTGAAAACCGACGCATTGCTGTGGCGCCTGGGGACCAAGGCCGATGCGGCTGCGGTGCTGCCGAATGAGTTGCGATTCAAACCCACCGGTGTGCAATGGACCGATGAGCATCTGGCGCAGCTGCCGGGCGTGGGCATTCATGAGCTGATGCTGTTGCCCATCGAGCGTTGCAAACAATTCGTCGACCGGCTGGCGTTGCCCGCCCCGTTGGACGAAGCGAGCGACCTGGTGCTCAAAGAAATCCGCGGCCGTTTTGGTTATCTGCTCGACGTGGGGCTGGGTTATCTGACGCTGGATCGACAGTCGCGCACCTTGTCCGGTGGCGAAGTCCAACGCATCAATCTCACGACCGCGCTCGGTACGTCGCTGGTCAATACTCTGTTCGTGCTCGATGAGCCGTCCATCGGCTTGCATCCTCGCGACATGGGACGCGTCATCGATGTGATGCGTCGACTCAAGGCGGCGGGCAATTCGCTGGTCGTGGTCGAACATGATCCGCAAGTCATGCAGGCGGCGGATCGTCTGATCGACGTCGGCCCAGGGCCGGGCGAAAAGGGCGGCGAGATCGTATTCTTCGGCACGCCGTCGGAATTGCCGAGTGCGGAACGTTCGCTCACGGCGGATTATTTGCTCGGCCGCAAGCAGGTCAGCGAGGCATCGCCAGCTGCGCTGACTGAAACGTCACCGAGTGTGGCGCTGACTGTGAAGGGTGCGCGTCAGCACAATCTCAAAGGCATCGATGTTTCGATTCCCTTGCATCGGCTGGTCTGTGTCACCGGCGTGTCGGGCTCGGGCAAGTCGACCTTGATTCAGGATGTGCTGTATCCGGCGTTGCTCAAGCACTTCGGCAAACCTACCGAAGCGCCAGGTGAGCACGACAGCATCAAAGGTGCGGAACACATTGGCGCGGTTGTGATGGTGGATCAGACGTCCATCGGCCGTACCACGCGTTCCAACCCGGCCAGCTACGTCGGTGCTTTCGACGCCATTCGTAAACTGTTCGCCAACGAGCCGGTGGCCAAGGAGCGCGACTACACCATCGGCACCTTCAGCTTCAATTCCGGCAACGGGCGCTGCCCAACCTGCGGCGGTAACGGCTTCGAGCATGTCGAGATGCAGTTCCTGTCGGACGTGTACTTGCGGTGTGCCGACTGTAACGGCCGGCGCTATCGCGATGAGATTCTGGAAGTGAAGTTGAATCGCGGGCCCGGTCCGGGACGCAGCATCGCCGATGTGCTGGAGATGACCGTGTCCGAAGCGGTGGCGTTCTTCGCCGGCGAGCGCGAGGTGTTGGCGACCCT
>NZ_JAEUPY010000477.1 GCF_016790065.1 Steroidobacter sp.
GACGACGTCTGCAGAGGGTAGAATCGAAATAAGATTCACAGTGCACTCTTACGTTTTATCTACGTTGTATTCACGTCGTCTCATGGGCGCCGATTAGACCGATTGCACGACCGTCACTGCCCAAGCGAAGCTTACTAAGAGAAGAGGAACCTATCCACTGACTGCGCTAGTCCGTTGTTCGCTATCGATGCCTGATCGAGTTACCACGACGACACTCGGATTATGTCGAACTAATTTCTCTGAACACTGATTTCTGGACTATTACCGATGGCTAAGGCCAATCTAGGCGAGAGCATCGATCGTGCGCAGGAGGGTGGCCCGAAGATCATTACACGCAATGGATGACGCGCCGTTGCCACAGTTTGCAATCAACTGAAATTTGAAGTGATCCCGCTATTGCGCGCCACGCTCATAGCGAAGCAACACCACACCACTCCCAAACCCCCGCGTCTCCGCAAGATGCAGCGCGAGTTTTTTGTCCGGGCAACGAAACAACGGCCTGCCCCGGCCGATCACCGCGGGATGAACATAGATGCGATATTCGTCTATCAGATCATGTTCCATGAAGGCCGCGCCGAGCTCGGCGCCGCCGACAACCATGTCGCCGCCGGGCTGTAATTGAAGCTCGCGGAGCTGCGCGGGAACGATCTCCCGGTGGATGGTGGTATTCCAGTCGGCGCGCGTTAGTGTTCGCGAGAACACCATCTTCGGCATCTCTCGCCAGATGTGGGCGAACCTGGCCACATGAGGAGCACAGGCGGGATCCGAGTCGGCCGTCGGCCAGTAGTCGGCCATGAGTTGGTAAACAACCCGGCCATTGATGAACACGCTCATGGCGCCGAGCAATTCGTCGACATGCTCGTGGAACTCGTCGCCGCCGCTGGACCAATCGAGCTCGCGGTTCGGCCCTTCGATGAAGCCATCCACCGAGACCGACATCATCAGCACGATCTTTCGCATGCAGCATTAACTCAATGAGCGCGACCAGCCGCACCTACCCCCGCCGAGCCTTCTCGATAGCCGCGACATCGATCTTCCCCATTTCCATCATCGCCGCGAACGCGCGCTTGGCGACGGCGGGATCGGGATCGGTGGTGGCTTCGATCAGTACGCGAGGGGTGATCTGCCAGGACAGGCCCCATTTGTCTTTGCACCAGCCGCAGGCGCTTTCGGTGCCGCCGTTGCCGACGATGGCATTCCAGTAGCGATCGGTTTCGGCTTGATCTTCGGTGAGGATCTGAAATGAAAACGCTTCGCTCTGTTTGAAAGCGGAGCCGCCATTCAGGCCGAGGCAAGCCACGCCGGCGACGGTGAATTCGACGGTGAGCACCTGGCCTTCCTTGCCACCAGGAAAATCGCTGGGAGCTTTGTGGACCGCCTTCACGGCGCTGTCAGGAAAAGTCTTCGCGTAGAACTTGGCCGCGTCTTCGGCCCCGTCGGTGTACCAAAGACAAATTACATTCTTGTTCATGCGCCCCCCGGCATTTGTCAGCTGGGGTCTACCTTAGACGATCAGGCTCCGGCATACCAATGCCAGTTGCAGTGGGCGCTGGTGCCACCTTTTCCAGCACCGACGCCCACCACCAACTAGGCGTTCGAGCTCACGGCCTGCGGACGAAAACGTAGCGGGCATCGTCGCCCTGACCGAACTCAAACCCCGTGATCCGGCCTTGATCGCGCGTGAAGCGGATGCTCATCCAGTCGCCGATGAAAATCTCCTGAGTGATGGCGCGGAGACGCTGACGGAGCTTGATGGACCGCAGCTGCAGCTCACCGTCCTGCACCCACAGGTAGAACGGCGCATCGACCTCATCGCTCTCGTAGCGCCCGGCGTACTGTTGCAAAGTACCGGCGGTGGGCTCGAACGCTGGCACTCGCTCATAGACTTGAGTTTCATCGCCGAACTGAGTGGTCACTCGCTGCGACGAACCCGCCTCACGCGAAAACTCCAGCGTGCTGCCGGACTTCCGGGTTTCGAAGCGATGCGGGCTGCGTGCGATGAGATCAAGGCCGTACTCGCCTGCGGTGGCGTGAAGCTGGCCGTCGCGCGTTTCAACGATCAGCGCACGAGTCGCGCGATTGCTCAAGTAGATGCCGATCCGGTCTTGAAGCTGGCGAGCCGAGAGAGTGAGCTCACGCGCCCCAGCCTTCTTATCGGCCGGCTCCGGCTTCATCAGCTCGCCGAGATAAATCGTAGCGATGCCGCGTGCCAGCTTGCCGGTATCGACCTCGTTGACGTTGCACAACACCGCCACATCGAAGCGCTGCTCTGGAAAGCCGATGAGCTGGCTCAGATAGCCCGCGTCGGAGCCGGAATGCCCCACCGTTCTCAGGCCTCGATACTCGCCGTGCACGACACCGAACGCGTAATCGTTGAGCGAGCCGTCGTTGAGCCGATCACGCTCCAGCATCTGAGCAATGAACGCCTGACCGCCAATACGGCCGCTGCGCAAGTTCTCCTGCCAGCGCATCAGATCTTCCGCCGTGGTGAGCAAGCTGGTCGCACCGACGGTATTGAAGTTGGTGACGCTGGTCTTGAAGACGCCGGCCTCACGCCCGTAGCCATAGGCGAAATCCCGCTGGATCTCGGTGAAGTCATCGCGGAAGTGGGTGTCGTTCATGCCCAGCGGCTTGAACAAGCGCTCCGTCGTGAACTCACGCAACGACTGCCCGCTGACCCGCTCGACGATCTTGGCCATCAGCAGGTAATTGCTGTTCGAATATTGATACTTGGCACCCGGCGCGAACCCCAGCCGCTTCTGCAAACTGAGCACGCTCAGCACATCGTCATCCGTGATCAGGTCATGCGAGTAGCGCCAGCCGGAGAAATCCAAGATCTCCCAATGATCGCGTAGCCCGCTGGTGTGATGGACCAGGTGACGCACCAGCAGGGGCGTACCGAAGTCGCCCAACTCCGGAACGTACTTGCGCACCGGATCGTCCAGCGAGATTTTCTTTTCGAGCACCAGCAGTGCGATCGAGGCCGCGGTGAACTGCTTCGAGACCGACGCGACGTGGAACTTGGTGCGCGCCCGGTTGGGCACGTCGTATTCCAAGTTCGCCATGCCATAGCCACGGCTGTAAAGCAGCTTACCGTCCTGGGTCGCGGCCACGGAGCAGCCCGGCGTCGCGGTGCTGCCCCAGTCGGCGAACAGCGCATCCACCTTGGCTTGCTTGTCGTCAGCCGCCTGGGCCGGCAACGCGAATAGTGCCGTCGCGGCCAAGAGCATCGCGGCTCGAACTGTCTTCAACGTCATCGCACTCACCGTCAGTCACTGCGTCCCATCTGGAAGCGGGACGAACCATAGCCCGTCCCGCACCAGAATCAAGGCGTGCCGTGGCCTTTCTTCAGCTCGATGCCTTTGCTCAGCATCGCGCCGTCCGGGCTGAACAACGCAATTCGGTCGATGGCGACGAAGACCTGGGTGCATTCCAGACTCTCGGCGGCCTGAGGCAACGCCGGCGTGGTGCATAGCTGGCCGCCCCTGACTGTCCAGCGCCCGTCGTTGAATTTCACCTCGGTTCGCTGCTTGCACTGGCCCTCATGGACCTCGTAGCCCGGCGCATTGCCGGCCTGCTCACACACCGCCGCATCCGCCTTTACCCACGGATGCTCGACGCCGGTGAACGTGCCGTCCGCCTTGAAGTCGATGGCGATGTCCTCGCCACGACGAAACGAATTGCCGCTGAGAGCCGTCTGGATCTGTGGACCGTTCCAGGGATGGATGACCAATTTGCCATTGTCGTAGGTGCCGCCCGAGCCACCCTCGCCGCCTTCACCCGCCATCAGCTTTTCGAGCGCCTTGGCGAATTCTTCGGGCGACGTAGCCGGCTGGGCCGCAACGTTGGCCGCCGCCGGTTTCAGGTCATCGTGTTCGGCGCGCTCGGAACAGCCGCTCGTCAGCGTCGTGGCCAACCCCAGGGAGAGCCAAAGTTTGGTAGTTGTCGTTGGTTTCATATCGACCTCAATGAACTGTGTTGACCAGAGTGAAGTGAGCGAGCGGATACTGGGCGGAGCCAAGCCGGAACCCGGTGACAGCGCCGCCTTTGGTAATGTCGAACGCCACTTCGTGCCAGCCCGCTTTGAAGGTGTTATCGGCGCTCTGGCTCAGAGCCGCCTTGAACTTGATCGACCGTAATTCCAGCCGCCCGTCGACCACGTCGACCCGAAACGGCGCGTCGATTTCGTCGCTCCGATACGTGCCGACGTATCGCTGTAGCTCGGCGGCTGTCAGCGCTCGCGATGACATAGCCGGCTTCGCTGCCGGGGCCGGCTTGGGTTTAGCGGCTTCAGCTTGCAGACCGAGCACGACCTCAGCCGTCCGCAGCGCTAACTCGTGAGCACCTGCGTTGTTGGCATTGCAGAGCACGGCAACGCTGACATGTCGTTCGGGAAAACGCAGAAGATGTGACGCGTAACCCGCGTCGCCACCGGAGTGCTCGACGATCTGCAAGCCGCGATACGAGTCAACGACCACGCCGAAGGCATACTTATTCGGCGACCCATCGTTCAATGGCGCGCGCGTCAGCATCAGATCGAACAGCGCTCGGCCGCCGACCTTGGCGCTGTACCAATTCTCTTCCCATTTCATCAGATCTTGCACCGTGGTCAGCACGCTGCTGTAACCGTCGGTGCTGAAGTTGGTGAGGCTGGTTTCGAATCCGTCCGCCGTGGGCGAGTATCCGCTCGCCGATCTGGGCACGATCTGAGCGAAGTGGTCGCGGAATTGCGTGTCGCGCATGCCGAGCGGTTCGAAGATTCGCTCACGCGCAAAGTCACGTAGTGAGCTACCGGTGATGCGTTTGACGATCACTCCGAGCAGTAAATAGTTCGAGTTGTTGTACTGATAGCGAGAACCGGGTTCGAACCAGAGCGACCGGTGCTTGACCAGTACGCTCATAGCATCTTCCGTGGTGACCAAATCTTGGTAGTAGCGCCAGCCGGCGACGTCCATCAGGTCGCTAAAGTCTTTCAAGCCGCTGGTGTGATGCACGAGATGAGCAATCGTGATGGGCTGTGTGACGGCCGGTAGCTCTGGCACGTACTTGCGAACCGAATCCGACAAGGACAGACGTCGTTCGAGAGCCAGCATGCCGATCGCCGCGGCCGTGAATTGCTTCGAGACCGACGCAATGTGGATCACGGTGTCGGCGCGATTCGGCACATCGTGCTCGATATTGGCGAGCCCATAGCCGCGGGCATGCGCGGTGACGCCGTCCTTGGCCGCTGCGACGGAACACCCGGGAGTGGTCGTCGTGTCCCATTTGGCGAACACGGCATCGATGCTCGGGCCCAGCTCTGCGGCGCTGGCCGATGATGTGACCGACGATGTCGTGGCCACAATGAACCACGCCGCCAACCAGATGTAGTGCCGTCCCCTGCTCATCTTTCTGTCCTTAGTACAACGACGGCCGATCTTGGCCGCGATCCAACTGCTCGATGGTCGCGAGCGACGGCGCCGTCGCCTGCTGCAAACGTGTGGCCGTGCGTTCTACAGCTCGCATCACTCGAAGCAGATTGCCGCG
>NZ_JAEUPY010000489.1 GCF_016790065.1 Steroidobacter sp.
CATCTGCGGATCGATGACATGAAGCAGGCTGCGGCGATCCTTGCGTCCTTCCTGCTGCACGCTGCGAACCGCGATGAGCCGCTGCCCCGGATGCCGGTGCCCACGCTGCCAGCACCGACAGATCCGTTTTCCTACACGCAGGCTGAGTGAATGACGGGAAGTGACACGCCGTTCGTGAACCTGACAACGCGGCCTGAAGAGGCCCACAAGTTCGATTATTTCGAGCGGACATTTTCTAGCAAGTAGGTAGGGTGGCAGGCCTCCTGAGCCGTTGTACGGACAGGAAGGCCATGCCGAGCAAGCTCTCAACAGACCTCGCCCCGTGCGGGATATTGGGCCACACTGTATCGATGTCCGATACGGTGGAAGCGCTCGCGCGTCGTTATCATGCGGAACTGCTCCGCATCCTGCGAGCGCGCTTGCCCAACGCCCAGGACGCCGACGACCTCGCCCAAGAAGCCTATACCCGGCTATTGCGCTACGAGGGTCGCATCGAGCCGGACCAGCTGCGGCCGGTGTTGTTTCGTATCGCCAGCAATCTCATGACCGATCATTGGCGCTGGATGCGACTGCGCCAGGCGGGCACCCAGTTGCCCATCGAAGAGCTCGAATTCGACAGCGAGGAACCCTCGCACGACCGGCATGTGGACGCCGAGCAGCAGCTGCGGCGTCTGGAACAAGTCGTGCTCGGCATGCCCGAGAAGCGTCGTCTCGTGTTCTTGCTCAGCCGGATCGAGGGTCTGAGCAATGCAGAGATTGCCACCCGCTGCGGGATCTCGATCAAGACCGTGGAGAAACATCTCGCGATCGCCCTCGCCGAATGTCGCAAGCAGGTAGGCCAGCCCGACGCCGGGTCGCCGTAGGAGGTCATGATGACCGGTGTCAAAGAAAAATCATTGCAAGAAGCTGAGTTGTGGTTTGCCCGGCGGCGCGATGTCGCGGTTCGGGAAGCCGAGCAGGAGTCGTTCGACGCGTGGTGTTCGAGCGATGCGCAGAATGCTTCGTCGTATGCAGAGGTCGAGCGCTTGTGGGGCCAGCTGGCCGTCATCCAAGGCTCGCAGCGGCTGCGAGCGCTCATCGAGGAGGATCAGCGTCCGCCAGTCGAGCAGGCTGCTCGCTTCCGAAGAACATTCACGCGCCCGGCGGTGCTCTGGCTGGGGCTGTGTGCTGGCATCGTTGCGGTGTCTGTAGCGCTGCTGTTCCCGCGAGGCGAGCCGGACCGCGTCTTCACCACTGCGGTGGGTGAGCAGCGGACCGAGATGCTCTCGGACGGCAGCACGCTACGATTGAACACCAACAGCAGTGTCAAAGTGCGCATGACGAGTAGGCGACGTGAGGTGGACTTGGAGAGTGGCGAAGCTGCCTTCGATGTTGCCAAGGAGCCCGCCAGGCCGTTCGTAGTCAACGCTGCCGATGGCGCAGTGACGGCGGTGGGTACGCGCTTCCTGGTCAACACGTCGGAACACAAAGTCGCAGTCACGTTGCTCGAAGGCCGAGTGCGGATTGACCGCGAGTCGCGACGTGAAGTGGAACAACTGGTTCCGGGCCAGCAGGCCGTCTACGACGCCGGCGCTTCGGGAATTCTTCGACGGAACGTGGATGTTGCCGCCGTGAGCAGTTGGTTGAGCGGCCGGCTGGAGTTTCGCGGCGTGGCGTTGGCCGCAGCCGTCGACGAAGCGAATCGCTACTCGACCCGCAAGGTTCGGATCGGTGACCCGCGGATCAATCAAGTGAGCGTGAGCGGCTCGTTCCGCACCGGTGACGTCGAAGCCATGGTGGCAGCGTTCGAAGCGCTGTTTCCATTGCGTGCGCAGCGTGAAGAACATGAAATCGTATTGTTTTGCCGCGGCAGCTCATTGAACGCGGGCACGAGGTAGGGTTGCTGCCAGCATCATTCGTTGAACCCCACAGGAGCGCATGTCAGGGGCATGCGCGATACCGACAAGAATGGGGAGAAAACAAATGATCCATGTGCTGCGTGCAATAAGAAACGTCCTGCTCACCCATTCGATGCGCAGTTCGGCATCGGCAATCTTGCTGGCCACGATGGCTGTGCCCAGCGTCGTGGTCGCGGCCGATAGCAGAGCGTCGGCGGAATTCACCATCCCTGCATCGAGTCTCGAGGATGCGCTGAGCAAATTCGGTACGCAGTCCGGCATGCAGGTCGCATACGGTCCCGAGCTCGCGCGTGGTTTGAAAGCACCCGCGATCAACGGCCGTTTCACCTTCGACGCCGCGCTCGACAAACTCCTGCAAGGTACTGGCCTGACGTGGAGCTACGTCAATGCCACCACTGTGGTGCTGAAGCGCGCTGCCACCAGCAATAGCAAGTCGACGCAGCGAGTCGATGCACCTGACCAAGTGGCGGAGGAGGTGGTCGTCAAAGGCATCCCCGAAGTCATGGTGGTGGGCAAGAAATCTTTGAACGTCGACATCGAGCGCACCCAAGACGATCCGCAACCCTATGTAGTGTTCAATCGCGAAAGTATCGAACGCTCGGGCGCGACCAGCTTGAACGATTTCCTGATGGCGCGTCTGCCCATGAACTCGTCAGCGACACCGGCAGTTGCCACCGACATCAACAACGGCAACACCAGCAGCATCAGCCTGCGTGGCTTGGGGCAGGGACAAACGCTGGTTCTGATCGACGGCCGGCGGGCGGCGTCGACGACTAATGGATTCTCCTCGGGCCAGACCGACATCAACGGTATTCCACTGGCTGCCATCGAACGTATCGAAGTGCTGCCGACCACGGCTTCGGCCATCTACGGCGGCTCGGCGACGGGCGGTGTCATCAACATCATCATGCGTCGTGACTACGTGGGCACTCAGGCCGCGGTGACCTACGACAGCAGCTTTGACGGCGACTCCGCAGTCAAGCGTTACGATCTATCGAGCGGCTTCACCTTGTTCGACGGCCGAACTAGCGTGTTACTCAACGGGAGTTACACCGAGAGCGACACGCTGTTGAATCGCCAGCGTGAGTTTTCACGCCGCGGCCGCGAGCGACTGCTTGCGAATAGTCCAGGCTACAACTTGCCTTTGGGTTCCGGCATCAACGTTCGCAGTGCTTCGGGCGACAACCTGGTTCTCGATGACGGCACCGAACTGAACTCGGGCATCACCTACGCGCCGGAGAGTTTCCGCGGCATCGGTCTCGACGGCGACGCGTCTCTGCGTTCCAACGCCGGCAACTACGATCTCGGTCTGGCCAGTGGTGCCGAGCGCAACTCACGGGGCGTGACTGGCTCGGACGCGGTGATCGCTGGCGCCGGCGCACCGGTGAAGTATTTCGGCGGCTCGGTGCGACATGAGTTCAGCGATCGGGTGAAAGCGTTCCTGGAAATTTCCCATTCGGAGAATCGTTCCCGCTGGGGTGGGCGCGGCGTCAATCTGCCGGGATCGATTTCGGCGGACGCACCGAGTAACCCGTTCGATCAAGACATCGACGTGGCTTGGTCGACGCAGCAGCTGGCCGGCTACATCGAAGCCGAGAGCGGTTACGACCGCTATGCCACCGGCGTGATCGTCAACTTGCCCGGGCAGTGGGTGGCGTCGCTGGACTACACGTTGTCCGAATCCGAATGGAGCTATCGAAACACCACGCCGAGCTTCGGCAACAACGCTGCATTTTATTCCGCCGTTAATGCAGGCGCCATCGACGTGCTGCGCGGCTTTGATGAGCAAGGCATCGATGTCCGGCAGTTTCTGGCCAATGATTTCACTTTGATTCAATCGCCGCTGGAAGTCACCACCAAGAATCCGGCGCTCCGGCTCAGCGGCCCGGTGGGTTCGTTGCCGGCGGGACGCCCACAGGTGTCATTGTTGTTGGAGCGTCAGGACTCCGACTTCAGTACCAGCACCCAGCGCTTCGGTAACGGCTTCGTGCGTCTGTTTCCGGAGCGTTCGCGAACCATCGACAGTGCCTATCTGGAACTGCGGCTGCCGTTGCTGTCGCCATCGAACAAGCTGGCTTGGATGGAAGAGGCCGAACTGCAGTTGGCTGGTCGTTGGGACAGCTATGAAAGCACTAACGCGGCGCCGTCTTTGTATCGGCCGCCAGGAACACCGGAAGGGTTTACTTTCATTCGGCATCAGACCGAAGAAGTGAGTCCCTTGATCGCGCTGCGCTTGCAGCCGAGTCGGGATGTTGCTTTTCGCGCCAGCTATGGCGAAGGCTTTCTGCCGCCGGATATCGGGCAGCTGACGGCGTCGACTGTGATTCCCGGCGACACCGGGCTGAGCTGGTTGAACGATCCGCGACGGGGCAACGAGCCCATCACTGGAATGGTCGACTATTCGTACGGCGGCAATCCGGATCTGAAGTCCGAGACTTCGACCAGCTGGTCGGCAGGTTTTGTGTTCACGCCTCGCTGGGTCGACGGTTTGCGCTTATCCGTCGACTACACCGAGATCAAAAAGAAGAACAACATTGTGGCGCTGGACGATCAGACGCTGCTGGATAACGAAACGTTCTTCCCCGGTCGCGTGACTCGTGGCGCCAATCTGCCGGGCGATCCTGCGGGCTGGGCCGG
>NZ_JAEUPY010000519.1 GCF_016790065.1 Steroidobacter sp.
TGCCGTCGCGCGCACCTTCAGTACCGCCGCTCACAGGAGCGTCGAGAAAATAAGCGCCGGCCGCACGCAATCGATGAGCGGCAGTGCGCGCGGTGTCAGCACTGATGGTGGAACAGTCGATGACGATGGTGTCGCGCTTGATCGCGGGCAGCAGGTCGTCAATTACCGCGAGCACATCCGCATCGGCGGACACGCAGGTGACGATCACATCGCACAGTTCGATGAGGTCTGCGGGCTTGGCGACGGCCGTACAGCCGGTTTCGCTGGCAATGGCCGTTGCTTTCTCAGCGGTGCGATTCCACACCGCGCTCAACAGACCGTGTTTATGGAGATTACGAGACATGCCCAGGCCCATGGCGCCCAGGCCAACGAATCCAGCTCGCAGGGTCACTTGCACATCACTTCCATGGAGGCTTTCGCGGAGGCGCGTGCGGCGTCGAGTTCGGTGTCGCTCAGATAACGGCGTTCGCCGTCCTTGCCAGTTTCATACAAGCGCTGCGATTTCATGTAGCCATCGTAGCGTTCGCGCGCCTTAGTGCAACCGTCAGCCTTGTCCTGCGCGGTCTTTTCGGGCGACGCGGGTGGCGGTTGACCCGGGGGCTGGTTGGCCGGGGCGTTGTTACGCGCCGAGCTGTCGGCTGCGCGTTTGACCGCGGCTTCCGAGCGCTCCTGCGCAGCGACCGCGTCGGTACGCTGAGATTTGACGTTGAGCCGTTCCGCCGGCAATGAAGGCGGCTTGTCGGTGAACTGCGTGTTGCCCTTGGCGTCGGTGTACTTGTAGACATCGGCGGCCGCCGTGCCGGCAGCCAGCGAGGCCGCGGCCAGAGTCAGCAACAGTAAGGGTTTGAACATGGCTGTCTCCACAGTAATCAATCGCCGGCTCAAATTGCCCGAGCGTCGGTTTCGCCGGTGCGGATCCGGACCGCATGACCCAGCGGGATGACGAAGATCTTGCCGTCGCCGATGCGGCCGGTATTGGCGACCTGCACGATGGTCTCCAGCACCTGCTCCACCCGGTCGTCGTCGATGGCCACTTCGATCTTGCACTTGGGCAGGAAGTCGACGACGTATTCGGCACCGCGATACAGCTCAGTGTGCCCGCGCTGACGGCCAAAGCCTTTGACTTCCGTCACCGTTACGCCGGCTACCCCGGCTTCCGACAGCGCCTCACGCACCTCGTCCACTTTGAAGGGCTTGATGATGGCGATTACCAGTTTCACGCCGCGGTCCTATGTAAAGAACCGCGGCAGTTTAGCAGGACGAGTCCCGGCCAGGGATTAAGACAGTCCCCGTCAAGGGGCCAGACTGAGGACTACATCACGTTGCGGGCCCATGGCCTGAGCCTCCGGGCCTGACACAAAAGAAAACGGGCGCCGTAGCGCCCGCTCTCCTACCCATGCCGGGCCGGCGGCTCGAGGCCGCCGGCTGCCCTGCTCACTTAGATGTTGTAGCCGCGCTCGTCGTGCAGCGAGAGGTCCAGGCCCTCTTCTTCCTGCTCGGCGGAGACACGCAGACCGATGATCGCGTCGACGATCTTGAGAATGATGACCGTTGCGATGCCGGTGTAAACCAGCGTGAACAGCACGCCCTTGGTCTGGATCCACATCTGGCTGGCGATGGTGGCGCCTTCCGCCGGGCTCCACACACCGCCCATGCTCGGGAAGGCGAAGATGCCGGTCAGGATGGCACCGACGATACCGCCGATGCAGTGGACGCCGAACACGTCGAGCGAGTCGTCGTAGCCGAGGGTGCGCTTCAGCTTGGTGGAGGCCAGGAAGCACAACACGCCTGCGGCGATACCGATGACCAGCGCGCCAGTCGGACCGACCGTACCGGCCGCCGGGGTGATGCCGACCAGACCCGCGACCGCACCAGACACGATGCCGAGCAGCGAAGGCTTACCGTGAGAGATCCACTCCGCGAACATCCAGGCCAGCGCCGCGGTGCCCGTGCAGATCTG
>NZ_JAEUPY010000522.1 GCF_016790065.1 Steroidobacter sp.
CGAGTGGTACGCGCGCTTGCGAGCACAGGATCTTTCCGATATCGAAGCGGCCCGCTTTCGGAGCTGGCTGGCGGCCAATCCGGAACGACGTCGAGAGTTCGAGGCCGTCGAACAGTTCTGGGAGGGCTTTGGCGAGTTGGAGCAGTCGCCTGAAGTGGTTCGAGGGCGTGCTGCGATCAAAGAACGCCGGCGTAAAGCGAAGCGAGCGGTCGTTCAGAAGTTCGCGGCGGTGGCGGCTGCCGTGCTCATGCTCGTCGGCGCCTCATACATTTATATAGGGCGTGATTCGGCAACACCGCTCGCCACCGCCATTGGCGAGCAGCGCACAGTGCCGCTATCCGACGGGTCGATCATCACGTTGAACACTAATTCAGAAGTGCGAGTCGACTACAGCAAGGCGCGTCGCAGTGTCGAATTGGTTCGAGGTCAAGCGACCTTCGAAGTTGCCAAGGATGCGGCCCGTCCGTTCATCGTGCGGGCCGGCGATAGCGAAGTTCGCGCTGTGGGCACGGTCTTCGATGTTTACAAAACGCCGGACAAGGTGACGGTCACTCTGATCGAGGGCAAGGTCGCCGTGGGGACGGGGCGGGCCGAGGTGATGTTGGCCGCGGGCGAGCAGCTCTCGTATGGCGTCGGGCAAGTCAAAGAGAAGCGCAGTCAGATCGACGTGCCTCGGGTGACCGCGTGGCGAGCCCGCAAGCTCGACTTCCTCAACACGCCGTTGGCGGAGGCGGTCGCCGAGGCCAATCGATACTCCAACGATGAGATCGTTCTGCAAGCGCCAAGGCTACAAGCGGCGCGAATCAGCGGCACGTTCGAGGCTGGCAAGACCGAACTGTTCGTCGAGGGCGTCCGTTCGTTGTATCGACTCAAAGCCGAGCGCATCGGCGAGCATCAAATTCTATTGACCGATGCACATCCTCCCGCGCGCCAATAGACGCAATTTTTTTCTTCAGACCATTGAGGTAAGCGCCGAGCTGCGTGTCCTCTGTGCAGAGCGTTCGACCGGTGGGCGGCGAAACTCAACACAAGGGGAGAGGATTGTGAGGATTCGCGCGAAGAACAATGAGCCGAGCCGCATCCGATGCGCGCTGGTTGCGACCATTCTGGTTTCCATGGGAGCACTCACGGCCACGGCGCAGGCCGCGGAGTTTGGCGAGCGCTCGTATCAGATCGAAGCTCAGTCAGTCTCCAGCGCGTTGCGAGCATTCGCTGCGCAAACCAATCTGCCGCTGGTGTTCGATGAAGGCGACGTCGGCCAAGCGAGAACCGAGGGTGTGAGTGGCACGCTCGAGCCACGCGCGGCGCTCACTCGGATTCTGCAAGGCACCGGGCTGGAGTTCGAAGTCACCAGCAACAACGTCATCGTGGTCCGCAAGCAAGAGATCGGTACCTCGCGGGCGACCGAGCAAAGCTTCTTGCTGGAGGAAGTGGTGGTCACCGCCGAGAAGCGTGTCGATCTACTCCAGAACGTACCGCTGCCGGTGACGGCGGTGACTGCTGAAAGGCTGGTGAACAACAATCAGCTGCGCCTGCAGGACTTCTACACGAGCGTGCCGGGACTGAGTGTGTCGCCCACGTCGTCTGCTGCGCAGATCTTGTCCATTCGCGGTGTGACCACCGGCAGCGGCAATCCCACCGTCGGCATCACCGTCGATGACGTGCCGTTCGGCGGCTCGACCCAAGGCGGCATCGGTTCGTTCGTGCCCGATTTCGATCCTTCCGATCTGGCTCGGATCGAAGTGTTGCGTGGTCCGCAGGGAACGCTGTACGGCGCGAGCAGCATGGGCGGCTTGCTGAAGTTCGTGACGGTCGAGCCCAACACCGATGCTGTCAGCGGTCGGGTGCAAGTGGGTGTCAGTGGCATTTCGCACGGCAATGGGGCGGGCTACAACGCACGTGGCGCCGTGAATATTCCGTTGAGCGATTCGGCCGCCATGCGCGCCAGTGCGTTCACCAGACAGGACCCTGGTTACATCGACAATCCGGTGCTGGGCATTCATGGTTTGAATGAAGAGCGAGTGAGCGGCGGCCGCTTGTCGGGCGTGTGGCGGCCCGTCGACAACGTCGCGTTGAAGCTGAGTGCGCTCTATCAGGAACGCGAGGCGGATGGTTCGTCCGACATCAACGTGCTGCCGGGCCTGGGAGACTTGCAACAGAATTACATTCGCAACGTCGGTGCGTCCGAGTCCAAAGTTCAGGCCTATAGCGCGACGCTCGAAGCGCAGCTGCGCGATATGACGCTCACGTCGATCAGCGGTTACAACATCAACTCGTTCGAAGATTCATTGGACTTCACGGCGGGCTTCGGCGCGGCGGCGCAGGCCTTCTACGATGTCGGTGGTGCAGCGTTGCCGGAAGACGGCAAGAACACCAAGTTCACTCAAGAAGTGCGGCTGGCCGGTGGCACGGACAGCAAACTCGGTTGGCTGGTGGGCGCGTTCTATACGGATGAGCGCTTTCATATCGATCAATCGGTGCTGGCCACCGAGCCGACTTCGGGCGAGCGATTCGAGCCGGCGTTGATCACCGTCAACGGCTCGGGCACCTACGAAGAATACGCAGCGTTCGCCAATCTCGACTATCACATTACCGAGCGTTTCGATGTGCAGTTCGGCGCGCGCCAGAGCCGGATCAACTTGGTCTCGTTGCCTGGATTGCTGACCGGGGCCTTGCTGGGCGGCGCCGTCAGCATCTCGGCCAGAGAAGAGTCGACCCAAGACGCTTTCACTTATTTGCTGACGCCGCGTTTCATCGTGTCCCCCTCGCTCATGCTGTACGCCAGAATGGCTTCGGGCTATCGCGCCGGCGGCGCCAACTCGCTCGCCTCCGGTGGCCCACGGCAGTACGACCCGGATAAAACCAAGAACTACGAGATCGGCGTGAAGGGTTCGTTGTTCGAGCGCGTGTTGTCGTATGAAGCGTCGCTGTACTACATCGATTGGGACGGCATTCAGTTGTCGCTGATCAATCCCGACACCAGCTTGGGCTACACCGCCAATGCCGGGCACGCGAAGAGCCAAGGCATCGAGCTGTCGCAGACACTGCGGCCGATGTCGGGCCTGACGATTTCCGCTTGGGTCACCTGGAACGAGGCGGTGCTGAAGGAAGGCTTTCCCGCCGGCAGCCTGGCGATGGCCGATGCCGGCGACCGCTTGCCCAACACCAGCCGGTTCTCGGGCAATCTGTCCATCGATCAGGAGTTTCCAATCGCTTCGGCAGCGACTGGTTTCGTCGGTGCCTCGGCAAGCTACGCGGGCCAGCGATGGGATCTGTTCAACGCAACGGATGAACGCACTCGCTTTCCTGCGTACACGCGCGTCGACCTTCGTGCCGGCGCCAAGCTCGACGGTTGGACCGCCAATCTCTACGTCACCAACCTGACGGACGAGCGCGGCATGCTGGCCAATGCGCTGACCAATCTCCCGTTCGCGTATCAATACATTCGGCCGCGCACTTTTGGAATGTCCATCGCGCGGGCATTCTGATGAGACGAAGATTGCGGAGATGGATCGCCGTCGCATTGACGGCGGTCGCTTCGTGCGCGATGGCGCAGGGTGCGAGCGCAACGAGCAATGCGCCATTTCATTTCGATGAGTCTGCGGGGCCGTACGCAACAGGCTTCAAGGTCGTAGAGCAGTACGACTACACGCGCTCCTTTAGCAAGGCGCAGCCGGGCAGGCCACTGCAAACATTGGTCTGGTACCCGGCCGAGAGCAACCGTGCCTCCATGACCGTCGGCGACTACGTTGCGTTGCTGGCGACGGAGACGACTTTCGGCAAACCGACCGAGCCGAGCGCTGAAGCCAAGGAACTGCTGGCCGGGTTGAATCCAGTCCTTGGGGAGCGACTCAGGGCGGTACGCGACGCGCCGTCAGCGTCGGGACGTGTTCCTGTCGTCATTTACTCGCCGGGTTTTTCTTCGGTGGCTTGGGAGAATGCCGATC
>NZ_JAEUPY010000421.1 GCF_016790065.1 Steroidobacter sp.
CGCCCACTGCGGCAGCATCTCCTTCACCGACCTGCCTCACCTGCGCCAATACCTCGTCGAAACCGCCGACGGCGGCACCTTCGTCGCCGAAGTCTCTCGCCCTTTCGAACGCATCGAAGGCGCGCTACTGGCGGAGTTGGAGCGGGGCTGAGTCAGCCCTGAGAAAAGATAATCGCCGCGGGCGGCCTCTTCGCAACCCGCGGCGGACTCAATTCGAGTAATGCGCTGACACTGACGCGCGTCCTTTGCATACGAATGTCGAGCGTTTGATGGTCTTCCTGTTTTTGTTACTTACTTTCCGTGTTGTTAACAGCCGCTGCGCACCGTGGGAGAGGTGCTTGACGGCTTCAGGAAGATTGCGAGCTGCTCGGTCCTGAGCAACGGCGGGTCGATTACCAACTCCATGTCAGTTCTCGTTCGTGTCGTATCCCTTCACGACTCGCCCTTCCTTGGAACACCGAACTTCCCTCCGTGGAGAATTTGCTGTTCCTGGGCGTTAGAGCGACGAGGCGTAGGAGTTGTCCTCTTCTGGAAGCCGACTTTCTGAAAATATTTTTGTGTTATGGAATGTTGTGCCGCGTCGGTTGCTGGGCGCCGAAAGATTTCGCATTGCGTCATCGTCACCGTCCTGGTGAACGGAAGAATCGCGAGCCCGCTCACGCTTGAGCGGCGATGGGTCGTCGCTGACTCCATGTCGGCGAGCGATCATCGTATACATCCATGGTATGACTCGCGCTTCCTCGGAACAGCGCTCTAACGTCCCTGACAAAGCCGCTGTTCCTAATAGTTGAAGCGATAAATCCAATGAATTTCCGTCGCAGGAAAAAGCACTCGGCTGAAATATTTTCAGATTATGGAATGTGGTAATGCGTCAGTGGCATATGCGAGCAGCTGTGTGCTGCTGGCACAACGCGACGCGCACGCGTTCGAGATAGCGTGCGACGCTGGGCGGCGGATCTGTGACTTTGTCGAGTAACGTTCGAGCGTGCTGAAGCGCATTCGCAGCGCCATCCAGATCGTTAGTAGCTAAGCGAGCCTCAGCGAGCGTCGCATACACCGAAGCGTGTCGACTGGCGGGCTCGGTGTAAACGCGATCAGCCATCGCTGCGGCGTCTTGGGCCATGGTCAGCGACAGCGATGGGTCGAGTTTCGTCGAGTTGCGCGCCACATTGGCGAGTGCGACGACAACCATGGGGTGCTCGCTGCCGAACACACGTTGACGCACTTCAAGCGAGCGACGATGGAGTGCCAAAGCTTCATCAGGCCGGCCACGGTCTTCGGCCAACAGGGCGCGGTTGTTGAGCAAGCTGGCCAGATCGGGATTGCCGTCAGGAAAGAGCTGTTCGTACATGACCTGCGCCTGGGCGTAATACTTCTCTGCGCGTTCATAGTCTTCCAATCCATGCGTGGCGTGTGCGAGATTGTTATAGATGTTGGCTCGATCCAGCGACAGCTGGCCGCCACGTTTGTCCAAAGCAGCTTGCGCGCGCACCAGCCAACGTTCTGCTTCGGGATAGCGCTCCTGAATCAAATGCAGATTGGCGAGATTGCCGAGCAACGTCACATACAGCGGGTCACCGGTCTGCTGTGTGGTCTCCATGGTTGCGATGACCTGCTCATACATAGACTGCGCCTCGTCGACGCGTCCCTGTTCCTGCCGCAGCCCGGCGACGCCGTCAAGCACGCGCAGGGTGCGAATGTCGTTGGCACCAAACTCTGCCTGACTTTCCGTGAGTGCCAACGTCAGTTGCTGCTCGGCGCTGGCGAGTCGATAACGACTGAGCATGCTATAGCCGATCCCGAAGCGGATTTCGGCGGTGAGGTCAGGCCGGTCGGCGAAACGTTCGTCGATGCTGGTGGCGGCGGAATCCAACGCCTGGCTCAGTGTCAACTCGCTGCCGGCATCGAAGGGATCGGACATTTGCAACACGTCGAGCAGGAACTGGTTGACGAGCCGAGTGTCGTCGGCAGCGCGTCTTGCTTCGCCGGCCTGCCACAAGGCCACACCCGTCGCCGTGAAAATCGCGATCCCCGCTAACGTCGCCGCCGCGGTTCCGATGCGATGCCGGCCGATGAACTTGCGTGCGCGATAAAACATCGAATCCGGATGAGCGAGCACCGGCCGCCGCTCGAGATAGCGCTGCAAATCATCCGCCAGCTCACGCGCCGAAGCGTATCGGCGCTCGGGCTCACGATGCATGGCCTTCGCCACGATACGATCAAGATCGGTCGATAGCTGAGCGGCACGCGTGTCGCGGTCGGAGTCAGAGAGCCTGGCCCGCTGCAGAGATCGTCGCAGCGGCTCATGCGTGCCATGACAGACGACCTGCTCGACTTGCGTTGGCGTGAGCTCGGCGAGATCGTAAGGGCGCACGCCGCTCAGCAATTGATACAAAACCACGCCGAGCGAATAGACATCCGAGCTGGTAGTCAACGGCTGGCGCCGTACTTGTTCGGGGCTGGCGTAGGCCGGGGTCATGGCCGTCAGGTGCGTCGCTCCGCCGAAATCCAGATCCGACTCTTCCAGCGTGCGCGCGATGCCGAAGTCCAGCAAACGAGGTTCGCTATCCGCGCCGACCAGAATGTTCTCCGGCTTGAGGTCACGATGCACGATGAGGTGTCGATGCGCTTCCTGCACGCCCTCGCATACTTTGCGAAACACTGCGACCCGTGCAGGCACGTCGAGATGGTTACTGTCGCAGTACTCCAGTAAAGAGCGACCTTGGATGTATTCCATCACCAGGTACGGCATGCCGGAGGCAGTGCTGCCGCCGTCCAGAATGCGTGCGACGTTGCGATGATCGAGCCGGGCGAGTAGGGCGCGTTCGTTTTCGACTCGCTCGATCAAGCGCCGGCGAAACTCCGGCGACATTTCCAAATGCGGCGGCCGAATCACCTTGATGGCGACTTGCTGCTCGAAGGTGTCATCGGCGCGGCGCGCGAGAAACACGACGCCCATGCCGCCGGCATCGAGTCGCCGTAGCAGTTCGTAGTTGCCCAATCGTTCGCCGATGAGCGGCACGGAGACGTGCTCCGGCGAGGTTCCGGCGGGTTCCAGGAACTGACTATCGAGCTGCGCATCGGCATCGAGCAAGCGCTCGACACGTTGGTGCAGCCACTCGGGCAGCTGTTGTCGTCCCAACCATTGGTAACGGGTGTTGCCGGGCTGATCGAGTGCCTGCTCCAGCCAGCGCAGCACCTCGCCCTCGTTGTCGGCCATTCTTGAACTACTCCCGCCTGCCGCCGCTATTCGCGCTGCTAAACTTGGCCGCGTGACCACGGCTCTCACAAAACTGCTGTCCGATTGGCGCCAGGGCGACCTGACTGCGCGCGATCGGGTGATCGACGTTGTTTATCCCGAACTGCGTGCCATCGCCAGCCGCCAGCTCGCCGCCGAACGTCGTAACCATACTTTGCAGCCCACCGCGCTGGTCAACGAAGCTTACATGCGACTGACCGGCGTCGAGCGCGTCGACTGGCGTAGCAGCTCGCATTTCGTGCGCATCGTTGCCCGGTTGATGCGGGAGATTCTGGTCGATCATGCCCGACGGCGAGGCGCGGTGAAACGCGATGGCGGCGAGCAGGTGACACTCACAGGTGTCGATGTTCCTGACAATGGCTCGGATATAGATGTCGAACGGCTCGACGGCGCGTTGGCACGGCTCGAGCAGCTCGATGCCGACAAGGGCCGCATCGTCGAGCTGCGTTATTTCGCTGGTCTGACCATAGATGAAACGGCGCAGGCGCTGGAAATGTCGCCCGCCACCGTGAAGCGGCACTGGCAGGCCGCCCGAGTCTGGTTGCATGAAGCCCTGAAAGATCCGGGTTGATGCTTGCTAAGGCGTAAAGCGGCTCGCGATTGGCTCACGTGAGCCGATTTTCCGTTGCTTTGCGCATCCAGCGTTACGGACGCTTTTGTCCGCAGCGAGGTGGTGGCGATGCGCGGCTTTCAGGCTCTGTTGTTGGGGACTGCGTTGGCCAGTCTGGTCTTGTTCGGCCCGGCCGGTTGCGGCTCCAAAACTTCGGACGACACGCTGCCGGCGGTGAGCACTTCGCCGGGTGAACAGGTTGCGGTGGCACGGACCACAGACATGGAAGCGGCGGACATCATGGATCCTGCCGGTTTCGGCGAGCCCATGGTCGCGGCGACGATCCAAGTTCCCGAAGGCTGGCAGACGCACGGTGGCATGACGTGGGATCGCAGCGGCGAGTGTGTGAGCAACTACGTGCGGCCGAAGTGGTTGGCGCGCTCGGAGGACGGCAGCGAGTTCGAACTCATGCCCGGTTATTCGTGGCAGCTGCAGGGCACGGAGAACATGTTCTATACGTGTCCGACGTTGCCGGTGCGCTCACCGCGTGAGTTGCTCGAGATCGTCGCGCAGCGGTATCCGTCCGTACGGGTTTTGGAATATCGCGATCGCCCGGACATGGCGGCCGAGTCGCCCGTCGCTCAGCGACCGGGGGTGCAAGCTCACTTCGAGGCAGGTGAGATGCTGATCGCTTACCCGCGCGACGGCGAAGAGATTCGCGAGGTGCTGTCGGCGACGCTCAGCATTTCACAAATGCAGGGCCACGTCGCGATCGCCGCGCCAGCGGTGTATGCGATGCGTGCTCCGGCCGGGCAACTCGATCTGCCGCTGGCCGAACAAATTCGTAAATCGCTGAAGGTCGATCAGCAGTGGCTTGCGAGGGCGAATCAGGTCGGCAAGGAAGCCGCTGATCGTATCGCTCGTGCGCAGCGCTCTCGCATCGATTCGTGGCACGCCGGCGAGATGGCCAAGATCAACGCCCGCGGCGCTCGCGAACGTTCGATGATCGCCATGCAGACCAGTCGCGAAGTGGCGCAAATCTATTCCGAAGGCTGGCGCAACTCGCAAGCCACCGACGATCGAATTCAACGTCGCACGCTCGAAGCCATCGGCGGCTACAACACCTACGCCGACCCCTCCGGCGGCGGCACGGTGCGCGGCTCCATCGAATACGATCGGGTGATACGTACCGACGGCGGTGCTTACATCGGTACCAACGATCCCTACTACAACCCCGCCGGCTCCGAGGAGCTGGAACGGATTCCGTAAGCGGCCCCGGTCAATACTGATGTTGCCAATGCGGGGAGGGCAGCTCCCCGCAGCCGCCGTGACCCACGTCACATTCCCGCCTGCCATGCCGGCCGCGCTATCGGCCCGCTAGTTGCCCGCCCTTAGCGGCTCCTTTCCAAACTGTGACCGAGGCCCGCTGACTGGAACGGCGCGTGGTCCGGGAGTTGCACCCTCTAGGGCGTGCGACGGAATACCGACGCCAAAGCAATGACGCTGGTTTTTTGACGATTCACTGACGAAGCAACACACCGCATGGCCACAGCCGCTGCAACTGCCCCTGGCAAGCTCGACCTGAAAGCGATCCTGCGCTCCGGTATCGGTGTGCCGGTGGGCGTGTTGGCCACCTTGGCGATGGTGATCCTGCCGTTGCCGCCGATTGCGCTGGACGTGCTGTTCACTTTCAACATCGCGCTGTCGCTGATCGTGGTGATGGTGGTGTTCTACGTACAGCGGCCGCTGGAATTCGCCATTTTCCCGACGGTGCTGTTGTTGGCCACGTTGCTGCGTCTGGCGTTGAACGTCGCTTCGACGCGTGTGGTGCTGATGCACGGTCACACGGGCGGACATGCGGCGGGCAAGGTGATTGCCTCGTTCGGTGAGTTCGTCATCGGCGGTAACTACGCCGTGGGTGTGATCGTGTTCACGATTCTCACCATCATCAACTTCATCGTGGTGACCAAGGGTTCGGGCCGTATCTCCGAAGTGACGGCGCGCTTCACCTTGGACGCCATGCCCGGCAAGCAGATGGCCATCGACGCCGATTTGAACGCCGGTTTGATCACGCAGGAAGAAGCCCGCACCCGTCGCGGCGAAGTGCGTCAGGAAGCTGACTTCTACGGTTCGATGGACGGCGCCAGCAAGTTCGTGCGCGGTGACGCGACGGCCGGCATCCTGATCCTGATCATCAATATGATCGGCGGCCTGGCCATCGGCATGATGGCGCACGGCATGGCCTTCGGTGACGCGGCTCGCGTGTACACCTTGCTCGCCATCGGTGACGGTCTGGTGGCGCAGATTCCGGCGCTGCTGCTGTCGACCGCGGTTGCCATCATCGTGACTCGCGTCTCCAGCGCTCAGGACATGGGCGGCGAGTTGTCGAAACAACTGTTCGGTCAGCCGCGCGCGTTGGCGATTGCGGCCAGCTTGTTGGGCATCATGGGTGTGGTCCCTGGCATGCCGAACCTGCCGTTCCTGATGATGGCAGCGCTCTGCGGTGGCGGTGCGTACTTGTTACACAAGCGCGCCAAGGAACAGCCTTCGAAGGAAGAAGCCGCTGCCATTGCCGCTGCCGCTGCGCCGCCGCCGCCGGCCGCCGAATCGAAAGAGCTCACCTGGGACGACGTGCAGCCGGTGGACATCATCGGACTGGAAGTCGGTTATCGGCTGGTGCCGCTGGTGGACAAGAATCAGGGTGGCGATTTGTTGGCGCGCATCCGCGGTGTCCGTCGCAAGCTCACGCAAGACCTGGGCTTCCTCGTACAAACCGTACACATTCGCGACAATCTCGACTTGGCGCCAAATTCGTATCGCATCAATCTCGCCGGCGTACCGGTGGGTGATGGCGTGATCTATCCCGAGCGCGAGCTCGCCATCAACCCGGGCAAGGTGTTCGGTCGGCTGACCGGCATCGAGACGCGCGATCCCGCCTTCGGTATGGAAGCAGTGTGGATCGAGCCGTCTATGCGCGATCACGCCCAGACGCTCGGTTATACGGTGGTCGATGCCAGCACCGTGATTGCCACGCACCTGAGCAATGTAATTCAGACACACGCTCATGAGCTGTTGGGCCATGAGGAAGTGCAGCACCTGCTCAATACGCTGGCAAAAACTGCTCCAAAGCTTGTCGAAGATCTCACTCCGCGACTGCTGCCGCTGGGTACGGTGGTCCGCACTTTGCAAGGTCTGTTGGCAGAGCGAGTTCCGATCCGAAATATGCGCACGATCGTCGAAACTTTGGCGGAGCACGCGGCGCGTACCCAGGACCCGGTGCAGTTGCAGTCGCAGGTTCGCGTGGCGCTGGGTCGGCAGATCGTTCAAGACATCGCCGGCATGGCCACCGAGTTGCCGGTGATTACGTTGGAGCCGGATTTGGAGCAGCTGTTGACCAATTCGCTGTCGGGTAACAACGCCGCGACGCCGGGCCTCGAGCCAGGTCTCGCCGAACGCATGCAGCGTCGTCTGGCCGAAGCCGCGCAACGGCAGGAGCTGACGGGCGAACCGGCGGTGTTGTTGGTGCCGCCACAGCTGCGCCAGACGCTGGCTCGCTTCATGCGCTCCATCGTGCCGAGCATGCATGTGCTGGCGTGGAATGAGATTCCGGACAACCGCAAAGTGCGCTTGGTCACTGCGGTCGGTCGCTGAGAGTAGTAGTTAGTAAGTTATGAAGATCAAACATTATCGTGCGGCTGACATGCGGACTGCGTTGCGCCAGGTGCGTGACGCTCAAGGTCCCGACGCGGTGATCCTGTCGAGCACTCGCGTGCCCGGCGGCGTCGAAGTAGTTGCTGCCGTCGATTACGAAGGTGAAGACGCAGCGACGGAACAGTTGGCCGCCGGCATGGACAGCGGCTTGGTCGACACCTACGGCGCAGATCGTCGTAGCAAACAGGAAGTTCCTCAGACTCAGGCTCCGGTTCCGGCTCCGGCAGCACGCGTTCAACACGATGCAGCGCTGTTTGCTAATAGCCGTCCCGCGCAGCCTGCCAGCGCGCCGGCGAATGAATACATGAGTGAGCGTGCCGAGTTGGCGCAGGGTTTTGCGTCGAGTGCGCGCCCGGTTCAGAAGCGTGCGAGCGAACGTGCGCAGCCGTCCAGCCGTTACGCGGTCGAAGCCGAACAGCCGCGCGATATGGATCTGTCGCGGTTCGAGATGGCCGATGCGAACAGCGATGTGAACGAAGAGCTGCGCACTCTGCGCCGCATGTTGGAAACGCAGCTGGCGACGCTGGCCTGGAACGATCTGTCGCGTCGTTCGCCGATCCAGACTGAATTACTGAAGCAGCTGACCCAGCTGGGTCTGGCACAGGAGCTGGCGACTGAAATCGTCACTCAGATGCCGACCCGTCTGGAATTGGCCGAAGCGCATCGTCTGGCGCTGGCGTTGCTGGCAAGAAAGATTGAAACCACTGGCGAGCGTTGGATGGACAACGGCGGCGTGGTGGCTCTGGTCGGCGCGACCGGCGTCGGCAAGACCACGTTGATCGCAAAGCTCGCGGCTCGCTGGGTCCTGCGTCATGGCACTCGCGATATCGCGTTGATCTCCACCGACTCAGTGCGCATCGGTGCCCAGGAACAGATTCATACGCTCGGTCGCCTGCTCGGCGTGCCGGCGTACGCCATCGACGGCACGGCGGAACTCGCCAGCGTGCTCGAACACCTCGGCGATAAGCGTCTGGTGTTGATCGACACCGCCGGCTTGAGCCCGCGCGACCCGCGCTTGGAACAGGAACTCACGATGCTGGCCAACGCCAGCGAGCATATGGAAACCACGTTGGTGCTGTCTGCGTCCGCGCAGGCCGGTGCAATTGAAGAAGCTGTGACGCGGTTCACACCGGCTCGGCCGACCACTTGCATGCTCACCAAGCTGGATGAAGCAGCCAGCCTCGGCGGTGCTTTGTCCACGTTGATTCGCGCTCGCCTGCCGGTGACTTACGTCAGCGAAGGCCAGCGAGTTCCGGAAGATCTAGCTCCGGCCCGGGCGCATCAGTTGATCGCGCGTGCCGTCGAATTGTCTCGTAAGTCTGGCGCCTCAGCGGATGAGGACTTGTTACGTCGCCGTTTCGGCACCGTGGCGCACGCCATTGCATGAACCTGACGACCTTATTCATTTCTCATCTTTGAGCCCTGAGTAGTTATGGAATCCATTCAATCGATCGGTCTGCAGCGTGCCGCCAACCCGGGCCCGGTGCAGGTGATTGCGGTCACCGGCGGCAAAGGCGGTGTCGGCAAGACCAGCGTGTCGGTGAACCTCGCCACGGCCATGGCCAGCGGCGGCCGTCGCGTGATGTTGCTCGATGGCGACCTGGGCCTGGCCAACGTGGACGTATTCCTCGGTTTGTCGCCGCGCTACACAATGGCTCACGTTTTGAACGGCGAACGCACGCTCGAAGAAATAATCCTGGAATCGCCGCATGGCATTCAGGTGGTGCCTGGTGCCTCCGGGGTGGCGGAACTCGCTAATCTTTCTGCCGCAGGTCACCTAAGCCTGGTGCAGGCTTTCAGCGCCATCAGCTCGCAAGTGGACACGCTGATCGTCGATACGTCTGCCGGCATCTCGCATAGCGTGGTGCAGTTCACACAAGCCGCTCAGCACGTGTTGCTGGTGGTGTGCGACGAACCGGCTTCGATGACCGATGCGTATGCGCTGGCCAAGGTGCTGAGTCGCAACCACGGCGTGAATAAGTTCCAAGTAGTAGCGAACATGGCCCGCACACCGGGCGAAGGGGCTGGTTTGTTCGACAAGCTGCAGAAAGTGACCAGTCGCTTCCTGGATGTCACCCTGGAATTCGTTGGGGAAATCCCTGAAGACCCGTACCTGCGTCGCGCAATCCGTGAACAGCGTCCCGTCGTCAACGCCTTCCCGTCCGCGCCGGCGTCCCGTGCATTCAAGAAATTAGCGCAGAAGGCCGATAAGTGGCCTGTGCCGGAGGGCCCGCGGGGCAACCTCGAGTTTTTCGTGGAGCGTCTGGTGCGCCGTCCCCAGGTTCGTCTGGAGGTGGTGCGATGAGCGGTTTGCGTGCTTATCAGGGCGCCGCGAACGCACCCAAGACCGACGCGATGGTGATCCGTCATGCCGAGTTGGTGAAGCGCATTGCCTATCACCTGGCGGGGCGCTTGCCGGCCTCGGTCGAAGTATCTGACTTGATTCAGGCCGGCATGCTCGGCCTGTTGGAAGCCGCATCCAACTACACGGCGGATCGTGGCGCGAGTTTCGAAACGTATGCGGGCATCCGTATCCGTGGCGCGATGCTCGATGCGCTTCGCAAGCTCGACTGGGCGCCGCGCTCGGTACATCGCAAGGCGCGAGCAGCAGCAGCGGCAGTGCGCGAGTTGGAGGCTGAGTTCGGTCGCGAAGCTCGCGATATCGAGATCGCCGACAAGATGGGTGTGTCGCTCGATGAGTATCACCGCATCGCTCAGGATGCGGCGAGCTGCCGGGTCGCGAGTCTGGACGATTCCAGCGGCGATGAAGAGTCGTTGTTGGGTCGGGTGGAAGACGAGGGCGCCGATCCGTTCCTCGACGCTACCGAAGACGGCTTTCGCGTGGCGCTGGCCGGCGCGATCCGAGAGCTGCCGGAGCGCGAGCGCTTGGTGATGTCGATGTATTACGACGACGAGCTGAATCTGAAAGAGATCGGCGCGGTGTTGAAAGTGACTGAGTCGCGGGTTTGCCAGCTGCATGGACAAGCACTGGTGCGGTTGAAGGCTCGACTAGTGGATTGGCGTGACCGCGTCGAGAGCCGGATCTGAAGTTAGGAGTGGCGTAAACGTGAGCAAAGATATGAAGTTCCTGGTGGTCGACGACTTCTCGACCATGCGTCGAATCATCAAGAACCTGTTGAACGATCTCGGTTACGCCAACGTGAGCGAAGCCGACGACGGTCAGACGGCGCTGCCGATCCTGCAGGCCGGCGGTATCGATTTTCTGGTCACCGACTGGAACATGCCCGGCATGCCGGGGCTGGACCTGTTGAAAGCGGTGCGTTCGGATCCGAAGCTGGCCAAGCTGCCGGTGCTGATGCTGACGGCGGAAGCCAAGCGCGAGCAGATCGTCGAGGCGGCGCAGGCTGGCGTGAGCGGCTACGTCATCAAACCTTTCACCGCGGTGACGCTCAAGGAAAAGATCGACAAGATCTTAGAGCAACGCGCCAACGCAGCGTAACGCTGACGTTACGACCCGTCGCGATCATTGAGCTGACCACATCATGACTTCAGGCATAGAAGCGCTGCGCACCGAATACGGTTCGAGCATTGCAACCTTGGCTGGTGCGCTCGCCGCCGGCGATGAAGGTTTGTTTCTTTCCGAACTGGACTTGCTGGTGCATCGGCGCGAACGCACGTTGTTCACCGAGTTGCGCAAGCTGACCGGCGATTTGCAATCGGCGTTGGAACGGTTCAGCGTCGATTCGCGGCTGGTGGATCTGGCTGAAAAAGAAGTCCCGGATGCCCGCGCGCGCCTGGACCATGTGTTGAAGATGACCGACGAAGCCGCTCATCGCACCATGGATCTGGTGGAGCAGTGCGGCCCGCTGGCCGAACGCACGGCGCGTAGCGCCAACGACATCGCCGGCTTGTGGACCAAGTTCCGCGCCCGGCAGATCGAAGTCGATGAATTCCGTTCCATGATCAAGAAGCTCGACGTGTTTCTCGATGCGTCGCGTGGCGATATGGATAAAGTGCGCGGCAACCTGTCCGAAGTGCTGTTGGCCCAGGGCTATCAGGACTTGTCGGGTCAGATCATTCGCGGCGTGATGAAACTGGTCGCTGAGTTGGAGACTGCACTGGTGGATCTCGTGCGCCTGTCGCGCACCGGCCCGCACGCAGTGGCCGCTCCGGCGCCGGCTAGCGACGGCATGTCTCGTGGTTTCGGTCCGGCCATTCCGGGCATCGACAATGGCCCGTCGGTCGGCGGTCAGGAAGACGTGGATTCGCTGCTCGCCGGTCTGGGCATGTAGCTAACCGGCGCTGACTGTTCAAGGGCGATCAGTCAGCACCGCGGCGACGAATAGTAAAGAAAGGATTTAGCTTCGCCCCATGGATATTCTTTCCATCATCGGTTTGCTGCTCGCGGCGTGCGCGATCCTGATCGGCGCCGTGTTGAAAGGCGCCGGGATCCACTCGCTGCTGTCGGGCGCAGCTTTCATGATCGTCATCGTCGGCACCATCGCCGCGATTTTCGTGCAGACCCCGTTGCCGGTGATGAAGCGCGCCATGGCGATCTTCCCGTGGGTGTTTCGTCCGCCCGCCAATCAGCGCGACAGCGTGATTTCCAAAATGGTTGAGTGGAGCAACACGGCTCGCAAGCAAGGCTTGCTGGGCCTGGAGTCGGTGATCGATCGCGAATCGGACGACTTCGTGCGCAAGGGTTTGCAACTGGTGGTGGACGGCAGCGAGCCGGAAATCATTCGTAATGTTTTGGAAGTGGACCTGAGCACGCGCGAGCAGGCCGATACACGGGCTGCCAAAGTGTTCGAGGGCATGGGCATCTACGCGCCGACCCTGGGCATCATCGGCGCGGTGCTCGGCTTGATGGCGGTGATGCAGAACCTCGCCGATCCGGCCAAGCTCGGTCAGGGCATCGCTGCGGCGTTCGTCGCTACCATTTACGGCATCGGCTTCGCCAATCTGTTCTTCCTGCCGGTCGCGAGCAAACTCAAGGTGGCCATTCAGGCCATGAGCCAGACTCGCGAAATGGTGATCGAAGGCATGATCTCGATTGCGCAGGGTGAGAACCCGCGCAGCATCGAGGCCAAGCTGCAAGGTTATCTGCACTAGGCCCGGGCAATCATCATGG
>NZ_JAEUPY010000553.1 GCF_016790065.1 Steroidobacter sp.
ATCTCCGGCCAGCGGTCAGTATCACGCTGATCTGAGGAAGGAGTTCACTCAGCGCATCGAGACGCTGCTGGCTGAGGAAGCGGCAGTTCAGGTGAGCGCGGTGCCTGCGTCGAACACGGCGGCGGTGGCTCAGAACTCGCAGTAGTCCACTACTGCTGCAGGTTCGTGAAGTTCGCGCCCGGCCTGACAGCTGGGCGCGAATTTTTTTGTTTGGGCTATCAGGCTGAAATGGATTTTCTGAGATCGCGCACGAAGGCACTATCGACTGCGAATTGGGGCGAGCGGCCTTCTTCATAGAGCGGCCGCCAGGCGTTCCAGTCGATGTCGCCGTCGTTCACGTTCGGCAACACACCGCTGAAATCGTAGCGAATGATGGCCACCACGCTGGCCCGCCACTGAACCCAGGAATACAGCATCGTCACTCTCATCTTCCCGTCCGGGAAGCTGTCTTCGTCTGCTCGAATGTACCCAGAGCGAGTTATCGAGTCAGTCGTGAGCGGGTAACGAGGCGGTCACTGCCCGGTTATGTCGAGTTCAGCGCGCCGGTTCGGCCAGCCAGCGCCGAACCCACGGATTGATGGCCAGGAACACCACGCCGCAGGCGATGCCGGCCCAGCCGACGTACTCGAATACGGCGACCGAGGACTGCAGAGCGCGCTCTGGGCTCAGCACACGGCCGGCAACGGTTTCGGTGCCGGCGAACGAGGCGATCAACGCACCCAGGAACTGTGCGATCGAGGAGGTGAGCAACCACACCGCCATCATCGTGGACACCAGCATGGGCGGCGATAGTTTGGTGAGTTCCGCCATGCCGACCGGCGAGACGAATAGTTCGCCGGTGGTGTGTAGCAAGTAGGTGAGGCCGAGCACGAACAACGGCACACGGAACTGCTCGTCCGCCAGCGTCAGGCTCATCACGATCACCAAGAAGCCCAGGCCGACTTGAATCAAGCCGTAGCCGAACTTCGCCACCGGGCCCGGTTCCCAGCCGCGGCTGCCCAGCCAAGTCCAGAGCCACGAGAACACTGGCGCGAAGATCAACACGAAGGCCACGTTGAATGCCTGTACCTGACCGGCGGTAAGTGTCGTATCGATGAGCACGTTGCCAGCGGGCTGGCCGTCCGCGACAAACATTTCTTTCGTGCCAAGGAAAAACTGAGTGCCGAACAAGTCGAACGTCACCGGGCTGGTCAGCAGTCGCAAATCGGTGTTGCGATCGGCGAATAGATTGAGCGAGGTGCCGGCTTGCAGGAACAGCGTCCAGAACACCACAGCACCCGCCACCAACAACAGCGCAACGTACATGCGTCGTCGTTGCAGCGGATCGCAGTGAAGGAGCGTGTAACGCAGCACATAGGCCAGCGCGCCCACCGAGGCAATCAGCAATACCCAGCCGACCAGCTCGTTACGTTTCAACAGCAACACGACAGGAACCAGCGCGGCCAGCGAAGCTAGATAGATGAGCCATTCGCGATTGATCGGGCCGACTACACGCTGTGTGAGCGCAGCCGGGCTGGGCGGCTCACCGTTGCCTTGCAGCCAGCGTTGACCGAGGACGAACACAACATAGCCCAGCAGCATGCCGACGCCAGCCAGGCCGAAGCCCCATTGCCAGCCGTAGGTCTCGCCGAGATAGGCGCACAGAATCGCCGACCAGAAGCCGCCGAGATTGATGCCGAAGTAATAAAGCGTGAAGCCGGCATCGCGACGCGGATCATCGGGCCCGTACAGCTGACCGACCAGCGTCGACACGTTGCCTTTGAGAAAGCCCACACCCATCGCGATGAGCGCGAGCGCGGTGTACAGAATCCATTCGTAGAAAGTCTGCCGTGAAGCCGACAGCTCGTAGTCGCCCGGCGCCAGCACGGAGGGGAGTTGGCTCGAGCCATCGACGCCTTCGACGCGCAGCGCGCCGCTGCTTTCAGGCACGAGCTTGTGTTCGCTGTTGCCGGCAACCAGCACTAAATGACGATTCGAGCCGGTGCCCTCGGATCTCACATCGAACGACTGGCCTTGGTAGGAGAGGCTCTGCTGCGCCGGCGGACCTTCGACGGCCATCGACAGGTGACCTGCTACCAGCAGCAGCGCGCCGAATGCCACCGCTTTTCTGGCGCCGAGGTACTTGTCGGCAAGCACGCCGCCGATCAGCGGCAGCAAATACGCGAGCGTCGTGAACGAGCCGAAGTGGTGGCTCGCGCTCTCATCCGAGAATAGAAAGTGCTGGGTGAGATAGAAAATGAGCAGGGTGCGCATCCCATAGAAAGAGAAGCGCTCCCACATCTCGGTGAAAAACAGAATGAACAACCCGCGGGGATGTCGCCTGGCGATCTGGACCGACACCGGAATGGCGGTCGCGACGGTGAGCAACAGCCCCGCGAGAACGATGGCACTCAGCATGTATTAGAAGCTGGCATTCAATGTCAGATAATAATAACCGCCATTGCCGCCGGCCGGTGCTTGCAGATCGTAATTGTTCATACCGCGGAAGCGGTTCGACGCCCGCGGCTCGTCCGGATACTTGTCGAACAGATTGACCGCACCGACGATGGCACGCAGATGCTCCGTGATGCCGACGCCGACCGACAGGTTCGCCACCCATTGCGGATCGAAGGTCTGATCGTTGGCTGGGGCCGCGGCGGTGAACTTGTATTCGCCGTAGCGGATCGCGCTGGCCGTGACGTCGAAACGTCCGCCAGTGAAGCGCACCGTGCCGATGACCTTGTCCTTCGGGGTCCAGGACGTGAGATAGCCTTGCGACTGCCGACCCACCAGCGTGAGGCCTGCGCCCGCCAGCTCCGGAGGATTCGCCTTGATGCGTGTGATCTCGTTATCGTTGTAGTTCGCCGCCAATGAGAAGTCCCAAGCACCAGCCGACTGAGTGCGCAAGGAGTAGCGTGCGGTCACGTCAACTCCGCGAGCGCGCGTGTCAGCCTGATTGGCGAAGTACGCGGCACCAGTGACATCCGTCACGCCGTTGGCGGCGAGGATGTTGGTCACTGCTGTGCCCAGTAGCGTATCGATGGGCAGGATCACATCCGAGATGTCGATCTGGTAGCCGTCGATGGTGATGGACGTGTTCTCGGTCGGCGTGATGACGAAGCCGAGCGAGTAGTTGGTCGACTCTTCCGGATCCAACTCGGACGCGCCGAGTGCTTGTGCAACCGGGCTGGTCACAGGATAGAAGCCGCGCGTGGCCACGTAGGGCGGGTTGCCGTTGGTCGGATACACCCAGCTCGCCGTCGTGCTGGACGCGCCGATCTGACCCATCGACGGCGCCTTGAACGCGTTGCCGATGCTGGCGCGAACGGCGAAGGCCGGCACGAAGTCGTAACGCACCGAGACCTTGCCGGTGGCGGTCGAGCCGAAGTCCGAATAGTCCTCGAAGCGGCCCGAGATGCCGGCTTGGAATTTTTCGGTGAACTGCTGTTCGAGTCCAACGTAGAAGCTGGTGATGTCGCGGTCGAACTCGCCCGCATCCTGCGGCCGCAGGCCGGCGAAGTCGGTGGAGCCGGGCGCAGGCAAGCGGCCCACGTTCGGGCCGTCGGCTATGGTCACGCCGCCGTTGGCATACGACGCATACTCGCCGGCTTCGATCTCGAACTCTTCCTGGCGCCAGCCGAGGCCGGCGGACAGAGTGAGCGGCGAGCTCGCGTAGCCGACGTTCAACTCTTTGACGTAGTCGAGTTGCACGGTGCGCTGTCTGCTGAAGTAAGTGCCCAGATTGAAGTTGGTCGGCGTGTTGACGCCGAAGCTGGCGGCCTGCGCATTCTTGAACAGGTTTTCGTTTTCACCGTCGCCGTACTGAACGCTGAAGTCGAAACGTCCGGCGTCGCCGGCGTCCCAACGTGCACCGGCAGTGACGTCGAAATTGTTGAAGCGGTAGATCGGATTCGCCATTTGCCCATCGGGGAAACGAGCGCGAACATTGCCGTCGGCGCGCGGTGTGATTCGATACAGCGCGATGGCTTCGCGGCGGCTGTAAGTGCCGAAGCCATAGGCGGTGACTGCATCGCTCAATGGGATTTCGGTGTTGAACGAAAAGTTGGCGGCTTCGGTTTCGGGATTGCCATAGAAGCCATAGTCCTTGTCGGCCGTGGCTTCGCGAGGATCGCCGGCGAAGTAGTAGGTCAGGATGTCGAGGTTGTCGCGATCAGTGCGTTCACCGGTACGGCCGCTGGCCGAGAAGTTGATGAAGCCGTCCTGACCGATGGGCAGCGTGTACCAGCCTTCGATGCCTTTGGTTTCGCCGTCGCCTTCGTAGTACTGACCGAAGGTCGTCGAGACCGAACCGCCAGGCTCGTTACCGCGCAGGATGATGTTAACTACGCCAGCGATAGCATCGGAGCCGTACTGAGCGGAGGCGGAATCACGCAGGATCTCCACTCGCTGCACGGCCGACTGCGGAATGTCGTTCACATCCACTGGTTGTTGGCCGCGGCTCCACTCGGTGCCGAAGCTGATCTTCGGGGTGACCGTGCGACGCTTGCCATTCACCAGCACCAACGTGTTGCCTGCTGGCAGGCCATGCAACGACACCGACTGCGCGAGACGCGCGCCGATGACGCCACCGGTTTCAGCAAAGCTGATCGACGGCGACAGCGAGCGCAACGACTGCACCAGCGACAGCGAGCCGCTGCTGGCAAGCTGATCCGCCGATACGACGTCGGTTGGCACAGCGCTGTCGATGGCGCTGACATCGGACCGGCGGGTGCCGGTGACGATGATTTCGGTTACGTCAGCAGCGTCGGCTGCGTGACTGTGCAATGGCAGTGCGCAACCCAAAGACGCACCCAGAGTCATCAACGTTTTCAACTTCATGATCCAATCGTCTCCGCGCCCGAGCGCTGATCGTTATTTTGTATGCTCAGGGAGCCACAGCGGCGCGAGACTCGCAATAACATTCAGGTTTGCCGATTGGCCGGCGTCGTTTTTTCGTCACACGGAAAAAGCGCCCCAGTTGCACTACAAGCGAGCGCGTCCCGCAGCGATCAACCACTGGCGCAAGCGGGCACCGTGCGGCTTATCCAACGCAGCGGCACTCCACGCCAGAAAGTACGGCTCACGCAGCGGCAACGAATGCTCGAACGGTGTGACCAACCGGCCGGCTTTCACGTCGGCTTCGATCATCGATTGCTGAGCTAGCACGAAGCCGCGACCAGCGGCCGCCGCAGCGATGGCAGTGGTCGACAACGAGAACGACATGCCGATGGACAACACCGGTGTCGGCACGCCCAGGCTGGCGAACCATTCCTGCCAAGTCGGTGGCTGCGAAAACTCGGGTTCCCAAACGATATCGATCAGCGGGAAGCTCGCCACACTGGCCGGCGATGAAGCAATCACATTGCGTAGAAATGCCGGCGAACATGCGGCCGTCGCGCGATCGGTAAACAGCTCAACGACGCGGCGATGCCGGTTCACGCGATGGCCGTACGAAATCCGGAAGTCGACTGCTTCGTTGTCCAGATT
>NZ_JAEUPY010000566.1 GCF_016790065.1 Steroidobacter sp.
GGAAGATCCGGCGCGGTTTGTGCTGGAAAGACTCGATGCCCGCTGGAAACAAGTTCACGAGGCCGACACGGACACCACGCCGATGCTGCGGCTGGTGGAATCGCGATTTGAGGAATTCATCCGGGACGCAGATTTTGCACTGTTCCCCGATGAGGCGGGGCAAGAGCGCGCCCTCACCGATCTGAGTGATGGCCAGCGCTCGCTGTTTCATATCGCGCTGACAGCCGCGACGCTGGAAGTCGAGCGCGACGCGTTCCAGCTGCCTCAGGACCAGTGTGCGTTCGATCAGGAGAAGCTCAGACGCGCTCACTTGACGGTGCTGGCCATCGAGGAGCCGGAGAACAGTCTGTCACCTTTCTTCTTGGCGGGCATCATCGAGCAGGCCCGCGACATTGCCGCGCTTGCGACCGCGCAGGTGCTCTTGTCGAGTCATTCGGCCGCCATTCTCAGTCGTATCGATCCCATGGAAGTGCGCTACTTCCGGCGGGACCGCGCGACCCGACAGTCCTCGGTCCGCACAATCACGCTGCCCAGCGATGACGCTGAGGCTAGAAAGTACGTGCGGCTGGCGGTGCGCGCGTACCCTGAGCTGTACTTCGCGCGGTTTGTCATTCTGGCGGAAGGCGATTCGGAACAACTGGTGATTCCGCGGGTCGCCGACGCGCTCGGCGTGTCTCTCGATCGCTCATTTGTACCGATCGTTCCTCTCGGCGGACGCTACGCGGCCCACTTTTGGCGATTACTTGCCGACCTCCAGATACCGCATGCAACGTTACTCGACGCCGATTTCGGCCGCAAACACGGGGGCGCCAAACTGGTTCGCTCGCTGGTTGAGAAATTGGGGGAGGTTGGAGTCAGTCTTGACGCCACGCTCCCGGCATTGCTGAGCGATATTGATCCCGCCAACGTCGATACGCTGGAGGACATAGATCTCTGGGTGTCTTACGAAGACAATCATTGGACTCAAGCGTTCGAGGAACTCGGGGTCTTCTTCTCGGACCCGCTCGATCTGGATTTCTCAATGCTGGAAGCCTTTCCTGACGCCTACAAACATTCGGAGGCGGGCGGCACGGGGCCGGGTGAGACGACGGAGGCGATTGACAGTGCGAAGCTTGCGACGCTCAAGAGCGGCGGGGATGCGACGTTGTATTCCGATGATTACGATGATGCATTTCGATGGTATCCGTATTTGTTTCTTCGCCGCAGCAAGCCCGAAACGCACCTGACGGCGCTTGCGCGCCTGACCGATAAAGAGCTGGCCGACGATGCACCGCCGCCGCTTCAGTCGCTCATTGCTCACGTCCAACGTAAGTTGGATGTCGGAAATGGCGCGCAATGACGCGCACCAAACCAGAGGCTTGGAAGCCGCAGGGCATTGGCGATCTGGAGCCACGCGCCTGGGAGGCGCTCCGAGAGCATCAGCGGAGTATCTGTGTCACCGCAGGGGCCGGCGCGGGAAAGACCGAGTTCCTCGCACAGAAGGCTGCATATCTTCTGCAAACGGGCCTCTGCCCCAACCCCAAGCGCATTCTCGCCATCAGTTTCAAGCGAGACGCCGCACGTACACTTTCCGAACGGGTAGAGAAGCGATGTGGTCCCGAGCAAGCACGACGCCTCGACTCGTTTACGTTTGATGCCTTCACCAAGGGATTTATCGATCGGTTTCGACGCGCGATTCCAGCGCCGTTCACGCCTCCTCGCAACTACCGCATTCATATGCCCACCCGCGCGCAATGGGATCACTTCTTGCAATCCCAGAAAGTGCGTAACCTCAACGCCACTCAGATTGAGCGCGCTGTCACGCAGACGCGCCTTCCCTTCGACAAAGATGCGAGCCAAGCCGTGCGACGGTATTGGGAAACCCAATACTCGGATGCAGACAATGTTCTGCTGAGCTTCGCGATGCTAAATCGTCTCGTCGACTATCTGCTGCGCGAGCATCGGGACATTCGGCGCGCACTACAGCTTACCTACCCATTCGTTTTCCTCGACGAATTTCAAGACACCACGCAAGCTCAATATGAACTGTTGTCTACGGCCTTTGATGGCAGCAGTACAGTATTCACGGCAGTCGGCGATGACAAACAGCGCATCATGGAATGGGCCGGGGCAATGCCGGATGCATTTGTTCGTTTCCGGGCACAGTTCAATGCCGTCCCGTTCGCGCTGCTCTCGAACTGGCGTTCACACGAGGATCTGGTCCGTATTCAGCATGTGATCGCTCGGAAAATCGATGCGAGCGCGGAGTTACCGCAAGCCCGTGCGGTACGTGATGTGGATGGCGATGTCGCAGCGATCTGGGAGTACGACGCCGAGGCTCAAGAGACGCAGGGACTCGCCCGCTGGATTGCCGGCGAGATCAGCGGCGGAATACCGCCTCATGAGGTAGCGCTACTCGTGCGCATGCGTGCTGATCAGATCGAGCAAGTGTTAGCACCCACGTTCGCCGATCACGGCGTTAGCCTACGCAATGTGGCGCGACAGGTGGGTGAGATCGCCATTCAGGACGTGCTGGGCGAGGGCTTGACCGAGATCTTGTTACCGTTGTTGCGTCTAGGGGCGCAGGCTCGTGACGCGAATGCGTGGAGCGCCGCTGAACGTAATCTTCTCCACCTAGAAGGCATTTATCCAGACGACGAAGATGGCCAGCAGCGTCTGCAGGCTCGATTGCAAACATTCGTTCGGGCGCTTCGGGCTGAAATGTCCTCGGCCACCGCCAGCCCGACGAATGCGAAGGCGATCGCGCAACGTGTCCTGGACTTTGTGACTTCCTCGGTACTTCGGCGGGCCTTTCCTGCGTATCAGCGCGAGCCAGATTTCGATCGCGTTTGGGAGGGGTTCAAGCAACTGCTCGCGGAATCGGCGAACGGGGCGCGCGATTGGAGCCAGGTGCTGGATCGGTTCGAAGGGCTCGGACAAGTCGCGCTCATGACGATCCATAAGAGTAAGGGTCTCGAGTTTCACACCGTGCTTTTCTATGGACTAGATAGTGAGACCTGGTGGAGTTTGCAGCCCCATCGCGTCGACGAGCTCAACTCGTTCTTCGTGGCGTTTACTCGTGCCAGGCAACGAGCATTCTTCACGCTCTGCCGAAGTCGAGGCGGACCTGTCACGTGGGTCGAACAGATTCTCGCGCCAGCCGGTGTTCATCGTCGAAGTGGACCAAAGTAGCGTGGCACTTGGCCTGAGGAAGGTCTAGATAGCCGTCGTGCCAGCGGAGTCAGGATGCTCTGCGCGAGACGCGGCGACTACAACAGGCACCTGCGGACGCCAGGTGCGATGATGCAGGCCGCGGATGCGGCAGACGAGGGCGGGGTGGATGCGATACATCGGTTGCCGTGAGCTGATGCGCGCCGGATGCGGGTGACGATGCTCGGGCGTTAGGCACGCTGCGCACCGCGCGCAGTGATACCCCGAGGCTGCGCAACAGGTGTGGAATGGAAGCCGGCGAGTAGCAAATGCCAAACCGATCCAAGATCAGTCGCGCGACCGAGGCGCGTGACCAGCGGCGTGCACAGTACCCACACTGTCGGGGCGGGGCCGCCATCACTTTCTTGACTTCCTCACGCTGGTGCAGCGTCAAGGCGCAGGCGCCACCGACAGCCGCTCGGTTGGGAAACACGCCCCAGCGGTTCAGGCGTCGGTAGAGTCCGCGGATCGGATAGCGAAGCGCACTGTGTTGGTCGAGCCACGATGCAATCGTTCGCTGATTCCAGCGGGGCGCAGCGATACCGCTAAGTGCCGGCGGGGACTTCAGGGCGCGGGCCAGCGCGTTCAGCTGCTCGGTATTGGGCCGCGGATCGCCGACCGGGGCGGGCGAGCATATATACGTGATCTTCCAGCGTCGTAAGAGCGCCGGAATGGACTGCGAGTGATAGCGAACACCGAACCGACGCTCGATCAGCAACGCAACGTCCCGTCGCGTCAAGGCAGCGTGATCGGGAGGCGGAGGTCCCAGCAGCATCTGTTGCAGCAGGTGTGCCTGCGCAAGCGTCAATCGCCGCTCAGTCGATGGTCCCAGTCCGTGGCCTCGAAGTCGTCGCGCCACGCGACCGGCGTACGCGGGCGTGAAGCGTCGTTTGAAGCGCCGTTCGATCAGGAGCGCGATTCGATGACGACTCCAGCGGTCGCCGGCCAGGCCGAATGCACTCGGTGGCCGCCGCAGGGCTCGTCGGAGCTCGGCCAGGGCCCTGGGACTCAAGCGGGGTTCGCGGGCGCGCGTGAGCTTGATCCGAATCTTCGCCTGGCGCAGACGCCGTACGCTATATCGGGGCGATAGCTTGATGCCGAAGCGCTTTCGAAGAAACCGGTGGATGCGGGCGACAGACCAGCGCGCACCGGCAATCCCTACCTCACGCGGCGGACCTTTCAGGCTCCTTGCGACGGTGCGCAGTTCCCAGGCCGACAGAAATCGGCGCTTGCCTTCGCGCCGGCGGCGCTTGCGCCTGTGTGTGCGACCGCGCGTCATGACAGCGCAGTTAGAACCGCGGGTTCGCGCGCACGCGCTCGTCGGCGATGCGCCACTGTCCATCTTCGATCATGAGTCGCACGTCCGTGATGACGTCGGCCCGCTCGACTCGTAAGCCGGCCTCACGCTCGTACCGGTGTACGCGAATGCGTTCCGGACGGCTCGAGCCTTGTCGCAACATCGTCAATGTCTCACGTTCGATCTGTCGAGGATCGACGCCCTTCGCCTGCGCAACGGCGAGGCCACGCTCCAGCTGCCGAACACGGTCGGAGGAGAGGAACATATACAGGTCTCGCAGCTGCGTCGCCTTCGGGATCGCTTGGAGATAGCGTTCGTAGCACGCTTGCGGTGATTGCGGTGGTGAGCACGGCAGAGGATCCGCCTCGACCAGGGAGGTGAGGGCAGCCGCGAGCACGATAAGCGCAATGGCCTGGCAGATGACGCGTCGGATCTCTGCGCGCATAGCGATGGTCTTTACCGAGCGCGCTGGGTCGAGGATAGGTTCGACGCACTCTGCGGCGCACGCTGGGCTTGTGCCGCAGGAAGTGCTTGTGCCGCCCGCAATGCCTCCTGCACCGAGGCGGTGAGGCGTGGCAACGTTTGAGCGCCGCGCAGCCGCTGTCCATCGATGAACAGCGTCGGCGTGCCATTGATCTTGAGGCGACGGCCCTCCTGTCGGTCGGCCTCGATTCGCGCCTGGAAGCGTTTCGAGCTCATGCAAGCGTCAAAGATCTGGAGGTCCAGACCCAGTTCCCGCGCGATCTGCGCCGTGTCCTCGGCGCCGGTCTTGGCGGAGAACAGCCTGCGGTGGTACTCGGGGAACTTGCCCTGTTCGTCGGCGCACAGCGTTGCATGGGCGAGCTTTTCAGAGTCCTCATGCAGCGGAAAATGTCGATACACGACTCGGACCTGATCGCGATGGCTGTGTAGAAGCTCATCGATCGAGTGCGACAGATCGCGGCAATAGGGGCAGCGATAGTCGCTGAAGGCGACGATCGTGACCGGAGCGTCTGGCTTTCCGATGGCGGGCGTCACGGGCCCCAGCACCTCTTCCTTAGGCAGCGGTGGCGGCGGATCCAGGGCCACGCGAACGCCATGTTTCTGAAAGAGCGTCGACACATACTCGCGCTTGGCATCGGCCTGGCGCTTCATGCCGAGATACATCTGCGCTTGCTTGCGGCCACGAGCATCTCTCGGTGTGTCGCCGCCTTGCGAGGTTAGAAAGGCCTCGACCTCCGCATCGCTCACCTCCGTCACCTGCGGTGTGACTTCGCGGGCGAGCAGCTCGTCGGCGGACATCGAGCGTGAGTGAGCTTCGCGTTCAAGAAGCTCGGTCGACAGTAGCTGGTATAACGCGCGCACGCGTGCCTCATAGAGTTGCTGGGACAGATCGGACAGCGAGCGCCCCCCGGCGCGGTCGAGCTCGGCCAGTGAGATCGCGCGGTCGCCGACATGGGCGACCGTGATCGAGGCGGCATCGGGACGGGCTGCTGTGTCTTCCGAAGTCGCGGGCATCGCTGCAAACAGACACAGTGATGTCAGGATACAAAGCCGAAGGCATCGAAAAGCGCGCATGAGGATCTCCGGGTCAGGCGAACCAAGGAGGCACAGCGTGCCGGATGCCCAGCGCCCGTTGGTGTCGGCTCACGATCCTTCAAGGACGTTGTGAGCCCCTGTCCGGCCTTGACG
>NZ_JAEUPY010000656.1 GCF_016790065.1 Steroidobacter sp.
TAGAGCGCGGTGAACGGATTGGTCGCGCCGCCGCTGAAGTACAACTGCACCGTGAGTGCGGCCACATCCAATAGCAACGAGAACAACAACGTCTGAGCGCTGACGTGCATATTCCTCAGCAGCCACAGATGACTCAGGCCGTTCAACGCCAGCAATGCAGCCAGCACCAGACCCATTTGCGGCAACGGCAATGGAATGTTCAGCCCGAAGTGGACCACCAGGATGGTCGCCACCTGCCCCAGCACCGCAATCCAGCGCAGCTGGATCAGCAAGGTCAGATTCTTGCGATTGGCGGTGTCGATGTACGACGGCGCCACCGTCGTGCCGTTGGTTATGTTGGGAGTTGCAAAGCTCACGATGCCGGCAGTTTACGCCAACGCCACTCGTGTCGTAGTACCAGGAACGCACCACCCAGCGTCATCAACGCCAGGCCGAACCAGGTCAGCGCGTATTGCAAATGGTTGTTGGAGAACGCGATGACGGTTAGTCCGCCGATGGGCGTATCGCTGGCCTGCCCTTCGCCGGCATCGGCATCGATGAAATACGGAGCGACATCGGTCAAGCCACGCGCCGCTGCGATGGCAGCGACATCGCGTGAAAACCAGCGATTGGCAGCGGGATCGTTGTCTCGCAGATAGGCGCCACCGGTCTCACTGATACGGAGCAAGCCGGTCACAGTAGTCACAGCGTCGATTTGCCCCGCAGGGCGAGTCGCTGGATCGCGCAGCGGTGGCGGCACGAAGCCGCGATTGATCAGCACGACGTAGCCGTCGACCGTTTCGAGCGGGGTAAAAACCCAGAAGCCACCGCCACGCTCGGTAACAGCCTGCACCGGCGCCTCTAGATCGTGACGGAAGCGTCCCTGAACGCTGACGTGCAGATATTCGCTGTTGGCGACGTCGACTTGCGGCCATTGCGCTCGCCCCGGCGCTGCCACTGGCGGCGCGTGGACTCGCTGGTCCACCCGCTCGATCAGGTCCCGCTTCCATGCCAGCCGATGCAGCTGCCAGACACCGAGACTGACCAGCGTCGCAAAGCCGGTCAATGCGGCAACGACGATTGCCGCCAGCTTCAACACCGAGCTGGCGCTCAGCGCTGCTGACTGACCTCGTGCTTGGGCATCATGTTGTTGTCGAGGTGATACATCACCCATAGCGAGCCCGCGAGCGTGATGACGACCAGGATCAGCGTAAACACCAGCGAGGTCAGCGTCCAGCCGTCTTCGCTCTTGGGCGTCATGTGCAGGAAGAACACCATGTGCACCACCATCTGGACGGCGGCGAACGCCATGATGGTGAAGGCGATGGTCTGTTTGCTCCAGGACACGTCGCCCATCACCAGCCAGAACGGCACCGCCGTCAGCACCACCGACAGCAAGAACCCGATGACATATTCGCGCAGCGTGCCGTGCGGCTCGGTGCCGTGAACCAGACCAGGATCATGCTCGGAAGCGTGGTCGTGAGCGCTCATCGCAACATGCCCATCAGGTAGACGAACGTGAACACACCGATCCAGATCACGTCGAGGAAGTGCCAGAACAAGCTCAAGCAGGCTAGGCGGCGCGCGTTGGCTTTGGTCAGCCCGTGCTTGCCAATCTGCACCATCAGAGTAATCAGCCACACGAGACCGAACGTCACGTGTAAGCCGTGCGTGCCGACCAGCGTAAAGAACGAAGACAGGAAGGCACTACGCTGCGGGGTCGCGCCTTCATGAATCATGTGCGCGAATTCATACAGCTCGATGCCCAGGAAGGCCGCGCCGAACAGACCGGTGACAGCCAACCACACCAGCGTCGCACCGATCTTCTTTCGATACGACGACAACATGGCGAAGCCATACGTGATCGACGAGAACAATAGCATCGCCGTGTTGACCGCCACCAGCGACAGATCGAACAGATCTTGCGGGCCTGGCCCAGCCGCATAGTTGCCGCCGAGCACGCCATAGGTGGCGAACAGCACGGCAAAGATGAGGCAATCGCTCATCAGATAG
>NZ_JAEUPY010000225.1 GCF_016790065.1 Steroidobacter sp.
TCCACGTGGCTGTGTTACATGCCACCGGCAATCGTTTTTATGCCCAGCTCGAAGATGTCATCAACGCCGCCTTGCGCATCTCGATCCGGCTCACCAATTCGGTGAAAGGCGTGCCGCAAGCCGATGTCGACGTGCATAAGAAAGTGTACGACGCCATCCAGGCCGGCGATTCCAACAAGGCCCGCAGCGTGATGGAAAACATCATTAGCGAAGTGCTGGATCTGATCGGCACGGCCCGACGCAAGAACAAGGCGGCCGCTACTACGCCCTCGCCTCGCGCAACTGGCGGTGCCAAGAGCACTGCGACGCGCCGACGCTCGACTTGATTTCAACGCTCGCCTAGCAGCGCATACAGGTCCATCTGGCGACTGTCGCCGATGACCTGTTCGAAATCCAAGCCCAGCGTGGCCAGCACCGGTTCGGCCACCGGTTTGATCTGTTTGAGCACGTAATGCTCGCGGTCCAACGGATGCTGGACGTTGTCCATCGGCTCCGGGCCCGCCGTCGTAATCACATAGCTGATAGATCGGCCCAACGGTTGGGTCGACTTGCGAGCGGCCACGACATGCGGCGGCGTGGTTGCGGTGTACTCCTCGGTGTCCTTCCGAAGATTCTTGCGATAGATCAGCGCGTCGTCCAACTTGCCGTCGCGCACCTTGCCGACGATATCGGCGAGATACACGTCGACCGGTTGATCGGTGAATAAGCGATGGTACAACTCGCGCTGGATCTGCTTGGCGAGCGCCGTCCAATCGCGCCTCACCACTTCCATGCCGACGAACTGCACGCCGTCGATGTCCTCGGCATTGAGCAGGCCCGCATAGCGCTTGCTAGCGCCGCGTGTACTGCCTCGAGCGCGCGGCAGGAACAAACGCAGGTACAGCTTTTCGAACTTCAGCTCCATCTTGCTCGTGACTCGCCACTGATCGGCGATGTACTTGGCGATGTCACGATTCAGTTGCGCGGCCAAGTCCTTGCCCAGAACACGCGCTTGCTCACTATCGGGCATCCCTGAGCGCACGAACAAGCTATCCGTATCGCCGTACAGCACGGTGTAGCCGGCGTTCTCGAACCATTGCTTGGACCACAGCAGAATGTCTCGACCGGTGCCCGTGATCGAGTTGGCCAACGCCGGGTTATAGAAACGGCAAGCCGGCGTCCCGAGCACGCCGTAACAGGAGTTCATCAGGATCTTGATGGCGTGAGAGGCCGTTTCGTCGCCGTTTTTCTTGGCGACATCGCGCCTCGGAAACAACTCATCGAGCACGCGCGGCAGAATGGCCGGCGGCCGACGGAATGAGCCGCCGGGCGTCACAATCAAATCATCCTCGGGCGATGGCCGCGCCACGTATGACAGCGGATCGATGTTGAATGTGCGGATGATGCTCGGATACAGACTCTTGAAGTCGAACACCCAAACGTTTCGGTGCAAGCCGGTCAGCGGTTCGAGCACGTGCCCGCCCTGTTGAACATCGTGCACGCGCGAGTCGCTGGATCGCACCGAGGGCGCGACGATCTTGAGCTTCTCGAGCTCGGACAAATACAGAAAATCGAACGACGCGATGCTGGCCGCGACTCGGTCGGGCGTCATGCCGGTCAGCTGACTGCGCGCCACCGCCAGTTGAATCACGTTCAACTTGGCAACGATTTCAAAAGCCAGTCTCGAGTCAGTGCGCGCATACAAAGCGAACGCCGGCAGATCATTGCGATAGTTGTGCAGGATCTCAGCCAAGCGATCGCGGACATCACCGTGAACCGCCTTGCCCTCACCCAACACTTCGCGCGCCACGGCATCGAGTGAGTATTCCTCCATGCGCACGAAAGCACCGCGCAGCAGATCGAGGCCATCCATCACCAAGCGGCCGGGAATACTGGCTTGGCCACTGCCGAAGTAACCTTCAGCCTTGCGAATCCGAATCGCGCCAGGCTCGCGCCCGAGATTGAACGGATGCCGTACGCGTTGCGCCATCCGCTGCAGCGCTGTCAGGTCGAAATCGACGATGTTCCAACCGGTGATCACGTCCGGATCCAGGCGTTGCACTCGTTCGCAGAAGGCCGTCAGCGCCGAGTATTCGTCGACACAGCGAATCGCCTTCTCCGGCATGGGTCGATCGCTGCCGTCGACGATCAGCACTTCGTCGATCTCGCTGGAATACATCGAGATCGCCAGCAACCGCTCGCCCTTGCCGTCGGTTTCGATATCGAACGACAACACTCGCGGCTCGATCTTGACGTCGGCCGGACGCAGCTCGGGATTCAAGAAACTCCACGTCAGCCCGTCACCCGGCGTCGCCTCGCCTTCGATCTCGCAGCCGCCCTTGATGCCGCGCTCGATCAAGTAGCGAACCGCGAATCGGACGTCGGCTTCGAAAGTCTCGATGCCGACATCGTGCAGGCGCTCTCGCAGCCCCGGCACATCGGTTGGCGTTTCCATCTCGAAGCGTGCGACCGGCTCGCCGTCGAAGGTGTGCTTGTCGACTGAGATGGGAGTCTGAGGCGTGACGCGGCTGGCGCGCTCCAGGTCAGAGGCTCGGATATAGAAGTGCGGGCGCTGTCGATCGTCACGAACGACAAACGTACCGCCGTCCTCGAGACGACCGTACAGATGAATGACAGGAACGCGCGTCCCGGCGGGACCGGAGACGACGCGATAACTGGCCTGGAGAATGAACCCTCGGAGCTTGATCACGGACGAATTGTGGACCAAACGCCCGCCGGCCGCGAGCACCATGCGAGCTTCTGGGAACGTTCCGATGCGCTGAGCGTTGCTCCTGCGGTCGTCTTCCTCCCCCGGTGCCATCTTGAGTCGAAGCTTCGCGTCCCAATTGCGTGAGGGCCTGCCCCATCCCCGAGGTGCGTTCTGGGACGGCCAAGGCACCAACTTCTCGCTGTTCTCGGCCCATGCCACCAAAGTGGAGCTGTGCCTGTTCGACGCCGACGGCCAGACCGAAATCGAGCGCATCGAGCTGCCCGAGTACACCGATGAAATCTGGCACGGCTACCTGGTCGACGTCGGCCCCGGCACCGTCTATGGCTATCGCGTGCACGGCCCGTACGAGCCCGAGAACGGCCACCGCTTCAATCCCAACAAGCTGCTGATCGATCCGTACGCGCGCGAGTTCGTCGGCGAGTTGCGCTGGGATCACGCACTGTTCGGCTACACCATCGGCGCGGAAGGCGACGATCTGACCTTCGACGAACGTGACAGCGCACCGTTCATTCCGAAGTGCGTGGTCGCCGACTCCAACTTCGACTGGCAACAGTCGGTCAGCCCGCTGGTGCCTTGGGATCGCACCATACTCTATGAGACGCAGGTGCGTGGCTACACCATGAAACATCCTGCCGTGCCCGAGAAGCTGCGCGGCAAATTCGCCGGCCTCGGTCTGCCTGAAGTCATCAAGTACATCAAGTCGCTGGGCGTCACGTCGGTCGAACTCATGCCAGTGCACGCCTACGTCAACGACAGCTTGCTGCTCGACAAGGGCCTGACCAACTACTGGGGCTACAACTCCATCGGCTTTTTCGCGCCGGATCCGCGCTATGTCATCGATCCCAGGCGCGGCGTGCAAGAGTTCAAGGAAATGGTGGCGCGCTTTCACGATGCCGGGCTCGAGATCATTCTCGACGTGGTCTACAACCACACCGCCGAAGGCAACGAACGCGGCCCGACGTTGTGTTTCAAAGGTGTCGACAACGCTTCGTACTATCGACTGCTGCCCGATCAAAAACGTTACTACATCAACGACACCGGCACCGGGAACACCTTGAACCTGAGTCATCCGCGGGTGATTCAAATGGTCACCGACAGCCTGCGCTTCTGGGTTCAGGAAATGCACGTCGATGGTTTCCGCTTCGATCTGGGCACCATCCTGGCGCGCGAGCCCAACGGCTTCGACAATCAGAGCGGTTTCTTGAAGGCCTGTTCGCAAGATCCGGTATTGAGCCGCGTCAAGTTGATCGCCGAACCTTGGGATTGCGGCCCGGGCGGCTATCAAGTGGGCGGCTTTCCGCCGGGCTGGGCGGAATGGAACGATCAATATCGCGACACGCTGCGTGATTTCTGGCGAGGCGAAGCGTCAGCCGCCAAAGTGTCGCCGCGCTTGTACGGCTCGGCCGACATCTTCAACAAGTACGGTCGCCGTCCCTACGCCAGCATCAACTTCATCACCGCGCACGACGGCTTCACGCTCAACGACCTGGTGAGCTATCACGACCGGCACAACGAGGCCAATCAGGAAGACAACAAGGACGGCCACGAGCACAACCGTTCCTGGAACTGCGGTGCCGAAGGCCCGACGGACGACGAAGGCATCAACACGCTACGCGGCCGGCAGATGCGTAACTTCCTCGCCACCTTACTGCTCTCGCAAGGCACGCCGATGTTACTTGCCGGCGATGAGTTCGCACGCACTCAGCACGGCAACAACAACGCTTACTGCCAGGACAACGAGATCAGTTGGATCGATTGGTCGTTGGCCGAACAGAACGAAACGTTGGTGCGCTTCGTGCAGCAGATGACGGCACTACGCGCCAAATTCCCGGTGCTCAGACGTAACCGCTTTCTGTCAGCCGAAGAAAATCCGCGCATCGGCTTGAAAGAAATCACCTGGATCAATGCCAGCGGCAAGGAAATGGAAGAGGAACATTGGGCCGACGACGGCATGCTGTGCTTCGGCATGTTGCTCGACGGCCGTGCGCAAGCCACTGGCCTGCGTCAACGCGGTCATGACGCCACGTTGCTGATCGTGCTCAACGCCTTTCATGATCTGGTCGAGTTCACGCTGCCCGGCGATTCTCCGGAGGCGCGCTGGACCTTGCTGATCGATACCAACCTGCCCGACCTGCCCACCGGCCGCAAAGCCATCTTCATGACCGGCGAAAGCTACGGCGTCACCGGCCGCTCGCTATTGGTGTTCAGCCTCGAGGCGCAGTCGGATGCAGCGCTGGATCGGGCGATAAAACCAAAGAAGCCGGCGCCGCCCCCGCCACCGGCATCTGGAAAGTAAAGCGCGTCTCCTCTTTGGAGGAAGTGGCGGTCAACGTACCGCCATGCGCTTTGGCGATCTCACTCGCTATATACAAACCGAGCCCGAGTCCTTGCTGCTCCGGCTGTGACGACGCGCGCACGAACGGGTGAAACAGCTTCTCCAGCACTGCGGCCGGGATGGGCTCACCGGAATTGCACACGTCGATGACCAACGAGTCGTTCTGAATGCGTGCGGCAATCTTCACCGGCGCGCGCGGCGCTCCGTGTAGCAAAGCGTTGGACACCAGATTCGAGACCAACTGCCCGATCCGAATGCGGTCGCAATTCACCACGCCGATGGGCTCGAGCGCAAATTCGATCACTCGATCCGGCGAGGCCGTTTGCAGCTCATCCACTACATGTAACAACGTGGGCTCGAGCGGGTCCCCGCCATTGCGATTCAGCGCCAACCCGCCACCGAGCCGGCCACGCGCGAAGTCCAGCACGTTGTCGATCATGCCCGTCATGCGACGAACACAGCCTTGCATGAGCACGAGCACATCCTGCGCCTGCTCATTGAGTGGCTGCTTCATCAGCATCCGACTGCCCGCCGAGATCGCGGCCAGCGGATTGCGCAGGTCATGGCCGAGCACCGCGATGAATTGTTCTCGAAGATCAGAGTTATGGCGCTCGTCCACCAA
>NZ_JAEUPY010000719.1 GCF_016790065.1 Steroidobacter sp.
GCGCTGCCGTTCACGGCGTTGATCGTGGTGTTTTTTGTCATCGTGGCCCAGATCCATGACCAGCATTTGTTCGAGCCGGTGGTCGGCTGGGCGTTGCACCAGTCGGGCGAGGTGCGGGCGGCGATTTTCTATCTGGCCAGCGGCCTGCTGTCCGCGGTCAGTGACAATGTGTTCGTGGCCACGATCTACATCACAGAAGTGAAAGCTGCCCTGTTGGAAGGCACCATCGATGCCGCCGAGTTCGGCCGGCTGGCGGTAGCCATCAACACCGGCACCAACATTCCCAGCATCGCCACCCCCAATGGCCAGGCGGCGCTGCTGTTTCTGTTGACTTCGGCGGTGGCGCCGCTGATCCGCCTGTCCTACGGCCGGATGGTGTGGATGGCCTTGCCTTACACGATTACCTTGACCCTGAGCGGTCTGTGGGCGGTCTTGTATTTGTTGTAGCGGCTCGCAAGCCGGTCAACGTTTAGCCGGGCCTGTCGGCAATCCTGCCAACGACGGCGTCGGCCTTTAGACCCATGTCTCTATTTTGGCGACGGTTCTATGGCATCCTTGCGCCCCTTGCGAACCCCTAAGAACTCGACAACACGGTCAGTTATGCCTCAATTTAGTCTGCGCGAATGCAAGCTCGGCGTGATCGGTCTGGGCTACGTCGGCCTGCCGCTGGCGGTGGAGTTCGGCAAGTCCTTTGCCACGGTCGGTTTCGACATCAAGGCGGCGCGGGTCGCCGAGCTCAAAAAGGGCAAGGACAGCACCCTGGAAGTGGAGCCGGCGGAATTGAAGTCCGCCAAGCGGCTGTCTTACACCACCAACGTGAAAGATCTGCGCAGCTGCCAGGTGTTCATCGTCACGGTGCCGACCCCGATCGATAGCTACAAGCGTCCCGACCTCACGCCCATCGAGCGCGCCAGTGAGCTGATCGGCCAGGTGTTGAAGAAGGGCGACATCGTGGTGTTCGAATCCACCGTGTACCCGGGCTGCACCGAAGAGGTGGCCGTGCCCATTTTGGAACGCCTGTCGGGCCTGACCTTCAACAAGGATTTCTTTGCGGGCTATAGCCCGGAGCGCATCAACCCGGGCGACAAGACGCACCGCCTGACCACCATCAAGAAAATCACTTCCGGCTCGACGCCCGAAGTGGCCGACTTCGTCGACTCGCTGTACGCCAGCATCATCAAGGCCGGCACTCACAAGGCGTCCAGCATTCGCGTGGCCGAGGCCGCCAAGGTCATCGAAAACACCCAGCGCGACGTCAACATCGCGTTGATCAACGAGCTGGCACTGATCTTCAATCGCCTCGGTATCGACACTGAAGAAGTGTTGGAAGCGGCCGGCACCAAGTGGAACTTCCTGCCGTTCCGTCCCGGCCTGGTCGGCGGTCACTGCATCGGCGTGGATCCTTACTACCTGACCCACAAGGCGCAGGAGATCGGTTATCACCCGGAAATGATCCTGGCCGGCCGTCGCATCAACGACAACATGGCGATTTACGTCGCCGAGCGCATCGCGCAGCTGATGATCAAGAAGCGCATCCATGTGAACGGTTCGCGCATCCTGGTGATGGGCCTGACGTTCAAGGAAAACTGCCCGGACCTGCGCAATTCCAAGGTCGCCGACGTGGTGACGGAGTTGAAGAAGTTCGGTGCCAAGGTGGATGTGTTCGATCCTTGGATCGATGCTGCCGAGTGCGAGCACGAGTACGGCATCAAGCCGATCCGCAAGCCGGCTCCCGGCAAGTACGACGCCATCGTGATGGCGGTCGCGCACAAGCAGTTCAAGGACATGGGGCTGGACGAGATCCGCTCCTTCGCCAAGAAGCCACACGTGCTGTACGACATCAAGTATGTGTTCGAGGCCGACGAGGTCGACGGCAGACTTTGATCCGGTGGTTATCGAGGCGGGGCGCATGCTTTGGCGTGCGCCGCGCGATTCGATGCAACCAGGCTGCGTAGCAAACCGTTGAGTAACCGGCCGACTTCGGCGATCTCATCAGCGGTGCTGGGTAGCGATGCGAGCCGGCTCGCAATCAGATACAGCGTTTCCAGCTCGGACAGCGAGCACCGCGATGCCTGTAGAAATTGGACGAAGCCAGCGCGGCTGGCACTCGCCGAGCCTGCAGCGATCTGACTGGCGACGGCGACCGCGGCGCGCCTGAGCTGACTTTGCAGGCCGAAGCGCTCGTCTCTGGGCAGCAGTCGGGTCGCGGCGTAGACTTTGCACGCCAGCGCGACGGCTCGCTGCCAGACGATGAGATCCTTGTGACTGACGATCTTGTCCATGGCGAGCATTGTTCGCGACTCGCGGCCGGCAGCGTCGGCTGCCAAACTGGACGTTCACCGAATTATTCGCGGCCCTTCATTCATCGACATCGGCTAGGCGCTTATGAAATTGCTTCTCACCGGAGCCGCGGGCTTCATCGGCTTCCACACTGCGCAGATTCTGCTGAATCGCGGCGATGAGGTGGTCGGTCTCGACAATCTCAACGACTACTACGACGTGTCGTTGAAAGAAGCTCGCCTGGCCCAGCTCAAAAAATTTCCCAATTTTCGGTTCGTGAAAATGGATGTGGCCGACCGCGAAGGCGTGGCCGCGCTGTTCAAACAAGAAAAGTTTCAACGCACCATCCACCTGGCCGCACAGGCCGGTGTGCGTTACTCGATCCAGAATCCGCTGGCCTACATCGACAGCAACGTGGTGGGTTTTGCCAACATTCTGGAAGGCTGCCGGCACAACGGCGTAGAACATCTGGTGTACGCCTCGACCAGCTCGGTGTACGGCGCCAACACGAAGATGCCGTTCTCGGTGCATCAGAACGTCGACCATCCGTTGTCGTTCTATGCGGCTACCAAGAAGGCCAACGAGTTGATGGCGCACACCTATGCGCACTTGTACAACCTGCCGGTGACCGGTCTGCGCTTCTTCACGGTGTACGGTCCCTGGGGCCGGCCCGACATGGCGTTGTTTCTTTTCACCAAGAACATCCTGGCCGACAAGCCCATCGACGTCTTCAACTACGGCAATCATCGCCGCGACTTCACGTTCGTCGACGACATCGCGCAGGGCGTGGTGCGGGCGATGGATCGGCCGGCGCAGCCGAATTCGGAGTGGAACGGCGATACGCCGGATCCAGGCACCAGCCAGGCGCCTTATCGGCTGTACAACATCGGTAACAACGCGCCGGTGGAGCTGATGAAGTACATCGAGTGCATCGAGACCAACCTGGGCAAGAAAGCCCAGAAGAACCTGCTGCCGCTGCAAGCCGGCGACGTGCCCGATACCTTTGCCGACGTGTCCGATCTGGTGCGTGAGGTGGGCTACAAGCCGGCCACGCCGGTGGAAGAGGGCGTGCGGCGCTTCATCGAGTGGTACGTGGGCTACTACGGCAAGTAAGCCGGCGTTGCCAACCACCGGATGACGGCGCAAAAGCTTCCCGCTGCGCCGTCAGTGCGGTAGCCTCCGGCACATTCCACGTGCCGATGAAGTCATAGCAGGAGGACTACCCCATGACGCGAGCGAACACGACGCCTGAATGGCAGGCGCTCGAGGCCCACGCTGCGAGCATGCGCGGCCGTCACCTGCGCGATCTGTTCGCCAACGATCCGCAGCGTGCGGTGAATTTTTCGCGGACCTCCGAACTCAATCTGCTGTTCGATTTTTCGCGGCAACGAGTCGATGCCGAGACGCTTCGCTTGTTGCTGGCGCTCGCCGAAGGTCGCGGCCTGCGCAGCCGCATCGACGCGATGTTCAACGGCGACAAAATCAATATCACCGAAAATCGCGCGGTGTTGCACACCGCCCTGCGTAATCGCACCGACCGTCCGATTCTGGTCGACGGCCAGGATGTAATGCCCGACGTGCGCGCCAGCCTGGAGAAGATGCGCAGCTTCGTCGAAGGCATACATGGCGGCCGTATTCATGGCCACACCGGCAAGACCTTCACCGACATCGTCAACATCGGCATCGGCGGTTCCGATCTCGGCATCGTGATGGCGACCGAAGCGCTGGCGAAGTATCGCAATCGCAATCTGCGCCTGCACTGCGTATCCAACATCGACGGCGTGCAGCTCGGCGACGTGCTCGAGAAAGTGGATGCGGCGCGCACGCTGTTCGTCGTGTGTTCGAAAACATTCTCCACGCTCGAAACGCTCACCAACGCCAAGCTGGCGCGGCAGTGGATCGTGGATCGCTTGGGCGAGGGCGCACCGGCACGACACTTCGCGGCAGTGTCGACTAACGCGAAGGCCATGGATGCTTTCTTAATTCCGCCACAAAACCGCTTTACGATGTGGGACTGGGTCGGCGGCCGTTATTCGGTGTGGTCGGCGGTGGGTCTGTCGGTGGCGCTGGCGCTGGGCATGGATCAGTTCGAACTGATGCTGGAAGGTGGTTCGGAAATGGACCAACACTTCCGTAGCACGCCGTTCGCAAACAATCTGCCGGTGCTGGCCGGACTGCTCGGGGTTTGGAACCGGAATTTTCTGGGACTGGATTCGCTGGCGGTGTTGCCGTACGACCAGCGCCTGCATCGCTTCCCGGCGTATTTGCAGCAGTTGGAAATGGAATCCAACGGCAAGAGCGTGACCGTGGCGGGCGAGTCGCTGACGTATGACAGCGGCGCGGTGTTGTGGGGCGAGCCGGGCTCGAATGCTCAGCATTCGTTCTTCCAGCTACTGCACCAGGGCACGCCGCGCGTGGCATTGGATTTCCTGGCGCCGGTGAATGCGTCCAGCCCGTTCCAGCAACAGCAGGACCTGGCGCTGGCCAATTGTTTCGCGCAGGCCCAGGCGTTCGCGTTCGGGCAGACCGAAGCGCAGGTGCGTGCGGACCTGGCGGCGAAAGGCACCAGCGAAAGTGAGATTGCGCGGCTGATCCCGCACAAGCTGCACCAGGGCAACCGGCCCAGCACGGTGATCCTGTTCCCGCGGCTCGGCCCGAAAACGCTGGGTCGGCTGATCGCGCTGTACGAACACAAAGTGTTCACTCAGAGCGTGATCTGGGGCATCAACGCCTTCGACCAGTGGGGCGTGGAGCTGGGCAAGAAGTTGGCGGATTCGCTGACGCCGGCGCTGGAAAAACCGGGCGAAGCCGCCGCCGGTGCCGAGCCGTCGCTGCGGAATTTGTTGGAGCATGTGGCGAAGTGGCGGGGTTGAGGGGCGGAAGCTCTCAGCCTTGGCAGCACATTTCCATTAGAATGCGCGCCGCATTCGCGGACCTGTTCATTTTCAGTTGAGGGATGTCTGCTTGGGCAAGAAGGCTCTGATCACCGGGATCACTGGCCAGGACGGCGCGTATCTGGCCGAATTCCTGCTCGGCAAAGGTTATGAGGTGCACGGCATAAAGCGCCGGGCATCCTCATTCAATACCGATCGCATCGATCATTTGTATCAGGATCCGCACGAGAGCAACGTCAAGTTGTTCCTGCACTATGGCGACCTGACCGATGCCACCAACCTGATCCGGATCATTCAGCAGATCCAACCGGACGAGATCTACAACCTGGCGGCGCAGAGTCATGTCGCGGTGTCGTTCGAGACGCCGGAGTACACGGCGAACTCGGATGCGGTCGGCACGCTGCGCATTCTGGAAGCCATTCGCATCCTCGGGCTGGAGAAGAAGACGCGCTTCTACCAGGCCTCGACCTCCGAGATGTACGGCAAGGTCCAGGAAGTGCCGCAGAAGGAAACGACGCCGTTCTATCCGCGCTCGCCGTACGGCGCAGCCAAGGTGTACGGCTACTGGATCACTGTGAATTATCGCGAGGCGTACGGCATCTACGCGTGCAACGGGATTCTTTTCAATCACGAATCGCCGATTCGCGGCGAGACCTTCGTGACCCGCAAGATCACGCGCGGCCTGGCTCGGATCAAAGAAGGTCTGCAGGAGAACGTGTATCTCGGCAACCTCGATTCGTTGCGCGATTGGGGCCATGCCCGCGACTACGTGAAGGCGCAGTGGCTGATGTTGCAGCAAGAGCAACCAGAGGACTTCGTCATTGCCACCGGCGAGCAGCATTCGGTGCGCGAATTCGTGCAAATCGCCGGCGCCGAGCTCGGCATGGAGATTCAGTGGCGGGGCGCGGGGGTGGAAGAGCAGGGCGTGGATGCGAAGACCGGGCGCGCGGTCGTGAAAGTCGACAGCCGCTATTTCCGTCCGACCGAAGTGGATACCTTGCTGGGCGATCCGACCAAAGCGCGGCAAAAGCTCGGCTGGCAGGCCGAGACGAGTTTTCAGCAGCTGGTGAAGGAAATGGTGGAAACCGACCTGGCGGTCGCTCGTCGCGACGCGTTGGTCGCGCGCGAGGGCTTCCCCACCTATCAACGCCATGAATAAAGACGCACGCATCTTTGTGGCCGGCCACCGAGGCTTGGTGGGTAGTGCCATCGTGCGTCGCTTACAGGCGGACGGTTACACAAATCTGTTACTGCGTTCGAGCGCAGAAGTCGATTTGCGCGATCAGCGGGCGGTAACACAGCTGTTCGAACAGGAGCGGCCGGAGTTTGTATTCCTGGCGGCCGCCAAGGTCGGCGGCATTCACGCCAATAACACTTACCCCGCCGATTTCATCCGCGACAACTTGCAGGTCCAGACCAACGTCATCGACTCGGCTTATCGACACGGGACCAGCAAGCTGCTGTTCCTGGGTTCCAGCTGTATCTATCCGAAGCTCGCGCCTCAGCCGATGCCGGAAAGTTGCCTGCTGACCGGTGCGCTGGAACCTACCAATGAGTGGTACGCAGTCGCGAAAATTGCCGGATTGAAAATGGGCCAGGCCTACCGGCGTCAGTACGGCTTCGACGTCATCTCGGCCATGCCCACCAACCTGTATGGTCCCGGCGACAACTTCGATTTGCAGAATTCACATGTGTTGCCGGCGCTGATTCGGAAGTTTCATGAAGCCAAGGCTCGCGGCGATACCGAGGTGATCGTCTGGGGCACGGGCACGCCGCGGCGGGAGTTCCTGCACTGTGACGATCTAGCGGACGCCTGCGTGTTCCTGATGCAGCACTATTCAGCGGAAGATCCGGTCAACATCGGTTGGGGCGCGGACGTGTCCATTCAGGAACTCGCCAACATCGTTCGGGACGTGGTCGGCTTTCAGGGACAGTTACGTTTCGACGCCAGTAAACCAGACGGAACGCCGCGCAAACTGCTGGACACGACCAAGCTGCAAGCCACTGGATGGCAGCCTCGGATCGAGTTGCGTGAGGGAATTGCCGCCACCTACCGCTGGTTCATCGAGCATCAGATCGACTATCGACATTGAGCCGGGCGGCGGGCGTGCTGCGACCACGAATTGATCGCATCCGCAGTGTGCAATGTGTAAACTCGCCGCCCTCGTCGCAGGGATTACATGTAAAAGCGGCCCTGATGCTCAATACCAGACTCGCCAACCGTGGATTGTGGTTGGCTGCCATCGCAGCTGCGTTCCTGTGTAGCGTCCTCGCGACCGTTCCCGTGTCTGCACAAACACCCAGTGCAGGCCAGCTCGAGATGTTCCAGAACATGACTCCGGAACAGCAGAAGACCATTCTCGAGGCGATGGGCGGCAGCGGCACCGGAACCACTACCTCGCCTCGCACCGGGGTGCGCTCGGATAGCAAACTCGACTTCCCGTCCACGGTCCGTTCCCGCTCCTTGAATGGCAAGGATGAAGACGGCGACGACGCGTCGTCCCTGGACGGAGTCAACGGCCGCAAGCGCCTCAAAGGCGGCGACACCGTGCTGCTGACGTTAGAGATTCGTCAGCTCAAGCGGCGTGCTCCGGAAATTGAGGAGAAGGAACGTCGGGAGCAGTCCGCGGCGCGGCAGCCCGGCATCCCTGGCGCCGTGCAGTTACCGCAGAACTCTGGCGCGAGTGGCCAGAACTCAACCCCGCAATCCCAAGAAACCCTGGAACGCAGCAGCGACGAACAGTTGCGTCTGGAAGATTTCCGCGAGCGAGTGCTGCGACGGAATCCATACAAGCTGGATAAATGGGGCATCTTGAACGTCGCCGAGCTGGGGCCCATTCCGCTGGCCGGCCTCACCGAGGAAGAAGCCACTCAGCGCTTGGCTGCCGAGCTGCGGCTGAACGACTTCATCGTTTCGTTGACTCGCTTGCCCTTGAAGCCGTTGGGTACTCAGGCGCTGAAGCCGTTCGGCTACGATTTGTTTGCTGGCGCGCCATCTACTTTCGCGCCGGTCACCGACGTGCCGGTATCCTCGGAGTATGTGGTCGGCCCTGGCGACCGACTGCAAGTGCAATTGATCGGCAATACCAAGGGCCGCTATGAACTGGTGGTGGGGCGTGACGGTCGCATCAGCTTTCCTGAGCTGGGGCCGATCGCGGTCGGCGGTCAGCGCTACGACGACGTGCGCAACACGCTCGAGAAGCAGGTCAGCGAGCAACTGATCAACACCCAGGTCAGTGTCAGCATGGGTGAGTTGCGTTCCATCCGTATCTTCGTACTCGGCGATGCCGAGACCCCCGGCTCGTATACCGTCAGTGGGCTGTCGACCATTACCAATGCCTTGTTCGTCAGCGGCGGTGTGAAACCGATCGGGTCGTTGCGAAACATTCAACTCAAGCGCGCCGGTCGTACGGTCACGACTTTGGATCTGTACGACCTGTTGCTGAAGGGCGATACCACCGCCGATGCGAGGCTGTTGCCCGGCGATGTGATTTTCATTCCGCCGGTGGGCGCCACCGTCGGCATTGCTGGCGAGGTACGCCGGCCCGCCATTTACGAACTCAAGCAGGAAACCTCTGCGGCGGACTTGCTGCAGCTGGCCGG
>NZ_JAEUPY010000783.1 GCF_016790065.1 Steroidobacter sp.
TGAAATCCGGATGCAACGCCAGGAACGTATCGCGACCGCCCCGAGTCTCCAGCGGCACCAGTTTCGCTTTGTGTCGCAGGAACAATCGTTCGCCATCAGCCAACACTTCGAGGCTGCGCCCGTTGTTCTGACGATAGATGCCGGCATAGTCCGCCGCGTTCTCCACCCGCCACGCGGGCACCGCCAACGGCGGTACTGACGGCGCGCTGCGTCGTTCCCGATGCGCTCGCATGAGCTGATTGGCATAGCGCACGATCGGCGTCACGGTTTTGTCGAGCGCGTTCACGGCCGCGAACGCACCGACACCCGTGTCCATATCCACCATCAACGAGGAAATAAACGACAACATGCCACCGGTGTGGAACAGCATGGTGTTGCCGTCCAACTGATCGACGGCCATACCATAGCCGTAGCGTGCCGTGGCCCCGAAATCCGGCGCAGCGATGTGTCCGGTGGCGAAGAGGTCGAAGGCCTCGGGCGACAACAATCGGCCGCCTGCCATCCGACCACGATTCGCGAGCATCTGAATATAGAGCCCCATATTGTGCGCCGTCGCGGCAACACAGCCTGCGGCGGAGGTGTAGATGAGAGGCGCCGCTTCACACAAACGCGCCGCACGAGGTTGCGGCCGATCGCTTTGGAACGTCGTATAGCTCTTGACCAGGCGGTCACGCATGTCGAAGTCGATGGCGGGCTCGCTGTGCTTCATCCCCAACGGCGACAGCACCCGCTCCCTCAATAACTGCGGCAGTTGCCTGCCATCCAACGTCCACGCCAGATAGCCGAGCGCCGAGTACGCCATGTTGTTGTAGAAGTACTGCGTGCCAGGCGCATACGCCGCGCGATGCGCATAGCTCGGGTCGGTAGAGATCAGGTCCGAGTACGCTGGCAGCCCTGAGGAATGAGTCAACAGATGATGCACCGTGATCGGCGGATACTCGGACTGAATCCGCAACCAAGGCAGGTAGTGTTGGATGGGTTTGTGAAAGTCGAGTCGACCTTCGGTGTGCAGCTGTAGAAGAGAGATGGCCGTGAACGACTTGCTGATGGAGCCGATCTGGAACAACTCATTGGGTCCGACTGGCGTACGCAGATCTTTGTCGCCGAAGCCATAGGTTACGACTCGTTGCACGCCCTCTCGATCGGCCAGCACCAGCGTCAGTCCCGGCGCATTCGCTTCCCGCAGAAAACGTTCGACGTAACTATCGAGCGCGGCGAACACCGGCGCGTAGGCACCGGCATTCTCCGCCGCTTCGGCCTTGATGAAACGTCCGGCCGTCGCAAGCGACGATACGGCAACGGCGCCGGAGAGCACCTCTCGCCTGGTCAGTGACATGGCAACTCCAAAAGAAGACGTTCTGACATTCATGGCGCCGCGAGCTTGGCGTCGCAGCCAAGACACGGTCGCACTTTGTTGATGAAGAGCATGGCGTCGAACGACGCCGGTAACTGCGTTTCACTCGCCGCGCCCACGGACAGGTCCAGCACGTACTGCGGCCGGTTCACCCGGCGTAGCCACTCGAGATCGCGGAGCATTCGACTGTCCGTACTGACGTACTCGCGATCGGCCATGCCGCCGCCCATCGAGGCGATCACCTGATAGCGCGCACCGAGCGCCTCATTCAGATACACCCCCATCGAATGCACCGTGCCACCGCCGCTCTCGGCGGGTCGGCTACCGACCTTGTCCAGGTGCCAGTTGTGAGCAAACACGAAGACGCGGCCACGTGACCTTTCCTGCTCCATGGCCCAGCGCAAGTTCTCCGCCATCGCACCATCACGCAATTGCTCGCATGCAAGTGACGGCTGCGTCTCATCGGATCGCAGCCGTTGATCACAACGACGTTGCACATCGCCCTGGCGCGCCACCAATACAGCACGGTGTGCTCGCTCGAACTGCGTCCTCGATGACTGTCGAATCCACTCGAGCTGCATCCCGTCGAACACATCGATGAGATCCGAGATCGCCTCGGTGAGCGCGCCGCGTTCGCTCGCCGGTAGTGCGACGTACTCATCTATCGACAGCGGCGAGCGCAGCACCTGCAGTCGACGTTCGAAGCGTCGCGCCAGTGATGGATCTCGTTGCCAGAGGTAGTCCATCGCCGCGACTGGCCACGGGGCGCGCGATCGCCCGGCACTCACATCGATGCCATAGAAGCGAATGGGCTGACGCGTCGACGGCTTGTCGTTGTAGGCGCGAATCCAATCGAGCAGCTGTCGATTCTCGGCCAGCTCGGCGTTATAAAAGACCGCCCCAATCGCATCCGAGGAGCGCGCGCTGCGTCCCGCCACGAAATCATCGGCGACGACGCCTCGCTCGAAGCCAGTTTCTCCTGCGTACGCCGTGACGCCGCCGTGCTCGACCAGATAGACGAACAGTCGATTGCGCATCGTCAGGAACTCGTGAACGTAGTGCCAGCCTTCGCCAAACCCCACAACGCGAGCATCGGCAACGAGACGTGCGACGTCCCGCAGATCATCGGAAGCATTCGTGAGGTCGAGTGACTGCAACGGCAGCACACGCAGCGTCGGTGAGTCGGCTGCACCGCTCGTGGCACTCGCCAACACCGCGAACGCGAGCACGAGCGCCGGCACGATGCCTGCCAGATTTTTCAACGTGTGTGTCATGCGGAGACTGGGGGCAACGGTGAGCACCGAGAGCAAAACTCTCGGTGCTCACGTCATCGACCTGCTAAGCGGCCTACCAGTGCCCGCGAACGGACACTACGAAGCTGCGAGGCCTGCCATAGGTGTTGTCGGACTCGCTGCCGAGCACTTGGTAGTAGCGCTCGTCGAGCAGATTGTCGCCGTACAATCCGATCGTCCACGTGTCCCCGAGCCGATACTGAATCGAGGCATTCCACAGCGCGTAGCTGTCCTGCACGGCGCGGAATGCTGTCTCATCACCGCTTGAGTTCAGCACCACCGTGTCGATGTAGCTCGCCGTCTGCGCGGTGACACCGGCATTCACCGTCCATCGAGAGAGACGATCAGGCAGCTGCCACGTCGTCCACATCTTGAACATGTGCTTGGGAACGCGGTTCAAGGCGTAGGCGACACCGCTCGGCCATCCCAACGTGCCGTCGCCCAACACCGTGGTACGCAGCCCTTCGTATTCGTTGGTGAAGTAACCGTAGCCGGCATAGACCTGCCAGCCCGGCAACACTGTACCGCTGAGCTCAGCGTCGAAACCCTGCGTGGTCACGTTGGCATTGCCGAGAAAGCAGCAGCTTGCGCCACCGGTGCCCGGCGTATTCGGATACAGCGGATTACGGATGCCCTGCCCTTCGCGTTCCACTCGATACACCGCGGCCGACGCATTCAGAACGCCGAACACCTCACCTTTGACGCCGGCTTCGAAACCGCCACCGGTGATCGGATCCAGCGGCTTGCCTGGCAGCGGCGCTTGCAAGCGCTGCGCCTGGACTTCGAAGGTTTCCGCGTAGCTCACATACGCCGACCAGTCTTGGGAGAAATCCCAACTGAGGGCCGCACTGGGCACGAACGCGCTGTCCTCGTAGCTAGTCGTCGATGGAGCGCCGTAGGTGCCGTCCGCCGCAACGGACTGATACACCTGCAAGTAACGATACTCGCCGTAACGTCCGCCCAGCGTCAGACGCAGCGGTTCGAGCAGTTGCAGACCGAGCGCCGCGTAGAATCCATGCTGCGACTGAGAGTTCTCTGGATAGTAGGCATTGAGTCGCTCGGGGCTGCGCGGATACAGCGAGGGATCGAAGTTGAATACGTCGACCAGATCGCCCCACACGCCATATGGCCCCTGTCCGGTGTACAGCGACAGCCGGTACGCCTTCTCGCCGCCGCCATCGACCTTGGAATAGTCTGCACCCACCGTGTAGCGATGCTCACGACCCAACAAAGCAAAGGTTCCGCTCGCGGACAGGTCGAGCAAATTCTGCGAAGAGTCATAGTCGGACGCCGGCGTCGCCGCTCGCGGCCCCGTCAGGGTCACCGGATCCACGAAACCAAGCGCGATGAACTGACGTGACTCGCTCTGCTGCTCGATTCGCGTGGCATTCAATTTGAGCACGCCGTTATTACCGTAGCTCTGCTCGATCCGGGCGAAGGCCTCTTTGCTGGTCAGATACCAGTGCGCCCACTCAGGATTGAAGGCGGTGCTTCGTGGCAGTCGCAGATCGTCACCATTGGCATAGCGCGGATGGCCTTGCATGGCGAAGCCATCTTCCTTGCGCCGCTCATAGCTCGCACCGGCAACCAGCAGCGTCGATGGTGTGATGTCGTACTCGCCGGTGCCGAAGAACAGCGTCTTCTGCGACTGCCCGCGGTCATAGAAAAACTCGTTGTCTTTGTAAGCAGCGACGAATCGGCCACGCAAACGACCATCTTCCGTGAGTGGACCGGTGGCATCGAACTCGCCGCGGTACTCATTCCAGCTGCCCGCAGACAAGTTGATTTCGACCTGTGGCGTCGCTTTCGCTCGCTTGCGCACGAGATTGACGACACCCCCGGGCTGACCGGCACCGGTATAGATGCCATCCACGCCTCGCAGCATCTCGACGTGATCGTAGGCCGCCGTGTCGGGCGACAAGAACATCCCGAAGCCGCCGGTGTAGGCCGGCGCGCCACCGTCGAACTGCAACGTCTGCACGCGAAAGCCACGCGAGTAGAAGAAACTATCGATGGCGCTGTGACTGTGACTGGTCACGACGACGCCCGAGGTCTGGCTGAGCACCTCCGCCAGCGACGTGAGGTTCTGTGCCTCGATCCGCTCGCGCGTCACGACAGTGACGGACTTCGGCGTCTCACGTAGCGACGCACCGGACTTGCCACCGATGCTCAATTGATCGTCGAGCGTGCCGAACACGTTGACCGTTTCGATGCTGGCGGTTTCATCGACGCGGCCACCGGCGTCTTCGACCACGTACGTACCTTCGCCAGTCACGCGATGTTTCAATCCCGTGCCACGAAGTGCCAGATCCAATGCGGCCGCCGGTGTGTACTCACCGCGCACTTCATGAATCTTGCGACCTTTGACCAGCGCTGCCGGAAAGAACACCTCGAAGTCTCCCTGCAGCGCGAGCGCTTGCAGTCCCGGCGCGGCATCCTGCGCTTCGAGATCGAATCGTTTGATGTCAGCAGCCCAGAGTGCATTGAGCGGCAGGAGCGATGCGATCGCCGCGGCGACCATTCTGCGAGCGTTGCTTTTCACAGTGACCTTGTTGTGTGTGCCAGAGGAACGCCTCTATTGACGCACACGAATCACAACGACTCAGTCGGCCGGCGCGAGCAGCACCGCACCGTCGGCTGCGGGCTGCACGAGAATGGGTAGTGAGGTGCTCACGGCAGAGATGAATGCATCGGCTCGATCAGTGCGAAACACACCACTGACACGAAACTCGGCGAGGCCGCCATCGAGCACGTAGATCTTCTGCGTCGAGTAACGATTGATCTCCGCGACCGCCTCCTGCAGCCGTACATCGTTGAACACCAACTTGCCGTCCAACCATGCGGTTGCGACCGGCACATTCACAGCCGTCAGCGGCGCCATGCCGCTCGCTGACAGTGCGGTTTGCTGACCCGCTGTCATTTCGATGCGCGCCGGTTGATTGCTGAGAGTCGTCCCTGCAGCCACATCGGCACGCCGTGTCTCGGCTGCCGGCGTCACCTCGATGCGGCCCTCCAACAGCTTGACCTGAACTTCATCCGCTTGCCGGTAGACCTCGAAGCGAGTGCCGATCGCGCGAATCACACCGCGCCCTGCGTCCACCAAGAAGGGACGTAGCGTGCTGTGTGCCACGTCGAAGTGCGCTTGCCCCCGTTCGAGCTGCACCGTGCGACTGGTGAGTCGGTAACGCACCGTCGCCACGGTATCGGTATTCAAAATGAGCTGACTGCCATCGGAGAGCTGAATGGTGCGACGGTCGCCTACAGCGGTGCGATAGACAACATCGGCCGGCAGCATCACTTGCACCGCCACCACGCCCACGGTGGCCACCACAGCAGCGGCCGCGATGAACCAGCCGCCGCGACGACGACCCGCCGCCGCCGACAACTGAGCCGAATGCTGTGACTCCTCGACCGCTCGCGCTCGCGCCTCTCGGATAGGTGCAGCGTTGCGCGTCGATTCGACCGCTCCCCATAGCGCCTCGAGCCGCTGGTATGCGCGCTCATTGCCAGGGTCTCGCGCCAACCATTCATCGAATCGCGCCTCGTCCGCCGGCGTGCGCTCATCGTCGTGCATGCGGGCAAACCAGCGTGCGGCTTCGCTTGGACTCTCCTGTCTCATCCTTACTCCGGAAAGTGATCCGACAACACTTGGATCACGTGCATCATCTGCTTCTCTACAGCGCTGCGACTCACACCGAGGCGACGTGCGATCTGCGAGTAGCTCAGCCCCTCGAACCGTTGCAGCAGGAAGGTCGTGCGGCACTTGGGGGTGAGTTCGTCCAGCACAGCCAGCACTTGCTCGAGCATTTTCTCGCTGTGGTAGACACGCTCGGCCGACGGCGCCTCACCACCGAGTTCCACTTCCTCGAGGGGGACATGGTCGCCGGTACGGCGGACGGCGCCACGCCGCAATCGGTCCCGCAGCACATTGGTCGCGATCCGGAACACATAGCGCTCGGGCTGCTGGATCGCCGCCAGGTCGACTTGCCGGGCAAGGTGGAAAAAAACCTCCTGCACCAGGTCTTCCACGTCGGCCGGATTGCGCGAACGGCGCTCGAAAAAGCGCACCAGCGAGGGCCGCAGCCGCTCGAGCGAAGCAGCGTCCAGAGCGGCCGCGGCCGCCGTCGTTCCAGATTCCGCCCCACCCTCCGCCACGAAAACCTCTTGCCTACCTCGGAATGCCGCTCGACCCGCTCGCCCTCCGAAGGATAGACGCACGGCCACGCAAACGGCTCAGCTACGGCCGGCCAATAAACTTGCGTGACCCGCCTACTGCTGCGGACAATGCCCGGCACTCCGCCCCGCCGCCAGTCGTAAATCCGATGACTTCCACCGCCCCTGACGCCGCCCCGCCGCTCTCTGCAGGCGACATGCTCACCTGTATCCGGGTACTGCGCGAGATCGAGGCCGACCGCTCCCACCTGATCAAGCTCACCCAGGAGCAACGCCGCGAGCTGCTGACGCTCGCCGGTCTGGTCGCGAAACCTGAGCGGCACGACCTGGTGAAGATGGCCAAGGCGTTTCGCAAGGCCGATCGGGCCGCACTCAAGGAACAGGATCGCAAGGTGGTCGAACAGACCGGTTTGCGCACCCAGCGCCGCTCCCCGGTCTACACACCGCTGTGGCTACCGCCGCCAGAGACTGCGGCGGCAGACGATCAGCGCACCTTGAATCGCGAACGCAACTGCTACATCTGCAAGCAATCGTTCACGACCGTGCATCGCTACTACGACGCCATGTGCGAAACGTGCGGTGACTTCAACTATGCCAAGCGCGAACAGACCGCGGATCTCAGTGGCCACTATGCGCTGGTGACCGGCGCGCGCGTCAAGATCGGGTATCAAGCGTCCTTGAAGCTGCTACGAGCCGGCGCGCACGTGATCGTCACGACGCGTTTTCCCATCGATGCGGCCGATCGATACTCTCAGGAAACCGACTTTGCGGAATTTCGTGAACGGCTGTCGATCCATGGGCTGGATCTGCGACACACACCGAGTGTCGAGTTGTTCACTCACTTCCTGGCAGATCGATTGCCGCGGCTGGACTACATCGTCAACAACGCCTGCCAAACCGTGCGACGGCCAGCAAATTTCTTCCAGCACCTGCTGCCTCGTGAAGCAACTGCGTTTGACGCACTACCTGCGTCCTGGCGCGACACGTTGGCGGGTCACGACGAGTTGTGCCGCACGTTAGGAAACGCTTCGCCACCCGAGGCTGGATCGCTGCTCTCGATTGCACATCGCAACCCCGCCGAAGGCTTGATCCACAGCGCCGCCCTGTCGCAGCGGCACTACCTCGATGAGGACTATCGCGGCGGTGAGGCGCTGTTTCCAGCGCAGTGCTACGACGAGGATCGTCAGCAGATTGATTTGCGGGAGGTGAACAGCTGGCGGCTGCGACTGCATGAAGTGCAAACGCCGGAACTGCTGGAAGTGCAGTTGGTGAACGCCATCGCACCCTACATCCTGAACGCGCGCCTCAAGCCATTGATGATGCGGACACCCGGACAACACAAGCACGTCGTGAATGTCAGCGCGATGGAGGGTCAGTTCTATCGGACCTTCAAGACCGACAAACATCCGCACACCAACATGGCCAAGGCTGCGCTCAACATGATGACGCGCACCAGTGCGCCCGACTTCGTGAAAGACGGCATCCACATGAATGCGGTCGACACCGGCTGGGTCACCGATGAAGACCCCGCCGTGCATGCCGCCCGCAAGGCCGAAGAAGGCTTCTCGCCGCCGCTGGACATCATCGATGGCGCCGCACGCATCATCGACCCCATCTTCGTCGGCCGCCTGACCGGCACACATGTGTGGGGTCAGTTCCTGAAGGATTACAAGCCGACGCCGTGGTGAGCACGCCTCAGCGAGAGCAGCAGGGCAACCGTTCAACTGCCCCCAGGCTGAGCTTGCGGATCGATTGCTCGATGCGCCGCAGGTCGCCGATGACGAGCCACGTCAGTGACTGCGGCGCATAGAGTTTCGCGGCTGCCTCGCCGATACGTTGCGGTGTGAGTGCCTGAATCGCACGCGTTCGACTTGCCCAATAATCATCCGGCATACCCAGCGTCAGTGGCTCCGCATACAGCGTTGCCAACTGCGAGACATTCATCGTATTCGTGATGAATACTTTTTCCCCGCGCCAACACCAGAGCTGGTCGTCAGTGGCCCACGCTCCAAGATAGTGCCTCCCCCACATAGTGGTGCCGTCGCTTGTTCATGTGCCTCGATATCTCGGGCCATGGCGGACTTTGGTCTCGTTGGTGGACTCACGCCATAGCACTCTGCTCAGCCGTGACTCATGGCGCCCGCCGCGTCAACGTCTTGGGATTCCCGCTCATGAACAGGCAATCCCCCTGACGCGCGAGGGCCGCGTTCCATCGCTACCTCAAGATGAACATCACAGCGACACTGACGAGGAAACTGAGCGCACCGGCAAGCGGAGCAGCCCGCGTCGAGTCGATCGCCGCGGCAGCGCCCCCATTACCTGCCCGGTCGAAATGAGGTCAGCTTCAGGCGGCGGCCAGTCCTTATCACAAGCCGATAGTTGGATAGTACGGCGCCAGGACAAGCAGCAGTTGTCGACCTGAGGTCACGACCTCTTGGAGCCGTAGTGGAACTAATGTTGGGTCTCAACCTCAAGCCGCGACCTCGAGATCAATAGCTCCGCGGCGAGTGTCAACCATCGGAGCGCTCTCCGCAAAAATGGCGGAAACTCATCGTTCCTAGGCAATTACCAATTCCACGCGCTGAACATTGAAAGCGTAGTAAGGCATGTACTGGCGCATGCTCATGGCACTCCTCATTACATCCGTCTCGCTGGACGTACCAGCATTGGCAATCCGCTTGTATTCTTCTGCTGCAAGCCGCCTCGCCTTCTCGTCCGTCACCTGAAAGTCCGTCCACACAATCCAGAATGATCTACCGTCATCGGAGATCCACTTGGGGGCAATCTGAGGCTGGTAAGCACGGGCGTTCGGTTCACCTGCTGGCAACCACGATGTCTCTTCGTGGACTTGTGTCCAAGGCCCCCAAGGATTCGCCGCGATCCAAAAGCCAAGGTAGCTTGGCCTACTGAACCACATGCCATCGAGCCCAGCGCCCATACCCCAATTGGCCATCAGATATAGCCCGAGCGGCGCATTGTAGACAACACTCGGGTGCCATGCATAAGGGTGCACTAGCGAGTTCACCCATCCCCGCGGGAAGGTGTGCACCGTAGCGCGTGCCATGATGTCCTTGCTCCATATCGCGCCTCCCTTGGCAGTCCGACCTACGAAGTACTCATAACTGCTTCGCTCAAGAAGTTTACCCTTAAGCACACGAAACATAACGAGCTCATTCATTGTACCTTCGGTGTTACCGTTCGGGGCGTATACGTAAATATAGCCGTCTCGGTTGTGTTCGTAGTTCCTTCCCATTTGTAGGATAGTGAGCAGCGAGAAGGCCTCTTGATCCTCCTCAAAGAACACAAGCGCTTCACGCGACCGCTGATTCCAGTCTTCCCATACCACAGGTGTCGAACCATTCTGGTTATGCCAAGTGCGACCACTATCTGGAGAATATATAAGCTTCGCGCCATTGAAGCGGATTAGATTATTTCGATCTGGCTCTTCCTCCTCGTTAGGCCGAAAAGGTCGGTTGAAGGTACTCATAAACTGAAAGAAATACCCGTCAAGCGCCAACGTACCGAAGTTATAGTAGCGCGTATCGTTCTGCCGCTGCGTTGGCCTTGCCAGCATAGGATAACCCGCGAGGTCATGAAACTGAGCGTCACGCGGACCACCGCTGATAGCAATCATGCGGCTGTTATAGAATGCTCTTGGCTGATCAGAAAACCCCGAACCGTCGCATAGGCTCACGTACTGACGATCATCAGAGGCCCAACTCATATGCCAATTGTCGCCATTGCCACCGTGGCGCAGTACAGTCTCCTCGCGGCGAATGACAGACCTGACTCGCGCAATTGACTTTTTCGCAATTCGGTTGGATCCGATCCGACCTTCGACGCGGGCGACTAAACCGTCTGTGCGGTGAGCCCCCCAAGAGGGCACTGCGGTGACAACTCCGGCGGCTGCCGTCTGCTTCAAAAATCCTCGACGTGTTGACATGGAACTCTGAACGAAATCTGTAGCGAGTCGAGCGGGATGGCTTAGGAATGAGCCAAGTTGTGATGGGTAGACCGGCTAAGAAAGTTACGCGACCCCATTTCGAGCGGCATGAAGCTCTTCCTTTTTCATTATCGATTGATCCTGCCCGCGAGCGAACCCTGCACGAAGCGATATGCGACTGTAGCTCGTCACTGAAGGCGACGATGTCCTGCCACGAATAGCCATGGCGTGGACAACGCGTTTTCTCGTCATACAAAGCGCTGATCTCTAATTTTTCTATCGATCACGAGCGCGTGAAGCAATTTTCTCGATTTGATCGGAGCACACTACGCTAGAAGGCCTGCGTGTCGCACGCACGAATACCTAGCGTAGGTGTCGCCTGCGAAAATATTATGGCGAGCTGTCCGGCTCCATAGCAGTAATGGACTCAAGCATTCGGGCGACTTGACTGAGGTAGCCTCGGTCAGCCGCATGCTGATTCTCAATCACACTAAAGAAGACCCCAACTGCCCCGGTATCAAGATTTGCAAGAGCATACTGACCACCCCACCCGGAATGCCCCATTGTGTTTCCAAGAATCCTCATGTGATTACTGTAGCGGATACGCTCGTTAGGCGGCGGCAAATGCACACCAGACCCCAGCGTCCGCTGAATAAATTCTGCGCTACCCACGATCTCATTTCCGACGCCGCGACCATGCCGCGTGAAAATCGAGAAGTAACGAGCGAGGTCGCGCGCCGTCAAACACGCACCGCCATCTATAGTTGGAAAGCCCTCGCGATCCGTTGTGATGAATAACGTCCCCTCGATGCCCGCCGCGTCGACAATGTCGGCCAGAAACGACCGCAAGGACTTTCCGCTCGCACGCTCGACCACCCAGCCGACAACATCGGTGTTAGCATCCTTATATTGTGTGTGGCCGCTATTATTCGTAGTGCCACTGCTCGCGATCCTCGCAATGAACTGGCGCTGCGTTTTCTCGTGTTCTTGATCACTCG
>NZ_JAEUPY010000801.1 GCF_016790065.1 Steroidobacter sp.
AGCATCCTGATCGACGGCACCACCCGCCACCAACCCAGCCCGCAAGGCATACTGATTTCACAGCACGGCTCGGTGTTTCCGTGGCTGACGGTACAGCAGAACCTGATGTTCGGATTGAACGGCGCTCAATCGCTCGGCGAAAAGATCGCCATCGCCGATCACTATGCCGACGTTGTGGGCTTGAAAGGTTTCGAAGCCGCGTATCCGCACGAGCTGTCCGGCGGCATGCTCAAGCGCGTCGAACTCGCTCGTGCCTTGGCCGTCAAACCCGCCATCCTGTACATGGACGAACCTTTCTCTGCCCTCGACGCGCTCATGAGCCTGCGTATGCGCAACGAGTTGCTCAAGATCCTCCGCCAGGAACGTCACACCGTGTTGCTGATCACTCACGACGTGGAGGAGGCCATCCATCTCGCCGATCGCATCATGGTGCTGTCGCCTCGACCCACTCGCATTCAAGCGACGTTCGATGTGAAGCTGTCGCACCCGAGAAAACTGACCAGCCCGGAAGTGCAGCAGCTGCGCAAGGCAATTTTGAAGGAGCTTGGAGTGGAACTCGAAACCACCTCCGAGTAGCCGAATTAGTTTTGGAGCACCCGTCGATGATTCAAATCTATGGCCACCCGTTCGCTGCCTTCTATTGGAAGACGCTGATCGCTCTGTACGAGCGCGACGTACCGTTTCAGTTCTTGATGGTCGATGGCGATCATCCCGACCACGTCGCTGCCGTTAGCCGCCTCGCGCCAACGGGGCAGTTTCCTGTGCTGGTTGACGGCGAGCAGACGGTAATCGAATCAGCGGCGATCATTGAGTACCTCGACCTTCATCACGGCTCCGCGCCGCCGCTCGTTCCCGCTGATCCACGAGCCGCTATTGAAGCGCGACAGATGGATAGCGTGTTCGATGACTACATCATGTCGCCGCTGTCGCGCATGGTCTTCAACGTCATTCGCCCTGAAGGCAAACAAGACCCGCATTTGAATGAGGAAGCTCATGCGACGTTAGATAAAAGCTACGCGTGGGCAAATCGCTGGATGGAAGGTCGCGTGTGGGCCGCCAACGATTCTTTCAGCATCGCCGACTGCGCCGCCGCCCCGGCCTTGTTCTATGCCCACTGGGGCTACCCGATCCCAGCTTCGCTCACCGCACTTCGCGAATACCGCAACCGGCTGCTAATTCGCCCATCCATCGCTCGCGTCGTCGACGAAGCACGACCCTGGCGTGAGATCTTTCCGCTGAAGGGGCAGAACAGCCCGGATTGACGTGCCGACACGTAAAACCTCGCGGCGCCTTATTGGCGGCACTGGCGATTGGCGTAGCGTCTTCTGCAGTCTGATGCAGCCGTGGCGTGCGCCGGCAGTGGACTTGATCAAAGCGCCGAACACCTCAGCAGAGATCAGCACGTTCGCCCGGGGGCGCCGCGCGCACAGCACGGCAATCAGAGAAGTGCAGAAAGCAGAGGTAGTTGGTCGCGGGACGGAATGCGAGAACGAAGTCGCAGCAAATCTCGCCGATGCTTTCGCTGAACCGCGCGCGCTCATTGCCGCGGCTATCTCGAGCATCGAGGCGGCGTTTTCCAAGGATGAAAAGCTGCAAATCGAGGGCAAGGGACCGAATTGACGCGATCAAAGAAGACGCAATCCCAGAAAAAATGAATGGAGCCGACCAGGGGCAGCTCGTGTCCTGATCCGATCGGCAGCTGGACGGCCCTCGCTGCCAAGGAG
>NZ_JAEUPY010000809.1 GCF_016790065.1 Steroidobacter sp.
GGGGCCAACACGCCGATCCAGTTCCTTGGCGATTTCACCGAGGTCGAGTTGCGTTGTTTCTATACGCTCGCTGCGTGGCGCTTCGAACTCACTGCCTCCAATCTGCTCGACGAAGAGTACTACTCGAATACTTTCGAGCGACTGAATCTCGGTTATCAGGTGAATCCGCCGCGCCAACTCACCGGCAGCGTTCGTTACCGGTTCTAGGCGGAATTCAATGGCTATAGAAGGCGTTCGCGAGCGTATGCTCGCGATCGTGAGAGCGGCTGGCTGTGTGCTGGCCGCGCTCACGGTTTCATCAGCGATGTCGGCCTCGCGAGGCGGCGTCGAGTCGCGTCACGTGCGCTTCACTGCAAATGAGGGCACATGGGTGTCACTGGATGTGTCGCCCGATGGACGCAGCCTGGTGTTCGAACTCGTGGGCGACCTCTACACGATGCCGGTTTCCGGCGGCCCGGCGCAACGTTTGACGAGCGGTTCGGCGTTCGATGCGCAACCTCGCTATTCGCCGGATGGGCGCTCCATCGCATTCGTCAGCGATCGCAGCGGCGCCGACAACATCTGGCTCATGGACGTGCCGAGTGGCGAGTTGCGGGCACTGACGCACGACACGGAGTCGTTCTTCATTTCGCCCGAGTGGAGCCCGGCGGGTGACGAGATCGTCGTTTCCAAGAGCACGCGCAGTACCGGGCATGGGCGTGAGTATCAACTGTTCACTTACGCTCTCGATGCGGGCGGATCGGGACGACAGTTGACCGGCGTCGCGTCGTCCAGCAATGCAGCCGGCGGTCCCGCACCAACGGCGGTGCTTGGTGCCACGTTCGGCAAAGACCCGCGCCGATTGTTCGCGAGCATTCAGCGGCCGGCGAAGTGGCCGAGTTTTGGCGAATGGCAGGTTGCCGCGATCGATCTGGCCACCGGCGCCATCGAGCCGTTCACCGACGAGCTCAACGGAGCGATGCGTCCGCTGCTGAGCCCGGACGGGCGCTCGGTCATTTATGGCACACGGTGGAATCACAAGTTTCGTCTGAAGCTCGTGGATCTGCAGTCACGCGAGGCACGGTGGCTCGCTCCCGAACTCGATCGAGATGCCGAAGACGAAACTGCGCCTCGTCGCGATCTGTTTCCCGGCGCCGCGTTCACGCCGGATGGCCAAGCGCTGTTGATTGCGTATCAGGGAAAGATTCAGCGTGTTTCGCTCACCGACGGCGCAGCGACGGTGGTGCCGTTCAGCGCTGACGTCGACGTCGAACTCGCGCCACTCGCGCAGTTCGAATATCCACTGCGCGACGACAACGTCGTGGTCCGCCGCATCGAGCAGGCGCAACGCTCGCCTGATGGTCGCTGGCTTGCGTTCTCGGCGCTCAATCGCATCTGGGTACAGCGCCTGGGTGAGGGCGCGAGGTCATCGCGTGCCATCAGTTCGGGCTCGGACGGTGCATTCTTTCCTGCTTGGTCGCCGGACGGGCGCTATCTCGCCTATGTCACCTGGAACGATCTGGAGGGTGGCGCAATCTGGCGCGCGGACAT
>NZ_JAEUPY010000844.1 GCF_016790065.1 Steroidobacter sp.
CGAGCGGAGCTCGTCGCGGCTTCGGGACGGCACGGGGCGGCAAAGGCACCGAGCCTCCATCCAGTCGCAACACCAGCAAGCGTTCGCGGTTCTCGTACTGCGCGGGCGCGCTGCCCCATGGAAAAGACTTGACGCTGCCGCCGAAGCCGGCGACCACGGCGATGTATTGCACGCCATCGACCGAATAGCTGATGGGAGCAGCGGAGATTGCTGTGCCGACCGAAATCGTCTTGAGCACGCGACCAGTATTCGCGTCATGAATCAACAGCTGCCCATCGGACCCTCCTTGCACGATCAACCCACCTGCGGTCGACAATACCCCGCCAGCCCACCAAGGTCGCACGGGACCGCGCCACCGCGCCTTTGCGCCGACTGGATCCCAGGCGACGAGTTCGCTGTGCGGTGCCGCTGGCGGAGTTTCCAGCAGCGGGTCGAGCGCGCCGGATTGCAACGGGTCAGCGACGCGCGCCTCGACACTGATGGTGTCGGGCCGATAGCCATCGCGCCACGGCACGAATGTCATGTGCTCCCCCAGCGCCGGAATGTAGACCAGCCCCGTGTCCGGATTGAACGCCATCGGTTGCCAGTTGTGACCGCCGGCAATGGAGGGAGACACGACGGCGGAACGATTCTCGTAACGGGCCGAGGCGGAAACTTTCGGACGCCCAGTGGACAGATCAACACCGGAAGCCCAACTCACATCGGTGTAGGGCTGTGCGGAAATGAGTGCGCCGCTGGCGCGATCGAGAACGTAAAAAAAGCCGTTCTTCGGCGCCTGCATGATGACCTCACGCTTGCGCGAGCCGAACTTGAGAGTGGCCTGTATCATGTGTTGCGTGGCCGTGTAATCCCAGCTGTCCGCCGGGGTGGTCTGGTAGTGCCACTGCAATCGACCGGTGGCCGCATCGAGCGCGAGAACGGACGAAAGGTAGAGGTTGTCTCCTCCACCCGGGCTGCGCACCCAGGCGGGCCACGGCGAGCCATTGCCGGTGCCCACATACAGCAGCTGCCGTTTGCGATCGAACGTCATCGAATCCCAGACCGTACCGCCCAAGCCGAACTCGAATCGCGGCCGCGACCAGGTAGCGCGTGCCGTGCCGACTTCGGGATGTTCATCCGGGCCCTCGCCGGGAACGACGAAGAATCGCCACGCGAGCTTGCCGCTGTTGCGTTCATAGGCAGACACGTAGCCGCGTACGCCGAGTTCGCCGCCGCCGTTGCCAATGACGATCAGGTTGTCGGTCAGCCGTGGCGCTCCAGTGATGGTATAGGCCCGTTTACGATCGATGAGCGTGTCCACACGCCACGAGACGCGACCGCTCTTTGCGTCGAGCGCGAGCAGATAACCGTCCAGAGTCGCCGAGAAGACTTTGCCGTCAGCGACGGCAACGCCGCGATTGACAGCGTCGCAGCACGCTTTGCGCACCCAGCCGCCGGCTACTTCCGGGTCGTGTTGCCAGATCAACGTGCCGGTACGGGCGTCCAGAGCGTAGATCACGCTCCAAGGC
>NZ_JAEUPY010000867.1 GCF_016790065.1 Steroidobacter sp.
GGGCAAGCTGCGAGACAAGGTGGCGGTTCCACGCGAGCTGCATCGCTGCGGGGCCAAGCGCCGGATCTCACGTTGGTGCTGGTCAACGGCAAACGTCGACATACTTCGGCGACGCTCGGCGGTCTGCAAATGTTCGGTGGCGGTAGCGCCGCTGACGTCAACACCATTCCAGTGAGCGCTCTTCGCGGCGTCGAAGTCCTGTTGGACGGCGCCTCGGCACAGTACGGTTCAGATGCTATCGCCGGCGTGTTGAATCTGCAGTTGCGTGAAGACGCTGAGGGCGGCGGACTCACCACGACGCTCGGGCAATATGCGAAAGGCGACGGTGACACGTACGCGCTGAGCGGCTGGTGGGGCACGAGTCTGCCTCGCAACGGTTTCTTGAACATCAGCGCGGATCTTTCGCAGCGTGGCGCCACCGATCGAAGCGGTGATGACATTCGCCGTCGCTACTTCCGTTATCTAGCCAACGGCACACCGCTCGCAGCCAGCAGCAACCTTGGCACCGCCGACCCGCGCGAGCCTTTCGGTCGTGATCGCGTCGGTCAGTTTGGTAATGCAGAAGTCGAACATGCCGCGGTGTTGGTCAATGCTGGTTTCGATCTGAGCGACAACGCGCGTGCCTACGGCTGGCTCAACTTTGCGGATACCGACAGCCGCAGCTGGGTGCAACCGGAAGTGCCGGCGTCCGACTCGAACGTGCGCGCTATTTTCCCGGACGGCTTCCAAATCATCGGCGACTACTACGACACCAACTACGCGGCGCTGGCCGGCGTGCGTTACGACCCTTCGTTCGGTGGCCAGTTCGACTTCTCGGTGGGCTATGGCCGCCACGAACGCGACACGCACAACTTCAACTTGGTGTCGCCGAGCTATGGCTTGAACAGCAAGACGGATTTTTATCTGGGCCAGACCATCGCCGACCAATTGAACGTGGCCGTTGATTACAACCGCGACCTGGAGGTTTCCTGGCTGGCGAAACCGCTGGCGGTGTCGTCCGGCGTCGCTTGGCGCAAAGAGAAGTGGTGGGTGTCCAAAGTCAGCGAGGAGCAGGCGTGGAATAACGGCGGCGTGCCAATTCTCGACGGTCCGAATGCCGGCCAGCCGGCGCGCTGGGGCGCGGCCGAACAAGGTATCGCGCCTTGGGACGTGACCGAAGGCGATCGCGACGTGGCCAGCATCTATGTCGGTGGCGATTTCTATCTCAGCGAAAAACTCTTGCTCGCTGCCACGGTGCGCACCGAAGACTACTCGGACTTCGGCGTCACTACGACCGGCAAGCTGTCGGCTCGCTACGATCTCACTGACTCATTCGCGTTCCGCGGTAGTGCGAGCACGGGCTATCACGCGCCGAGCATCGGTACGCTGTCGTATCAATCCAGCGGCTACACGTCGACGTGGAATCACAGTGGCGTCGCGCCGGTGCCGAATCGTACTCGTCTGACGCGTCCGGACGATCCGGTCACGCTCGCGTTGGGCGGTGGTCCGCTCGATCCTGAAACTTCGCGTAACTTCTCGGTGGGCTTCGTGTGGCGGCCGATCGACAACGCGTCAGTCACGGTCGACGCGTATCGTATCGAAATCGACGATCGCATCCTGAGCACGCAAGCGCTCACTGGCACGATGGTGGAGGCGGTGACGGCGGCCAACGGCATCGCCGACTACAAGAACATCAGCTTCTACGTGAATGGTATGGACACGCGCACCGACGGTGTCGATGTTGCCGGTCGCTACCAGCTCGACTTCGATCAGCACGCGTTCAACTTCCACTTGGGCGTGGCGTGGCATGAAACGGAAGTGACCTGGGTTCGACCCAACCGCGTGACCAGCGTCGATCTGTTCCAGCGACATCAGTTGTTGAATCCGGAACGCGCCTATCCTGAGTACAAAGCGGTGCTCGGCATCGATTGGGATTTCGGTCTCGATCATCGTTGGGGCGTGAGTGTCACGGAGCAGTACTACGGCAAGTACACGTACGTGCACCCGACCAACCCGCTGTACGACGAAACGTATGGCGCCAAGGGTTACACCAATCTGGAGATTCGCCGGCAGCTGACGCCGAACACGCGCTTCAGTATCGGTGCCGACAACATCTTCGACACGTATCCGAAGCAGTTCATCACGGCCAATCAGGTGAACGGCATCAACCGGTACTCGTTCATCCATCCGGAAGGCGCGAACGGTGCGTTCTATTACGCGCGCTTGAGCTACTCGACGCGGTGAGAACCATGAAAAGCAAACTGCCCGTGACCGTCGCTGCATCGTTGGGCGTGGCGGCCGGCACCCTCGCGGTGCCGCTGGCCTCGGCTCACCATGCCTTTTCGGCCGAGTACGATTTGAACAAGCCGCTGGCGCTCAAAGGCGTGCTCACCAAGATCCAATGGGTCAACCCGCACAGCTGGGTATACATCGATGTGAAAAATTCGGATGGCTCAGTGACCAACTGGGCCGTCGAGTTCGGCGCCGTCGCAGCCTTGCGCCGGCGCGGCTTGCAGCGCTCGGATCTGCCCATCGGTTTGGAGGTCACCGTCAAAGGCTATCAAGCCAAGACCGGCAAGGCGGTGGTGAACGCCGCCAGCGTGCAGCTGCCCGACGGGCGCGATCTGTATGCGGGCGATCCCAACGGCCCGGACGCTCCGCCGCAGTAACTCACTTCTGCAAGGACATTCCATTGGACATGATTGTGACTCAACTTGCCGCGAACCGGCCGGGCGCGGCTGCCCGGCTGTTCGCGGCGTTAATCCTTTGTGCCGCATCGGTAGCCGCTGTCGCCGCACCGTCAAAGATTCCGCGAACCGCCGATGGCAAACCGGATCTGAGCGGCATCTGGAAGACGCTCGACAACGTCGACTACGACCTCGAACCGCACCCAGCGCGCCAGGATGCGCCACCGGGCAGGGGCGTGGTCGAAGGCGGCAAAATTCCTTATCAGCCCTGGGCCCTGGAACAGCGGCAGAAAAATTTCGCCAACCGTGTGGAATTGGATCCGCGAAACCAGTGTTTCGTGCTGGGCACGCCGCGTGCGCAGTACGGCGGCGAGCCGTTTCAGATTCTGCAGCGAGGGCGCGATATCACCTTGTTGTATCAGTTCACGCACCAGACGCGGACCATTCATACCAATGGCACCTTGCATCCGGAAGGCGAGAATCTGTTGTTCTGGTTCGGCGACTCACGCGGTCATTGGGAAGGCGACACGCTGGTAGTCGATGTCACTCACTTCAACGACCAGCCGTGGTTCGACCGCGCCGGCAACTTTCATAGCGAAGATCTGCACGTGGTCGAGCGTTGGAAGCCTCTTGGGCCCGATCACATCGAGTACCGGGCCACCATCGAAGATCCCAACGTGTTCACGCGGCCCTGGACGCTCAATGTGATTCTGTATCGACATAAAGAGCAGAACTTCCAACTCATCGAAAACTACTGTCACACGCTCGAGTACGGCGACGACTATCCGTATCGGCGCGATGACGCAGCAGAGAAGGGCCGCCAATGAGCCGCAGCTTTGGATTCGAGAAACTCGCGGCGCTCACGGTCACCGTGTTGGTGACGGTGCTCGTGCCGTTGTCGAGCAACGCTCAAGAAGGGCCGGGACCGTGGCGAACCAATACGGTTGAGAAAGTGCCGCACGGCAAGTGGAAAGGGAAGCGCTTGCCGGATGGTCAGCCAGACATCCAAGGGCATTGGTCCAACACCATCGCCAACCACGATAACTTCACCGATCCGCAGGCTGGAATTCCCGGCGATCCCGCGGGGCTCGGCGGTGGTTCGGCACAGGGTCTGTCCACGCCAAGACGGCCGGCGCGGCCGCCGCGTGAACAACGTGCGCCGAGTCGTGTCAGCGATCCGGCCGATGGTCAGGTGCCGTTTCAGCCTTGGGCACGTGCCAAACAAGAAGAGTTGCTGGCCAACTTCTTCGACCCCAAGAAGCCCGAGCACATAGAG
>NZ_JAEUPY010000914.1 GCF_016790065.1 Steroidobacter sp.
GTTCTGCCGGAATGGATTGACCGGCGATGCCGCGCTGACGGTGACCGGCAGATTGTAAGCAGCCCAATCGGTCGCGAGTCGGTAGGTGCTGTGATAGAACTCCGCGAACAGTTCGACGTTGTCGGTCATGCGCCGCCGTGCACTGGCGATGATCGACTTGGTTTCGGGTTCGCCATGAATCGGCGAATTCAACCCGAGCCCTTGAAACGATCCAACCGCTGAGACTGGAGAGAAGTTGTAGCTGCCGGCGTTCGCCAGCAATCCAGCGCCCAGATCTAGCGGCGCGGTGACGCCAGAGACACCGAGCGGAATGTGCGTGATGTTCGAGCCCAGCCCCATGCCGCCGTACTCGGGCTTCAATACCAGCTCGGAGCCGTCGGCCGAACCGATATTGGGCGTGGTCCCGCCGCGATAAGGCGAGGTGGGCGAAGTCAGTAGCGCGGGATTGTTGCGAAGGACAGTTTGTAAGCCTCGCTCGAACAACTCAGGTCGGTCCCGACTGCGAGGCGACTTGGAATCAGAGTAACGAATCGCCGCCATGAGATGCGTCCTGCCATCCTCCAAAGACGTGCCGTAGCTGGCGTCGACAGTGCGCATCGGCGCGTGCACGTCGAAAGGCGTTCGGTACGAAACTCCCACCTGCCCGCCTTCCAGATCGCGCTTCAACACTACGTTGACGACGCCGCCGATCGCGCTGCCTCCGTAAATCGCCGAGGATGAGACCGGCAACACTTCGATGCGCTCGACGGCGCCGAGCGGAATGCTACGCACGTCCGGCTGATCGGCAGCCCCGAAGCTAGCGGTGTTCGCGGTGCGCCGGCCGTTGATCAGAATCAGTGTCTGGTTGGCGCCAATACCCCGCAGATTGATCGTGGTCGCGCCTCCCGTGCTGATACTGGACTGAGTGCCGAGCTGCGCAGCCGTATTCATCGACAAATGCTTCTTCAGGAAACTCTCGACATCCGCCGCGCCCGACTTCTCGATGTCTTGCTTACCGATGATCTGGTATGCCTGAGCGTCATCAGAGGTGCGCACGATGTCCATGTTGCCGTCGGTGAACGGGCGACGCCGACTCACCAGAACCTCATCGAGCAGGCCCGACGCATCCTCGACGATCGATCGTGCGGCGGGCTCGGGCTCGGAGATCAGAATGGCGCCGGAGTCGACATCGGTGTCGGCTCGCAACGCCGTGCCTTCGAGTAGCCTGCGCAGCGCATCCTGCACGGTGAGCTCGCCTTTGATTCCTTGAGTTTGGCGGCCGGCCAGCTGCTTCGGCAGGTACACCAGATCGATGCCGGTCTGCTTGGCGAGCGCCTTGAGCGCATCCAACAGATCGCCCGCAGGGATATTCAGCTGAACCACCGCCTCGGCCGAGACCTTGGACGCTCCCGCTTGCGCCACCTGGATCGCATTCGTCTGCGCTGCCAACACCGTGCTGACCGTGAGCGAAGACAAGAGCATTATCGGAGTGCGCATGAGATCACCGAATGTAGTTGTGTACGAGCCTTGTGGTAGTCGTTCGGCAGAACGCTTTCCGCCATCGGCTGCAACACTAGCGAGCGGTAAGTACGATCACGTCCTCCTCGAAGTGCACTCGGATCGGATAGGCGCGTTCCAGCAGACGTAAGAAAGCCTCCACTTTGACGGTGCTGAAGCTGCCACCGACGGTGTACTCGGTTGCAGCAGGATCTTTGATCACGATCTTGCGCGTGTTGTAACGGTTGAACTCGGCAACGGCTTCCGCCAATGTCACATCTCTGAAGACCACCGTGCCGCTGCGCCAGGCGATCCGTTCTTCGGCATCGAGGAGTTGGTTGGTCTGCGCCAGCACGGCATCCTCGTTGAATCGAGCGATGCTGCCGGGAGTCAACACACTTGCGGCTGCGTCGTGCTTCTCCGCCGAACGCAAACGCTTTGCAGATTCCACCCGCACCACGCCTTCAGTGACCACGACTTGCACATCTTCGCCGTCGCGTCGGACTGCAAACGCCGTCCCGACCGCGATGATTCTTCGGCCACCTGCCGCAACGATGAACGGGCGGTTCGGATCCTTGGCCACATCGAAGAACGCCTCGCCGTGCTTCAGCTCGATGCGACGCTCGGTCGCCGTGATGGCAACCTCGATCTGGCTGTCCGTGTTTAGAAGGACCCGCGAACCGTCGGCGATCGGCACCGACGCCAGGCCACCGACCGGAGTTTCATAAATATTTCTCGGCCATAGAAACCAGGCAGCGCTCAGAACACAGGCCAGCAACACACTGGCAGCGAGCGCACGAAAACCTGGCCTCGACCCGCCTGGACTGCGCTCAGTAGCCCGGCTGGCGCGCTTGCTGAAAAACGGCGATAGATTCCATTGCCCGGGCGGCGGCAGTTCCGAGTTCGGGCCGGCTCCAAGCGCACGTAATCGCAGCGAACTCTCCCAGGTTTCCAGCAAGCGTAACCAGGCCACGCGGTGCTCCAGGGATTCCTCCAGCCACCGCTCCAATTCGGCCTCCTGCTCCGTTGACCAGTCGTTCGAATCGCGGCGCGCCAGCCATTCGCCGGCGCGTTGCTCGATGCGCTCGGTGCCTTCCTTGCTCATTTCAGATCCTCATTGTTTTCCTCGGCAGCGACGTCGGGTCGCTGCTCGTGCCGCAATGGCGGCAGCTCGCTGCTGAACTCTCGGATGTACTGTGCTAGCAGGCGGGCGGCCCGGCATATCTGCTTTTCTATCGTGTTCTCACTCACGCCCAACTGCTGAGCCACTTCTCTCTGCGACAGGTCCTGCACCCGCCGCATCCAGAACACCTCGCGACACTTCGCCGGCAGCCGATCGAAAGCCTGGGTGAGTCGCAAGAGCTCCTGGCGCGCGCCCAATGAACGCTCCGGCGTTTGCTCATCGACCAGGTCGTTGGAGAAGTCGCTGTCGCCCGCTGCCTGGATCGACACCACCCGCTCTCGGCGACGACGATCGGCCATGATGTGCCGGGCGATGGCGAACAAAAACGCCCGTGGGTTGCTGGGGACAGCCTGCAGCGCCGCTGCGTACACTCGCACATACGCCTCTTGCCTGATGTCGGCGTGCTCATCGCGATAGGGCCACGCGTGCCCCAGGAAGCGCATGAGAGACGCCTCATGAATCAGGATTTCGCGTCTGAACCAGGTGTCGAGCGGTTCGGCCATTGCAACGGAAGGATTGTCAGGCTCGCTGGATAATAGTGGTCTCAACTGAATGATGTCGGGCGACCTGAACTTTTCCGCCACTCGGCAATGAAATTTATTGGGCCTCAACATCCCGGGCCACACGGAAGCCCAGCCCGAAGTAGCGACCGGCGACCGGGCTGCGCAGCCGGTAGGTCACTCGTAACAGGCGACCGGGATCACCCCAGCCACCGCCACGCACGGCACGACGATCGGCCAGCGAGCAGTTGCTGGTACGCGCGCTGCCATCGGTCGGTGCTCCGGTGTAATCGTTGTTGTAACAGTCCTCCAGCCACTCCCACACGTTGCCGCGAATGTCATAGAGTCCGAGCGCATCAGGGCTGAAGCTACCGACGGGCGCCGTCGTCAACCAGCGATCGTTGCCAGTGGCGAGTGACGTGCAGCAGTGCGCCTCAGCGCCGTAGTTGGCGGTGTCGTGGCTCAGTCGGTCGACTCCCTTCGCATCGAGGCTGCCGGCCTGCGCCACGTATTCCCACTCCGCTTCGGTAGGCAACCGATAGCGCTGACCGGTGCTTTGGCTCAGCCACTGCGCATAAGCCTTGGCGTCGTGCCAATTGATACAGACCACCGGATGAGTCGCATCCTGCGCGTATCCCGGATCACGCCAGGTACGCCCTACCTTGTCCTCCCACTTGCCCTGCCAGTTGCCGTCTTCGTAGCCATGACAACTGTCGCCTGCTTGGTAACTCGTGGCGGTCACGAACGCCTCGAACTGCGCGCGGGTGACTTCATGAATGCCAATGGCGAATGGCTTGCCGATGGTCACTCGATGCCGGGGGCCCTCGTCCTTGGTGGCCTGCGCATCGCCCGGGGCGGCGCCCATCTCAAAGCTGCCCGAAGGAACCACGCTCATGTCCGGGCAGTTGGCACAGTCCCGAAATACTTTGCCAGGAGTCGCTGCATCGGACGCGAACGCCGAGGCGCTCAATCCCAACGACACTACCCACAACGCGATCCAATGACGGCGCCCGACCAGCTCACCCATCGAGTTTCTCCCAGGAATGGCACTACTGCTCCTGGCGA
>NZ_JAEUPY010000028.1 GCF_016790065.1 Steroidobacter sp.
TTCGGTAACTCTTCGCTCGGCGGCGCGGTGCGCACCATTCCGGTGGCGCCGAAGTTGAATGCCGCCGAGGGCAAGGTCGGCGTCGGTTACTCCGTGACTTCCGGCACCGGTGGCGACAACACCATGGTTCAAGCAACCGGCAATCTGCCGTTGATTGAAGATCGGCTGGCGCTGCGTGCTTCGGGCTATCGATTCGAGAACAGCGGCTTCTATCGTAATCGTGCCGGTTCGGACGCTGCGTTTCGCTCCGAGCTGTCCAACTACGACGCGGAAGCGTTTGCTGCCGATCAAGACGAGGTCGGTACGGCGCGTTTCCAAGGCGGTCGTTTGGCAGCGCTGCTCCAGGCGAGCGATGCGTTGAAGCTGACCGTGACCTTGGTCAAACAGCAGACCGAAATGGATGGCGAGGGGCGAGCCGAGACCGGCCTGTACGATCAATCCATTGCCCAGGTGGCTCCACAGCATGTGCGGCGTGGCGAGCATGGTGGCATTTACGACACCGACATCGAACTCGCCAATTTCGTGGCTGAGTACGAACTCGGCTGGGGCAGTGTGCTGGCCACGGTGTCTCACATCGAGAGCGACACTGACAGCACTTCCTCTTCCTCTTCGGGCTTTCCAGATGCGTATTCGTCCTCCGAGCTGAGCAATCATCGCGAGACCAGCGGCGAGCTGCGGATCGCCACACGCTTCGATGGCGCTTGGAATGTGTTGGCGGGTGTCTATGCCGAAGAACTCGATGATCGCTATTTCAACGACTACTACTGGTTCGGCAGCCCCGAAACCAACGTGTATGGCGACGATATCAATCTGGGTGAATATCTCGACCGTCGCAAGTTGAAACAAAAAGCAGGCTTTGCCGAAGTGTCATGGCGGCCGGTGCCGCGACTCACCATCACCGGCGGTGCACGAGCTTACGACTACGACCGCACTGGCACGGTCAATAGCACAGGCGCATTGCTAGGCGATGTTTCTACGCGACGAGACGCACAGGCCTCCGGAGCGAGTTATCGCGGCAACGTGAGCTTCTCACTGCGTGAAGACGCCATGGTCTATGCCGGATGGTCGCAAGGCTTTCGGCTTGGCAAGCCGCAATCGGGGTTGCCCGCGGGCCGCTGCGATGTCAATGGCGACGGAATCGTCGATGGCACCAGCGTCCGAATGGCGGATACGTTGAACACTCGCTCGGATGAGTTGGACAGCCTGGAACTCGGCGGCAAGTTCATGTTGCTCGACCGGCGATTGTCATTGTCCGGCGCGGTGTATCGCATCGACTGGACTGGCGTGCCATTTCGTACTCGCGCACCTTGCGGTCTGGCGTACAATGCCAACGCGGGCGGTGCGATCTCCGAGGGCGTGGAATTTCAGGCGAATGCGTATGTCACCAAGGCGCTGCGCATCGATATCGGCGCATCGTCGGTGCGCGCCAAGCTCACCGAAGACGTGCCGGCACAGAATGCTTTCAAAGGCGATCGCTTGCCTGGCTCACCCAGGGTCAACGCCAACCTCGGTGTGCAGTACGCGTTGAGCATCGCGGGCTATGAAGGCTACGTGCGAGCCGACTCCATTTACGTCGGCAGCTTTTATGGCGATCTACTCGAATCCGCACAGACCCAGGCCGGCGACTACATCAAGGTCGATGCCTCGGCGCGGCTGACGATTGCGCAAATGGATATCGATCTGTACGTGCGCAATCTGACCAACGAAGACGCTTTCACCTGGCGCGGCTTGCGTCCGCTCGGCTTCGATTACTTCGGCTATCGATTGCAGCCGCGGACCATCGGCATGCAGCTGATGTATCGATTCTGAGCTGGTTGCCGGAGCCGCGTCATGCTGTCTCGTATTTTTCAGGGCGCAGTCCTTCTGGCATTCGTAACGCTGGATAGCGGGGCCGCTGTTCCCGAGCAAGTTGCGAGCAATCTGTATCGGCTGGGCACCGATGCGGACACGGCATTCGTTGTGACGACTGCCGAAGGCAACATACTGATCAACAGCGGCAGTTCCGAAGCGAGCAACGCGGCGTTGAAGCCGTCGACGATCCGGGCGCAGATGGCTGTGCTGGGGCTTCGATTCGAAGACATCAAACTGCTGCTGGCCAGTCACGCGCATGCCGATCATGTCGGTGGGCATGCGCTGATTCGCCGGCTCACCGGCGCGACAGTGTCCATCATGGATGGCGATCAACGAGCGCTACGCACCGGCCTGGCCAATGACTATGGGATCTCGGTGAAGATAACCGAGCCGTGCCCGGTGGATGAAGTGCTCCAGGATCGCGCTCAGGTGCGGCTCGGGGGCGTCACGTTAACGGCCTATCGCACGGCCGGGCACACCGCCGGCGCGACCACCTGGGCGCTACGTGTGGATCGGGAGGGGCGGGCGCAGGACCTGCTGTTGCTCGACTCCACGATGCAGTATCGCGGTCGTGATTTTTTCGCCGAGGAATATCCTAATCGCTTGCGTGATTATGCTGATGGCCTGCGTGTGCTGAGGGAACTGCCTGCGGATCTTGCATTCGATCCCCATGGCGGCGAGCTGCGAAGTCGTGCGGACATAATGCAATGGCTCGAAGCCAAGTCCGCGCAGTTGCGACAGGAAGCGGCCGAGCAGCTACGAATTCAGCTCGATCCAGTGGCCTGGCGCGTAGCTCGGCAGCGAGCCAGCGACGATTACCAACGAATGTTAACGGCTCCCGAGGCACGGCTGGCCTACCCGGAGCTGCAACTGAGTCCGGAATTACACCGGTAAATACGGCATTTTTTTTCGTATTTGGCCGCCCATGAGCGCCGCCGTTGCGGTGTTCCGTCTTGCGATCCACCGTGGAAAAACGCTATGACTAGCGCGAGTTCGATCACGGAAGCGGGAGATGGCAGTCCAAACCACAGAGAGCGCGCTGACCGGCGTGCTAGCCGAGCCGGCCAAGCCGAGCATCGGCACGGGGACCGTCGATAAAGTTCTACATGCGGTGCGCACCCATCTCGGGATGGACGTGGCGTTCGTCTCCGAGTTCCGCGATGTCGATCGTGTCTTCAGGCACGTCGATGCGCTCGCGAGCACGCCCATTCACCCGGGCGATGCCGCGCCGTTGGAGGTTGGCTACTGTCAACGAGTGGTCGACGGGCGCCTGCCGGAGTTCATTCCCGATACCGCCGAAGAGCCTCGCGCGCTGGCGTTACCGGAGACTCAAGCGATTCCCATCGGTTCGCATCTGAGCGTGCCCATCCGCCTGGCCGACGGCAGCGTCTATGGCACGTTCTGTTGTTTCAGTTTTTTCGCCGACCGTTCCTTGAGCCAACGCGATTTACAGATGATGCGCGCGTTCGCGGATCTGCTCGCCGATCAGATCGATCGCGACCTGGAGCAGGCGCGCACTCATGACGACAAGAAAAAGCGCATCGTCGAGGCCCTGGCCAGTGACGATCCCGGCATCGTCTACCAACCGATTTATAACCTGCAGACTCAGCAGATCGTCGGCGCCGAATGTTTGTCGCGCTTTCGTAGCGAACCGCCGCGTTCGCCGGATAAATGGTTCGCCGAAGCGTCGCTGGTGAGGCTGCGCACCGAACTGGAATTGCGTGCCATCGCGAAGGGCTTGGAAAGTTTGAGCGTGTTGCCGGCGCCGCTGTATCTGGCCGTCAACGCTTCGCCGGAAACCATTGCCGATCCTGGCTTGAAACTGCTGTTGGCGAAGGTGGATGCGAGCCGGGTGGTGCTGGAAATTACCGAGCACGACGATGTCGAGGACTACCAAGGCTTTCTGGATCACTTGGCGCCGCTACGTGCGTTGGGCGTGCGCGTCGCCATCGACGATGCCGGTGCAGGCTACGCGAGCATGCGGCACATCCTCAATGTCCAGCCCGACCTGATCAAGCTCGACATGAGTCTGACAGGAAACATCGACAGCGATCCCAAGCGTCGCGCGCTCGCTTCGGCGCTGATCGCTTTCGCTCGCGAGACCTACGCAACCATCGTTGCCGAAGGCGTGGAAACGCCTGCAGAGCTGGCAACGCTGAGGTCGCTGGGCGCGACCCGAGGGCAGGGCTATTTGCTCGGCCGTCCCACCGACATTTCGCAACTCGTCCGCTTGTGCGCGGCTGGATCCTGAAACCTCGCGGGTAGCCGCGGAGTACGGCACAATGCGCGGGCTCCCGCGCTGAACAGGCCCTCCGCATGAAGTTGCAATTCCGCTGTTTTCTCTTCGTTTTCGCCCTCATCGTCGCGCCACTGTGCTCGGCGGGCGGCGGGATGCAGCCCGAGCGTGCCGACAATGGCATGGTCGCGAGCGTGCATGAGCTGGCGTCGCAGGCCGGCGTGGAAATGATGAAAGCGGGCGGCAACGCCATCGACGCCGCCGTCGCGACTGGTTTCGCGCTCGCAGTCGTACATCCGGCGGCAGGTAATCTGGGTGGCGGCGGTTTCATGTTGGTTCGCATGAACTCGGGCGAAACCCACTTTCTCGACTTCCGCGAGAAGGCGCCGGGCAAAGCCACCAGCACCATGTACCAGGACAAGCAGGGCAATGTGATCCCGTCGCTGAGCCGTATCGGCTATCTGGCCGTCGGCGTGCCCGGTTCGGTCAAAGGCATGGTCCACGCGCAGAAAAAGTTCGGCAAGTTGTCGCTGGCGCAGGTGGTGGCACCCTCCATCAAGCTGGCTCGCGAAGGCTTCGAGCTGGATTGGGCGGAGGCGCGTACGCTCACCAACGACAAGAACATGGCTACGTTCCCGGACTCCAAGCGCATCTTCCAGAATGGCGGCAAAGGCTGGCGCCAGGGGGATTTGCTCAAGCAGCCGGAACTGGCACGCACTTTGGAACGCATCGTTGCCGATCCCGATGAGTTCTATAACGGCAAGATGGCGCGCGAGATCGCGGACTTCATGAAGCAGGGCGGTGGTCTGATCACTGCGCAAGATCTGAAGAACTACGAGGTCGTCGAGCGCACGCCCGTGCGTGGCACGTATCGTGGCAACGAGATCATCAGTGCGCCGCCGCCGTCTTCTGGTGGCATCGCGTTGATCGAGACGCTGAACATTCTGGAAGGCTTCGATATCGCCAAGGCTGGTTTCGGCTCGGCCGAAGCGATTCATTTGGTCACTGAGAGTTACCGCCGTGCGTTCTACGATCGCGCCCAAGTCCTCGGCGATCCGGAATTCAGCAATCTGCCGGTGCTCGAATTGGCGGACAAGAAATACGGCGTCAACTGGCGTGCGTCCGTCAATCCTGAGCGCGCTACTGCCTCGTCGCGATTGGAGCGGCCGGTCGTG
>NZ_JAEUPY010000030.1 GCF_016790065.1 Steroidobacter sp.
TCGTCATCGAACGTGCCCAGCACCTTGATCTTGAAGCGTGGCTCGAGCTCGGCGAAGGCGGCCGTGATGGCTTCGAGTATGCCGGGCAGCTCTACGGCCCTGGTGTCGAACAGCGCCTGCGAGACTCCGAAACAGAACAGCACCCGCATGTTGCTGGTTTGTTCGCTCATGTACCCGGTCACTGCAGCGCTCCTGCCCCACGGTGGGCGGCCTCGTTATGTCGATGAATATGCTAATGCATATGCGAGAGCATTAACAAGTACAGAATCACGCACGCGGCAGCCCCGTGTCGAAGCTCGTATGCGATTGCATACGATGGCTGGCTTGGGATAGTGTCTGCGCGGGCCGCGCTGGGTTTGCAGCCGCGTCACGTCATGCTTCGAGGTACGCCAGTGTCCGTAGTCGAATCGAATGCGCCGCGTCTTGCACTGGCACGCAACGTCGGGCTGGCGGGATTGGTGGCGACCGGCATCTCCACCATGGTCGGCGGCGCGATCAATGTGCTGCCCCTCATGATCTATCGCTCGGTGCCGTCGCTGGGCGATCACGTGGCGCTGGCTTATGCCATCGCCGCCATCCCGGCGGCGATAGCGGCACTGGTGTATGCGCGTCTGTCGGCGTGCATGCCGCGGGCGGGCGGCAGCTATGTGTATCTGAGCCGCAGCCTGCATCCCTTCGTGGGATTCGTTGTCAGCTTTGGTCAATGGGTGGGGCTGTCGGTCATCCTCGGCGTCGTGGCGTATTTGCTGGTGCCTTTCCTGCGTGACTGCGTGGCGATCGCTTCACCCGCGGCCGCGGCACAACTCGCCGGCTCGCCGCTCGCCACGCTGGGGTTGCCGCTGGCGAGCATCTGGTTGTTCGCCATCGTCAGTCTGACGGGCAATCGCGCTTATGCAATGACGCTCGTGCCGCTCACCGTCGTCATGTTTGGTTGTGCGCTGGTCGTCGTCGTCGCTGGGTTCGGCTTCGATCACGCCGACTTTCTGCGAGCGGCCCCACCGATCGCGTCGACGCCCGAGCAGGGGCAGACAGGTACGGCTTTCGATCTGCCGGCGATTCTTGCGGCCGCCGCAGTGCTGTTCGGCAGCTTCGTAGGTTTCGAAAGTATCGCGCAGGCAGGCGGTGAGGCGCGCAGGCCTCAGCGCGATCTGCCGCGCGCCATCTTGTTTGCGATCGCTGGTGTGGCCTGCTTCTACATTCTATTTACAGTTGCCGTTTTCCATGTCGTGCCTTGGCAGTACGCCGCGGTAGCGGCGCGCGAAACGGATCTCACCGTTCCGGGATTGTTCTCTTATGTACTGAGCCCAACGTGGGCGGCGATCATTGCGGCGGGAGTGGTGCTGTCGTTGTTGAATCATGTGCCGGCGATGCTACTGGCGGTATCGCGCATGTTGTTCGCTTGGGCCGAAGATGGCTTCGTTCCGAAGTGCTTCGCGCGCGTGCATCCGAAGCGCAGGACACCCGACATGGCGATCATCGCATCGGCGGCCCTGGCTTCGGCCGGGGTGCTCGCCTGTCATTTCGCTGGCGATTTCTTTCTCGGGGTGGACCTGTTGGCCACCTGCATGCTGCTGAACTTCGTCCTGGTGTGTTTCGCCATGCTGAGGCTTGCAATGGACCCAGCAAAGGCGCGCGCGATCGGTTTCGAACGACGCGGTCGCCATGAGGCAATGGTTCCAGTGGTGGGCGCGGTGCTGCTCGGTGCGCTGCTCGTGTTCCACGTGGCGAGGGATCTGCAGTCCGCGGCGCCTGCATGGTATCTGCGCTCGAGTTGGGTGCAATTGCTTGTCATGGCGGTCGCCGCGGCCCTCTTTGCTGTGCGCTCGCGGGCGGGAGGAATCACGATGTCGAGCGGCGGCTGAGCTTCACGGCCGGCTGCTCTGGCCGCCGTCCATCGGATGGCCCGCCGTGGTTTCAATAAATATGCACACGCATATGCAGATTTCTGTTGACCACATGCATATGCATGCATACCCTTGAGGTCGAGGTCGCGAACGAAGCCGTCGCGACGCCGCCGGTGAGCGGCCGCGGATCAAAACAACGGATGTTCGGTTACTGGCCAGACAACATTCACGGGGAGCGCGCACATCCATGTATTCGAACGACAGAATTCTTCGCCGGCAAGCGGCTACATCCCTATTGCTGATGAGCCTGTCAGGTCTGCTGGTCGCGCCCGCCAGCGCGCAGGAAGACACGGGGACGACACGCGTCAATGGACTTGAAGAGATCGTCGTGACGGCTCGCAAGCGAGAAGAGCGACTGCAGGATACGCCGATCTCGCTCACGGCGCTGACGGCAGAGGTGCTCGAACAACGGGCGGTCGCGAATTTTCGCGATGCCGCCGTGTTCGCACCGAACGTGAGCATCGGGCGGCGTGGCGCGAGCTCGACCCAATCCTCGGTGTTCATTCGTGGCATCGGTCAGCCGGATTTCACATTGACCTCAGAGCCCGGTGTGGGCATCTACGTCGATGGCATTTACGTGGCTCGATCCGTGGGCAGTCTGCTCGATTTCGTCGATGTTGAGCGCGTGGAGTTCATGCGTGGCCCGCAGGGCACGCTGTTCGGCAAGAACGCCGTCGGCGGCGCCGTCAGCATCACCTCGAGACAGCCCGGCAACCGCTTGGCGGCGCAGGCAGAGCTGACCGCCGGAAACTTGAATCGAAGGGACGCCAAGCTGGCGGTGGACGTGCCTTTCAGCGACATGGTCCGCAGTCGCTGGTCGTTCGCCAGCTTCAATCGCGATGGCTATCAGGATCTGCCGTATGAGGGTGGCAAGAGCGGTGGCTATGAGCGCTTGGCTGCACGCGGCAACATTCTTTTCACGCCAAGCGACGCGCTGTCCTTCAATGTCGCGGTCGATTACACGCGGGCTCGCGATGACGGCAATCCCTCGACGCTGCTGGCCATCGGCGACTGCGCACCGGGCAACTTGTGTTCACCGTTCGTTGCGGCCTTGAATGCGCGCCAGGCTTCGTTGGGACGTCCGCTGTACACGGCCGCCAACTGGGTCAATCCGAATATCGATGTGGGCAATCAATCGTTCCAGGACGTCTCGGACACCGATGTGTTCGGTGCGTCCTTGGTGGCGCGCTGGGACGTTTCCGAGCGGCTGTCCATCACCTCGTTGACGGGCTTCCGCTCCCTCGACTCTTATTTCTCCGCCGACTCCGATGGCTCGCCCATCCCACAGCTGGAGCAGCAGGATTATTACGATCAGGATCAGTTCAGCCAGGAACTGCAGCTGTCGGGGCGGCTGCTGGAGGAGCGGCTGAGCTGGCTGGTCGGTGCGTACTATTTCAAGGAGACCGGCGACAACGTCAATCTGCTGAGATTCGGCCGCGGCATCGTCGACTTCCTGTTTCCCGGGCTGTTCCAGGACGACACCGTGCCATTTCGCAGCGGCGGCGACATCGATAACCGGGCCTGGGCGCTGTTCACGCAGGAAACCTTTCGTTTCACCGACCAGCTCAGCGTCACGGCGGGCGTGCGTTACTCGAGCGAGACCAAGGCATTCCTGCCGGACGATCAGTACGTTTATGAGATGCGCCGCCGGGGTATCCCGACGGCCATCGCGCGCACCGGCGCCCGTTTCTGGTTCGATCCGCTGATGCAATCCGTCGAGGTGGAGCGAGACATCAAGGAGTGGACGCCCAAACTCAGCGTCGAGTACAAATGGCTGCCCGATTTCATGACGTATGTTTCCTATTCGACCGGCTTCAAGAGCGGCGGCTTCGGGCAGCGCGCGTTCCCCGGGCCAAACGTGATCGTGAACGGCGTGAACTCGCCGCGAACAGCGCCGACGTTTGGTCCGGAGACCGTGCAGGTCTACGAGGTGGGCGCCAAGTTCACTGGTTTCGATAATCGCGTGCGCATCAACGGCGCGGCCTTCTATACGGACTACGCAGACTTGCAGTTGAACTTTTTCGACGGTATTGCCACACGTCCGCAGAATGCCGGCGATGCGCGTATCCAGGGCTTGGAGCTGGAGATCGAGGCGGCGCCGACCGAGCGCCTAACTGTGAATGCGTCGGTCGGCTACACCGATGCGAAGCTCACCCGCCTGGATCCCAACGCGCGCGGTGTGACGCTCAGAACTCAGCTGCCGTTCGTATCGGAGTGGCAGGGCGGCGCCGGGGTCGGTTACGAATTTCCGGTGGCGACCCATAGCTCGCTGACATTGCGGGCGGACTGGTCGTATCGCGGCGCCTATAGCGCAGACCCCGAGAACAATCCGCTGATCCGTCAGCGCGGCTTCGGCTTGTTCAATGCCAGCGTGGTACTGAAGCCAGCGGCGAGCTGGTGGACATTGCAGGCCGGCCTGCGCAATGCCACCGATGAGCGCTATGTGCTGGCGGGCGGCGCGGATCTCACCGGCCTGGGCGGAGCGAACGTTGGGTACTCCACGCCGCGTGAATACTATTTGACGGCTCGTTTCGAGTATTGATCGAAGCGCCGCAGGCGCGGCAAGTTGTCTGGATTGCGGAGCGTTGTTAGCAACATGAGTTATGCATACTGGCGAATGCAGCGAGTGACGGTCTTGGCGCTGGTCGGGGCGGCGCTGATTTTCTCGGCTGCGGTTGCTGCCGACAACGTCGAGTCAGCGAACGAACGGCGTGACTACACGCTGTTCGCGCAGAGCGAGCCGGTCGGTCGCCTGGCAGTGGTGCGCGCCGGTCAGCGCTTCGACGTGGACTGGAGGATCGACGACAACGGCCGCGGCGCGAAGCTCCAGGAACAGATCGAGGTGGATGCCGACGACGTGCCGGTTCGTTACTCGGTGAAGGGTAAAGGTTATGCCGGCGCGCCGGTCGAGGAGCATTACGAGTTCCGCGGCGGCGTTGCTCGCTGGAAGACAGTGAACGATTCCGGCAAAGCGCGAGCTGCAACGGCTCCGTTGTATGTCGGTAGCGATGTCACTCCTTGGACGCTGAACCTGTACACGCGTGTGACTGCTCGCAGCCCAGGAGCAACTCGTAACATTCTGCCGGGCGGTACGCTGCGCACCGAGCGGCTCGGCGAGACACGGATTGGTACAGGCGCACAGGAACGCAAGATCGTTGCTTACGCGCTCATCGGGGCCGATGCCGCGCCGGTGTTTCAGGTGCTGGACTCCGACGGGTGGCTGTTCGCGCAACTCACATCTTTTACCGTGCCATCCGTGCAACAAACATTGATTCGCGACGGCTATCAAGGCGAGCTCGACAGGCTGCGCCGATGGACGGACGAACTGCAGACGGCTTACCTGGCGCGCCTCACCCGCGCTCTGCGTCATCGGTTCGATGTTCCCATCTATCTGCGCAACGTGCGGATTTTCGACAGCGTCGCCGGCTCGGTGGGTGCGCCGGTGACGGTTTCAGTGTTTCGGGGCCGTATCGCCAATGTGCGTGCCGAGGTGCCGCCGCCGGGCGCCATGGTCATCGACGGCGATGGTGGCACGCTCGTCCCTGGCTTGCACGACATGCATGTTCACATCGAGCCTTGGGGCGGATTGCTGAGCCTGGCGGCCGGCGTGACGTCGGTGCGGGACCTGGGAAACGACAACGAGATGCTGTCCAAACTCATCGGGCACATAGACGACGGAGTGATTCCGGGGCCGCGCATCGTGCCGTTTGGATTCATCGAGGGCCGCACGCCTTACTCCGCTCATCAGGGCATCATCGTCGACAGCTTGCCGCGCGCTTTGCAAGCGGTGGGCTGGTATGCCGATCGCGCCTATCCGGGCATCAAGATCTACAACTCGTTCAACCCGGATTGGGTACCGGCGGTGAGTGCCGAGGCGCATCGGCTGGGGATGAAAGTCACCGGTCATCTGCCTGCGTTCGCGCAGCCTCAGCGCATGATCGAAGCTGGTTACGATGAGATCATCCATCTGAATCAGCTGCTGCTGATGTTCCTGATGAAAGAGGGAGAGGATCCGCGCTCACCGTTCCGAGTAACCGTCATCGGCGAGCGCTTGGGCACTCTGGATCTGCACAGCGCGCCGGTGCAGGGGCTGTTCAAACAGATGCGGGAGCGCGGTGTCGCATTCAACCCGACCGCGGCGGTGTTCCAGAACCTGCTGTTGAGCCGGCCTGGCGTGGTGGCACCGAGCGATGCGCCATGGCTGAGTCGCACAAACTCTCCGTACCAGCGCAGCCGCATGAAGCTCAACTTCAGCGTGCGACCCGATCAGTACGCGGCTTACGATGCCTCTTGGAACAAGCTTCTAGAAGTCGTGCGGATGCTGGACGAGTCCGGCGTCACCATCTTGCCGGGCACTGACAACGTGGAAGGCTTCATGCTGCACACGGAATTGGAAGCCTATGTGGCTGCCGGCATTTCACCAGCGCGCGCCTTGCAAATTGCGACCATAGGGTGTGCTCGCTATCTCGGCACCAGTGAAAGCCTCGGCTCGGTGTCGCCGGGCAAGATCGCGGATCTTCTGCTGGTTCCCGGCGATCCCACTCGCGATATCTCGTTGCTGCGCAAGGCGAGCATGGTGATGAAGCAGGGCGAAGTGCTGTTCCCCTCGGAGATCCATGCCGCTATCGGGGTGCAGCCTTTCGGGCAGCCACCAGTGATGCAGAAGTCACAGTGACGGGCTCAACTTCTATCGGACATGCCGCGCTCTGCCAGCACCGCTGAATCATGCTAATGCACCGGGCTGCGCGGTGTCGGTGGTGAAGGACGGGCGAGTGGTGCACGAGCGTGGTTAAGGCATGGCGAACCTGGATTACCGGTTGGCGATCACACCGGACACGGTTCCGGAGTCCAAGAGATGAGAGCCGCATGAGCCAGACCGCATCTGGAAGGTTCGATGAGCAAGCGTGGCAACGCGATGTGGACAGGTTGTATCGCCATTTCATGAATCGTCTTGGCGTCGAGTCCGGTGCATTCCGGGGGTTGCAACCAGCAGATGTTCCCTTCGAGATCGCTGAAAAATCGATTCCGGAGCTGCAGAGCGCGCGAGCCGATGGTCGAATGAGCGCGCGCGGCCTCGGGTCGGGGGAGTGACGTTTCGCAGTTATTCTGAGAAGCCCAAGCCGCGACGAAGAGCGCCACTGACCGTTCGCGGGTAACCAGCGGCGCGGCTCGTCAAATCTATCTCTAGAAATCAAGTGCCACTGATCCGATGATCGTACGCGGTTGGCCGATGGTGATGCGCGTACTGTTGCCCGCCGCCGGGAAGTAACGCTCATCGAGTACGTTCTTGATGTTCAATCCAAAGCGTAACTGCGAATCGCCGGGCAGGCCGATGGCGGCATTGCGCAGGTAGTACCACAGGCTCAGGTCGACGACGGTGTATTCGCCGAGCGACCAGGCGTTGCTGGTGTCGCCGAAACGGTCTGAGGTGTAGTCGACGCCGGCGCCGCCGCCAAGGCCGGCGAGCTTGCCATCGCGTATCTCGTAGCTGGCCCACAGGCGCATCGTGTGTTCAGCGACGCCCGGCAGAGTGTTACCGCGGAAAGTGTTGAAGTCACCCAGGATCTCACTGTCAGTGTAGGCATACGAGGCAACGAAGTTCAGGCCGGGCACAGGCTCGCCGGTTGCTGAAAGCTCGGCGCCGCGCGAGCGCACGCGGCCGACGAGATCGAGCACGCCACTGCTGTTGAGTTCGGCGATGTTGTCTTTCTCCAGGTCGTACACCGAGCCGGTCAGAATCAAACGGCGGTCCAGGAACTCACCTTTGGCGCCGAACTCATACTGCGTCGAGGTTTCCGGAGCGAAGGTGCGACCCGTGGTCGGATCGACCTGGGCGACGGGATTGAAGCCTTCGCTGTAGCTGAGATACAGGGACATGCTCGGCGTCGGTTGGAAGAGCAGGCCGGTCTGCGGCGTGAACTCGGTTTTCTTGTCGAGCACGGTGGTGACGCCGTTGGCCAGATTCGCGCCGCGCGACTCGTCATAGCGGCCGCCCAGCAACAGTGTCAGCCGATCCAGCAACGTAATTTGATCCTGCAGATATAAACCGAAAGACGAACCATCTTCGCGGCGCGGGTCGCCGTTGCCACTGAGGGTGCTCGAGATCAGTCCGTAGACGGGGTTGAAGATATTGAAGCCGCCGGCGCTCTGGCCGGTAAAGAAACGACGATCGATATCCTCGTCGCGAAAGTCGCTGCCGATGGCCAGCCGATGCGCGAGCGGTCCGGTGGTGAATGAGCCTTCGAGTTGGGCGTTGGCGCTGTAGGTGAGCACTTCGCGGTCGAGCGTAGCGTCGACCTGGCGCGTGAGATTGCCGGCTGCATTGACGTTGACCGGGCGGACTTGGATGTCGAACTCGTCTTCGGTCCGATACAGAAAGTTCACGCTGCCGCGCCAATCGTCGTTGAAGCTGTGTCGCAGTTGAGTTTCCACTAGATGCACTTTGGAGTCGCGCTCCTCGAAGCGCTCGCCGAAGCGGCGGTCGAGTGGAATGTTGCGTGGAATGTAACGCCCGCCATTGCCGTCCGGCAGGCTGACGAAGCCGCGATCGACCGGTCGGTTGTCGGTAAAGTACTCGTAGGTGAGCACCAACGCCGTGCGCTCGCTCAGATCCCAGCGCAACGACGGCGAAATGAATTCACGGTCGATCTCGAAAAAGTCACGAAACGTGTCGGTACGCTCCATCGAGCCGTTCAAGCGGAACGCAACCGTCTCGGCTTGGTTGACCGGTCCGGTCAGATCGAAGCTGCCAAGCTTCTTGCCGTACTCATCGAATACCAGTTGCGCAAAACCGCGCTGCTGATAGCTCGGTTTTTTGGTGTTGATGTTCACCAGTCCGCCGGGCTCGATCTGGCCGAACAGGACCGACGCCGGTCCCTTGATGATTTCCAGCGCCTCGATGTTTTGTGTCGGCGGCTGGTTGCTGGTAACGGCGCTCAAGCGCATGCCGTTGCGAAAGATCGAATCGCGCCGGAAGCCGCGAATCAAAAAGTCCGTGAGTGTGCCGCCGAAGCCATCGCCCTCGGTGAGACCAGCGACGTTGCGTAGCGCCTCGCCCAGGCTCGAGACTTGTTGATCGAGCAGCACCTGTTCCGGGATGACTTGGATGCTGCGAGGAGTGGTCAGAATGTCCTGTTCGATTCGGCCAATCGTTGCGGTACGCGCGGAGTAGCGCTCCTGACGTGTGCCGAAGACCACGACCTCCTGCAGTGTGTCTTCATCGGCTGCCGCAACGGCGTTCAACGACGGCATGAACGCGGCGAGCGCAGCGGCGGTCGTCATGGTGAGTGTGCGTGGATACATTGCCTCTCCCGAAGTGCCAGTTTGTGATGTGTCTGGAGTGGATGCGTCGCCGGAGTGCTGGCGCGCATACCCTTCGGTGAATTAACGAATGAGGCGACGAGACCTGAACCGCGGCGGATTCAAAAGGTCAGTGTGACGCTGCCGAGGATGGTTCGCGGACGGCCGACTTCGACGCGCAGGTCGCCGCCGCTGGAAGGAAAGTAACGTTCGTCCAACAGGTTCTTGAGGGCCAGTTGCAAGCGTGCCTGGCCGAGTTGTCGGCCCGACGCGCGCCGCAGCGGCAGGTTGTACCAGAGACTCGCATTGACGACCGTATAGGCACCGAGCGACCAGGTGTTGGCGTTATTGCCGTAGCGATCCGCGGAATAGAACAGCCCGGCGCCCATACCGAGCCCGCGCCACGGGCCGTCAGGCGGTTCATAGCTGGCCCAGAAATTCAGCGTATGGTCAGCGGTGTTTTGCGGCCGCCGGCCACGAAATATTCCAAACAGAATCTCGGTGTCGAGCGTGGAGTAGCCGGCGATGACGTGCGTGCCGCGCAGTGGCTGGCCGGACACAGTGATCTCCAGACCCCGCGAACGAAAGTCGGCGGAGTCCTCGCCATCACCGCCTACCGCGAGGTGATGGCTTTCGATGTCGAACAGGGCCAGTGCGACATTGACTCGATCATCCGCCAGCAAGGATTTGATGCCGACTTCCACTTGCCACGACTGCCGTGGGGCGCCCAGCTGTGTCTGAGTTTCAGTGACAACGAGATTCGGCTCGAACGCCTCGGCGTAGTTGGCCCAGATGGAAATGCGTGGGGTGGGGCGCAGCGTTATGCCAGCGTGAGGGGAGGTAGCGTCGATATCACCTGTATTCGCTGCGCGCGCTCCGAAGACCGACTCCGAGTACACTCGTTCGCGCCGCAGGCCGAGGAGCAGCGATACCCACGGTGCCGGTGTGAAGTAGTCCTGCACATAGGCGCCGAAATCGCGCTCATGCGACTCGACGGCGCTGAAGTCGCCGAGCACTGGCGACAGCTGTCCGTACGTCGGCGAGAAAATATCGAAGCCAGCGCTGGTCGCACCGACTCCGAACAGCCGCTGCTGATGGAAGCGGCGAAAATCGAATCCCGCGCTCACGCGATGTTCCATTGCACCGTGCGTGAGAGCCCCGCTCAGCAACGCTCGGCCGTACCATGCACTGGTGGTGCGATCGAGCGAACCGTCGACGCGACGTGTCAGTACGCCGTCCGAAGTCACGCTGACGGGACGCACCTGCAGATCATTCGAAGCACTGCCCTCGTACAACAGGCCCAGCTGTACGTTCCATACCTCGTCGATGCGGTGCTTGAGTTCCGTTTGCAGGAAGTGCAGCTCGAGCTCGAGCTGTTCGAACGGTTCGCCCAGCCGGCGACTGCTGGGGAGGTTGGGAATGTATCTGCCGCCATTCGCCGCAGGTAGCGTCAGCAGTCCGCGGTCCACCGGCCGAGACTCGTTACGATACTCGTAGCTCGCCGTCACCTG
>NZ_JAEUPY010000072.1 GCF_016790065.1 Steroidobacter sp.
ACGTTCACCACGCCGACCATCACGGCCTGACGGAACGCGTCGTCCACGCCGCCGCCGGCTTGAGCAAAGATGGTCGGTAAATAATAGAAGATGGCATTGATACCAGTGATCTGTTGGAAGAACGCCAGACCCAGCGCGATCGTCATGATCAACCGCACGCGCGAATCCAGCAGACCTCGGAAGCCGCGCGACACCGACTTGGCGGCCAGGCTCTGCCGAATCTGCTGCAAGTTGTCTTGCGCTTGTTGCTCGCCACTCACCCGTCGCAACACATCCAGCGCCTCTGCATCGCGGCCCTTCAGCAGCAACCAGCGCGGGCTTTCCGGAACGAACCACAACAAAGCGAAATACAACAGCGCCGGAATCATTTGTACGCCGAGCATGTAGCGCCAATTGTGCTCGCCCAGGTTCAGCAAGAAATAATTGGAAAAGAACGACGCCGAAATACCGATGACGATCATCAGTTGATTCAACGACACCAAGCTGCCTCGCTTCTCGGCTGGTGCAATCTCCGCGATATACATCGGCGCAATCAGAATGGCGCCGCCGACGGCTAAGCCACCGACGATGCGCGCGGCGATGAAACTTGGCAGCGAAGTGGCCGACGCAGCCAACACCGAAGACATCACAAACAACAGCGCCGTGCCGAGCAGCACGCGACGCCGACCGAAACGATCGCTCAACGGGCCAGCGATGGCATTACCGGCCATCGCGCCCCAGCCCAGGCTGCTGACGGCGAAGCCCAATTTCAAATCTCCGCCCACGCCGCTCAAGGAAAAATAGTCACGGATGAACGGCACCACGCCCGAGATCACTGTGGCATCGAAGCCGAGCAGGAAGCCGCCGATGGCCACGGTCAGGGCCACGAATCCGATGTTTAATCTGCCTTGCAGCATGCGATTTGTGTTTATTAGAAGACTTATCGGTGCATGGTAGCGGTCACTATGACCGCTTCTTACAAATTTAACTAGCCGCGCAAGTTCGTTGGCCCCCAGGCCGCGACAGACCCCGCTTGCCGGAACGCTTCGGAGCATGCTACCGTAATTTGTAAGCGCTTACATCCGGTGTTTACTCAGTATTCGCCGGACGCGAAACGCAACAATAAATCGGCAGCGAATGGATAGCGTCGGGGGGTATCGTCGTGAGCAATCGCGCATTCCAACGTAACAATGTGGCGCGCGCCATCTCTTTGATTCTGGGAACGGCGGTGGCATTGCCAGCCGTTTCACAAGACAGCAGCGAACTCGAAGAGGTGGTCGTCACCGGCATTCGCGGCAGCCTCACCTCATCGATGGAATTGAAACGCGCCGCGCAAGGTGTGATGGACGGCATCGTTGCCGAAGACATCGGCAAGTTCCCGGACACCAATCTTGCCGAATCCATGCAACGAGTCAGCGGCGTATCCATCGATCGTTCGCTGGGCGAAGGGTCGAAAGTCACGGTGCGCGGCGTCGGTCCCGATTTCAATTTGGTGTTGTTGAATGGCCGGCAGATGCCTGCCTCGCAGTTGGAAGACACCGGCGCTTCGGCATCACGCGCCTTCGACTTCGCCAATCTCGCTTCCGAATCGATCTCGGCCATCGAGGTCTACAAGACCAGCCGCGCCAGCACGCCGACCGGCGGCATCGGCGCCACCATCAACATCAAAACGGCGCGGCCCTTGGATCGGCCCGGCCTGCATACCAGCTTCGGCGCCAAAGGCGTGATGGATACCTCCGTCGACAACTTGCCGAAGAGTTTGCAGGGCGACACGATTACCCCGGAAGTCTCGGGCATTTTCAGCAACACGTTCGGCGACGACCGCTTCGGCATCGCCTTGAGCGCGAGCTACCAGCAACGTGACTTCGGCTTCAATCAAGCCTCGGTAGGCAATGGTTGGCGCACCTTCGCCGGCGACGAAAACAATTGGGGCACGATCCCGCAACCCGGCACGGCCGGCTCGGAAAACATCACCAATCGTCCGGATGCAACTGACACTTACTCGGTGCCGCAGAACCTGGGTTACAGCGTCAATGGCGTGGAGCGAAAGCGCACCAACGGTCAGCTGACCTTGCAGTACGCACCGACCGACACGATTACGACCACGCTCGATTACACTTACTCCGAAAATAAAATCGCCCAACAACGCAACGAGTTGTCGGTGTGGTTCAACTTCGGTCCCTCGGCCAGCACCTGGACCGACGGCCCGGTGGCGTCGCCGCTGATCTATACCGAATTCATCGACGCCAACAACAGCCCGTCGGATCTGGCCATGGGCGGCGCCAAGTTCGCCACCAAGAACCAGAACAACTCGGTGGGCTTCAACGTCGAATGGAAACCCAGCGACAGCTTCGGGCTGCAGTTCGACTTCCACGATTCGAGCGCCGAATCGGGCTCCGACAGTCCTTACGGTTCCAACGCAGTGCTGGGTGTTGCCGGCTTCTTCCGCGGCACGACCACCGCAGACTTCTCGCGTGATTTCCCGGTCATCAGCGTCCAGTTGCCGACCGGCATGACGACCATCGATCCCTCACGCACTGAAGTCACCGGCTCCAGCTTCCGTAATAGCTACATGAAGACCGAGATTCAGCAGGCGCAACTGCTCGGCGATCTGGAATTCACCGACGACTCGCGCCTGGACTTCGGCGTGTCGCTGACCGATCTGAAGAACCGGTCGGCGTACTCGAACGTGCAGCGTGACTCCTGGAGCGGCGCCACCGATCCGTCCGACTATCCGGACAACGTCTGGCGCGCCGACACTGTGCGTCACTACTTCGACAATATTTCGGGCAGCGGCAATCCGGCGCTGTTCAATCAGTTCTTCACCTTCGACTTCGAAACCGTGCGCGGTATCGCCGCTGCCGTCGGCGGCGATCAGTTCTATCGCGCCTCGTCGGTATTCAACGTCGATCGGCGCGTCGAGGAAGAATCGCAGAGCGCCTTCGTGCAATACAGCCAGCGCTGGGAATGGGGCTTGCCCATGCAGGGCGCGGTCGGCTTGCGCTACGAGAAGACCGACGTCACCTCCCGAGCATTGGTGCCGACTGCAACCGGCATCACCTGGGTCGCGAACAACGAGTTCTCGTTACAGCTCGGCGATGCGACCTTCGAGAAGTTGGACGGCGACTACGACTACGTGCTGCCAAGCCTCGACTTCGCGGTCGATCTCACTGACACCGTGAAGTTCCGCGCCAGCTATGGCCAGAGCATCGGTCGTCCCTTGTGGGATCAGATTCAAGGCGGCCGTACGCTGGATCAGCTGGTGCGTATTTTCGGCGGCACCGGCCAGCAAGGTAATCCCAAGCTCAAGCCGCTGGAGTCGGAGAACATCGATTTCTCGGTGGAGTGGTACTACGGCGACTCGAATTACATGTCGGTGGGCTACTTCCGCAAGAACATCGACAACTACATCGGCACTACTGTGGTCTCGCAGAGTCCGTTCGATCTGCCGCATCCCGGCCAGGGCGCGTACTTCCAGGAAGCATTGACGCTCGGTGGCTGCGCCGGCACCGATCTCACCTGTATCCGTAACTTCATTTTCAACAATCACGATGGCGATGCCGGCGTGATCGCCGATCCCATCAATCCGAGCGATCCGACCGCGCCGCGCACCGGCACCATCGCCGGTCTGCCGGGCGATCCGATCGCCACCTTCAACGTCACCGTGCCGGCCAACCAGCGCTCGGCGGCGTTGGACGGTTGGGAGTTCAACATCCAACACATGTTTGGCGACACCGGCTTCGGTGTGTCGGCCAACTACACGCTGGTGGATTCCGGACTCACCTACGACAACTACAACCGCGGTCAGCAATTCGCGTTGGAAGGCTTGAGCGACGCGGCCAACTTGGTGGCGTTCTATGAGAACGAGCGCTTCCAGGTCCGCGCTGCCTACAACTGGCGCGACGAGTTCCTGGCGAGGCGCTTCGACGGCAGCGGTGCGCCGAATCCGATCTACACCGAGGCGTACGGTCAGCTCGACGTGAATGCCAGCTACAACTGGAACGAGAATCTGACTCTGATGGCCGAGGCGATCAATCTCACCGACGAGATTTATCGACAGCACGGTCGCTCCACCCATCAGCTCATCATGGTCCAGCAGACCGGCCCGCGCTTCATGATCGGCGCGCGCTACAAGTTCGGCGATTAGGTTTGGAAACCCGTCGAGGCCTGTAGCACTCCCCGCCGCAGGCAAAAAAGCCGCTGTTTCCCCCAGCGGCTTTTTCTTTTTCGAGGCATAGTAGGGACGGCGTGAGGGACGGGCGCATTCGATGGCCGAGATCAATCACATCTTGATCGTGGGCGGCGGCTCCGCCGGCTGGCTGACGGCAGGCGTGCTAGCGGCTGAGCATCGCACGCGCGCCGGTGCCACTCTAAAAATCACTCTGCTCGAATCGCCCAACATCGGGCCCATCGGCGTCGGCGAAGGCACTTGGCCGACGATGCGGGACACGCTCCGAAACATCGGCGTGACCGAGACCGACTTCATCCGCGAATGCGACGCGTCGTTCAAGCAAGGCTCGAAGTTTCAGCAGTGGGTCACGCGGCGCGAGGACGATTATTACTTTCATCCCTTCGTGCTGCCGCAAGGCTACACAGAAACCAACTTGGTCGCGGGCTGGCTGGAACGCCATGGTGATACACCGTTTGCCGACTTGGTGAGTTTCCAACCGCATCTGTGCACGCACAGTAAGGCGCCGAAGCAAGCAGGAACTCCCGAATACGCCGCGGTCGCGAACTACGCGTATCACCTCGACGCCGGCAAGTTTGGATTATTCCTTCGCAAGCACTGCGTCGAGAACCTCGGCGTTCACCATGTGCTCGACCATGTCGTCGGCATCAACGCGCACGACAACGGTGACATCGCGTCCGTGCAGACCAAAGAGCACGGCGCCATCGCCGCTGACCTGTTCGTCGACTGCAGCGGCATGCAAGCGCTGCTGCTCGGCCAACACTTCGGCGTACCGCTGCAGTCGCAAAAGCATGTGTTGTTCAACGACTCAGCACTGGCCATGCAAGTGCCTTATCGCAACGACGACAGCCCGATTGCCTCGCAGACCCTCTCCACTGCGCAGAGCAGCGGCTGGATCTGGGACATCGGCTTGCCGACCCGGCGTGGCATTGGCCATGTCTATTCGAGTTCGCACACTTCCGACGACGCAGCTGAACGCGAGCTGCGCGCTTACATCGAGCGCACCGGCGGCTCG
>NZ_JAEUPY010000103.1 GCF_016790065.1 Steroidobacter sp.
GTCTCAAAGTCATGCTGGTGGAACAGGCCGACCTTGCTTCGGCAACCTCCTCGGCCAGCACCAAATTGATTCACGGCGGGCTGCGTTATCTGGAGTTTTTCGAGTTCCGGCTGGTCCGTGAAGCGCTGATCGAGCGCGAACGCCTGCTGCGCATCGCGCCCCACATCATCCAGCCCATGCAATTCATTCTGCCGCACGTGCCTGAATTACGGCCGCGGTGGCTGATGCGCCTGGGATTGTTTTTTTACGATCATATCGGCGGTCGAAAGATCCTGCCCGCGTCCCGTAGCGTGCGGTTAGCGCACGGTGACTATGGGGCGCTCCGGCCTGGCTTGGATCATGGCTTCGCCTATTCCGATTGCTGGGTGGATGACAGCCGGCTCGTGGTTCTGAACGCGCTCGATGCAGCCGCGCGCGGCGCGTCGATTCGCACCCGGACCCGCTTTGTCTCGGCCGAGGTGGAAGGCTCGCAATGGCTGGCGAAGATACTGGATCTTAAAACCAACGAAACCAGTCAGGTGCGGGCGCGCGCCATCGTCAACGCCGCCGGGCCATGGGTCAAAAATGTACTCAGCGGCTTTCCCGAAATGGAGGTCGGCGCGCAGGTGCGACTCGTCAAGGGCAGTCACATCGTGGTGCCGCGACTCTACACCGGCGAACACGCGTTCATGCTACAGAACCCTGACAGCCGCATCGTGTTCACCATTCCCTATCAAGATCAGTTCACGCTGGTCGGCACCACCGATGTGCCCTTCACCGGCGATGCCTCCAAGGTCGGCATCTCGCCCGATGAAGTTTTGTATCTATGCGCCACCGTCAATAATTACTTTCGTAAACACATCGCGCCGGCCGATGTGAAGTGGAGTTATGCCGGCGTGCGGCCGCTGTCAGATGACGAAGCTTCTAACGCATCCAAAGTCACGCGCGACTATCGACTCGAACTGACCGAGACGACGCGCGACGCGCCGCCGCTGCTCTCGGTGTTCGGCGGTAAGATCACCACCTATCGACGGCTCGCCGAAAGCGCTCTGGAAAAGTTGCAGCCACACTTGAACAGTAGCGAGCGCGACTGGACCGACAAAGCTGCACTGCCGGGCGGCGATTTGCCACGCGCCGACTTCGCCTCGTTCGCGGCGGGCGTACAGAAGCGTTGGTCATTCTTACCGCCTGCGCTGGCACAGCGACTCTCGCATGCGTATGGCACTCGAGTGGAAAAAATTCTCGGCAAGGCACGGGCCATGCTGGATCTCGGCGAACACTACGGCGGCGGACTGACACAAGCCGAGATCGACTATCTGGTCGCCTACGAATGGGCGCGTAGCGGCGACGACGTGCTTTGGCGCCGAACCAAGATCGGCTTGCACTTGAACGCCCAGGAACGGCGTCGCGTCGCGCGGTTGTTCGATTCGCAACAAACTTGAGCAGACCACGCATGGCCAGCGTTACCGTAACTCCGGTAAGCTGGCGCGCGCATGAACCGCCGCACGCTCATCCGCACCGCTGTCGGAGCCGGCCTAGCAGCCTTTAGCGGGCTGCCGGCATTCGCTGCCGATGCCCCTGCCACTGCACTCGCCGCGCTATTGCAACGACTAGCAGAAGACTATCTGCGTCGTAGCCCGGAAGAAGCCACCGGCAATGAATTCGATGTCGGCAAGCATGCGAACTTACGTTCGCAACTCGACGATCGCTCGCTGAGTGCATCGGCCAAAGACCGCGAGTCATCAGCGCGAGCATTGAGCGAGCTGAGCCGCATCGACCGAACCACACTCGATGCAGCCGCCAAGCTCGACTACGACACTGCGGTGTTCGTGTACTCGACGCTGAAGGAATTGACGGCGCGTTACGGCATGGTCGACATCAACCTGCGACCCAGCCCGTATCCGGTCAGCCAGATGAACGGCACCTATTATTGGTTGCCGGAGTTTCTAGGATCGCGTCATCCGCTCGAGTCGGCGCAGGATGTTGACGCGTACTACTCGCGGTTGACGGCGCTGGGTCGCGCGTTGGATCAGGAGACCGAACGCATTCGGCACGACGCCGGCATCGGCGTGATTCCGCCGAGTTTCGTCATCACTCGCACCATCGCGCAGATTCAAACGCTGCGACAGGCCAAACCAACACAGACGGCCATGATCGCGCCGGCCATGGAACGCGCCAAAGCCAAGAAGCTTGGCGACGTTGGTACGCGAGCCGAACAGATATTCCGAGCCAACATTGCGCCAGCCCTTGATCGTCAGATTCAAGCGCTGCAGTCGTTATCGCCAAAGGCTAAGACTGCCGCTGGCGTCTGGGCGCTGCCCGACGGTGACGCCTACTACGCAAGCTCCGTTCGCTCGAACACCACGACCAGCATCGCCCCTGGTGAACTGCATCAGCGCGGTCTGCAACTGGTCGCCGATATCACAGCGCAACTAGACCGCGGCTTGCAGCAGCAAGGACTGAAAACCGGATCAGTCGCTGAGCGCGTCAAAGCACTAGATGCCGATGCTCGCTTCCTGGTGCCGGAGAACGATGCCGGTCGCGAGCAACTGTTGGCCGCGGCGAGCGACATGATCGCTGCGATTCGCGCGCTGCTGCCGAAAGGGTTCCAGACCATCCCCAAGGATGAGTTACTGGTGAAGCGCATTCCGGTGGCCATCGAGAATGGCGCGCCCGGCGCGTTCTACAGCGATGGCGTCGGCGGCCAGCCCGGCACGTTCTCATTGAATCTGAAGTCGCCGGCCGAGCTGCCGTTATGGCGCTTGCCGACGCTGGCACATCACGAAGGCATTCCCGGACATCACTTCCAATTCAGCGTGCTACGCGCGGCTGGAGAGTTGTCGCTGTTCCGCCGGCTGGTGCGTTTCTCTGCGTACACCGAAGGCTGGGCGCTTTATGCCGAGCGTGTGGCTGACGAGCTCGGCATCTATGACAGCAATCCAGCTGGGCGCATCGGACTGCTGCAATCGGAGCTGTTCCGTGCCGCGCGCATCGTCGTCGACACTGGCATTCATCATCATCGCTGGACGCGCGAGCAAGCCGTCAAATGGATGGTTGAGAACGCGGGCGAGCGACAGATGGCCGCCGAACGCGAGATCGATCGTTACTGCGTGTATCCCGGCCAGGCTTGCAGCTTCATGGTAGGCGCAACTGAGATTCGTGCCGCTCGTGAGCGGGCTCGTCAACGGATGGGCTCGCGCTTCGATGTGCGCGCATTTCACGACCTGGTGCTGCGATCCGGCCCCGTGCCCATCGATGTGCTGCACTCAGCGGTGGATCAGTGGAGCCAGACCGCGTCCGCTTGAGCACGGACGCAGCCTGTCTGCCTAGTTCATCTGAATGGGCGCTAGAACCGATACTGCAACTCCATTCCATAGGTTCGCGGATACGTCAGCGACACTGAGCGCCGCGACCCGATGGGCGTCGGCGAACTGCCCGTGGAACTGCCATAACCGATTTCGTCGAGCGCGTTCTTGACGAAACCGATGACGGTGTAGCGATTCTCCGCGTCATTCCATAACAAACGAAAGTCTGCGATCTCGAACGATGGCGCCGTATAGATTGGATTGTTCCAAATGGTCGATTGCTGATCGCCCGTGTCGGTGTACATGCCGCTGACCGTGAACGAGCCCGGCGTGAATCTCCACGTGTAGTTCGCACCTACCGTCCACTTGTTCTTGGGCGACAACGGCAGGCGATTGCCGACCAAGGTCTGCGCCACGTCACCGTTGGGCAACGTGCTAGTGCGACGAGCGCCCGCCGTCAGGCCGGTGGGATCGGCGTTGTCGACGAAACAGCAGCCGTCGGTGATCTTGGCGTCCAGATACGAGTAGCTGGCCATCAGCTGCAATCGATTTATAGGCGACCAACTCGCCTCCACTTCCACGCCTTGCACGCGAGCCTGCAAGTTGAGAAAGCGTGCGGCCGTAATCGTACCGAGCGACACCGTCAGCGGCGTTTGGAACCCGTCGTAGTCGCTATAGAACACCGCGGTATTCACTTGCAGCTGATCCGCGAGCACGGTCTTGATGCCTAGTTCGTATGAGTCGACGTACTCAGGGTCGGCATACGGATTGGGCGTGAGACCGTTGGAGCCCAACCAGCCGCCCGACTTGTAGCCGCGGCTGTAACGCAGATACACATTCGTATCGTCGTTGGGCTCCCACTGCAGACCCGTGGTACCAGTCACCGCATCCCAATTGCCAGCGAGGCTACGCCGCAAGCCGCCACCGGGATTCGCCGTCAGATCCGGCGAACAGGCAGTGGCACCGCAGACCTGGCTCTGTGTTACATCCAACGCCAGCGCCTGCGTTTGCGCCAGCACTGCTGGAGCAATCAGCGGCGCGATGATTGGCACTTGCGTTTGTATGTACGCGAGCGGCGTACCGACAGGAAACAAGCCGATGATGATGCTCTCGAGCGTGCCTTGCGCGTCGGCCGCGGCAATCGCAGTCCCAGGCGTGCGAGCCACGTAACGAGCACTGTCGATGCCAGTCTTTTTATCTTCGGTGTAACGCAAGCCCATGGTTAATGTCCAGGCCTTGGCAAACGACCAATCGACCTGGCCGAAACCAGCGTACGAATCGGTTTCCAAATGGCCGTCGACTGCTAGAAACGCGCCGCTCGGATTCGCCGCCGCGCCCAGCGGATTCATGATGGCGTTGTCGCCGACCACCGCGATGCCCTGCGGCTGGTCCCATTTCTGGCTGTATTGATACAACCCCACGATCCATTGCACAGCGCCGTCGCCGTTCGAGGCAAGATTCAACTCATTCGATTGCCACTGCTGATACTCGCGATAATAAGTCCGTGCATCGGGAGTGACGTTCAATGCGGTGAATGCAGGACGAGCAATGGTCTGGCTAGGCAACGGTCCCGCCGCACCGTCCAGATCGATGGACAACGTTCCGCTCGATGGCACTGGAACGTTGAATGGCGCAGTTCGCGGCGTGTTGTCGCTGTCCGATGACGTGAAATAGGCGTACTGCTGATAACCGGACAACAACTTCAGCGTGGCACCCTCGAAGTCCGCCGTCACATCCAAGTGGACTCGATGCTGATCGTGTAGCGTGCCTTGGGACGGTGAGTTGGTGTTGATGGTGTAGGGATCGGCCACGCTTGGATTCACACCGCCATAGCCAAACACGCTGTTGTAGTACAACGCCGAGCTGCCGGTTCCGGACAACGAAATGTTGTTGAACGCGGAAATGGTGCTGCCGAGCGTGTTGCCCACTCCGTAACTATCCTGCCACTCGAACTTCGAATACCTCAGCCGCGCGACCACTCGCTCACCCAGGTCCGCTTCGAGCTGCGCTTCGACCATCCAGCGATCGCTGTCGGCGGTGTCGCCGCCGGTGCCGATGTTGTTGATGAAGCCTTGCTCGCGTCGATCCTTGGAGCCGCCGATCAAAAAACGTAACGACTCAGTCAACGGGCCGCGCAACAGTGCATCGGTGCGCCAACTGCCGTAGTTGCCGAAAGTACCGCGAACCTCGCCGTTGAATTCCTTGGTCGGTCGTTTGGCAATGACGTTGAGTGTGCCGCCGATGGAATTGCGACCGTACAAAGTGCCCTGCGGGCCGCGCAGGATTTCGGTGCGATCGATGAACAACGACGGCGTCGAAGTGTCCGCCATGGACGTGGAAAAAATGCCATCGGAATACAACGCCACCGAAGGGTCAGTGCCGATGTTATTGGTGAGACGGCCGAAGCCGCGAATCGATAGTCGATCGTTGTTGGTATAGCTCAAGCTGGGCGTGATGCGCGCCACGTCTTCTATTGTGTTGACGCCGATCAGATCTCGGCGGGCGCTGGTGTAGGCGGAAACGGCAACGGGTACTTCCAGTAACGTTTGTTCGCGCTTCTCGGCAGTGACTACGACTTCTTCCAGTGTTCTATTGCTGACTTCCTGTGCGTTCGTCATCCCACTCACGCACAACAGGCCGCCCATGACGGACAGCATCCCTCGCTGTTGCATCTTCATGAGAACCCCCGTCGGACTGCCGCGGCAGCCGATTACTAGTTATATGTGGAACCGATAAATCCCTTTGGGCTGGTCAGTAGCGTGGTCGTCTGTAGCCATACCGAGAATAAAAATTTACCCCTGGCAACGCAATATGTCCGATTAATGCCGCTGCACGGAACTGTACTGGCCCTTCTATGAGCTGTACTCCAAGCTGCGGAACCTAGCTGACCTGCTAGCCGTCATCCGCACAGTGGCACAATCCGCGCCTTCTTCGAGGGGCGCGGCGTAGCGAGGTCTTGATTGTGAAGCGTGATTTTCTGCAACGGCTGACGGCCGAGACTGAACAGCTGCGGACCCAAGGTCTGTTCAAACCAGAACGCATACTTAGCACTCCGCAAAGCGCTTCAGTGCGCGTGGTCGGCGGCAACGAAGTGCTGAATCTTTGCGCCAACAATTATTTAGGCCTGGCGAACCACGCGTCGGTGCGCGAGGCAGCGCGACTGGCGCTGGATCGTTATGGCTATGGCATGGCCTCGGTGCGCTTCATCTGCGGCACCCATCAAATCCATAAGGACCTGGAAGAGCGCCTGAGCCGCTTTCTGGGCACCGACGACACGATTCTGTATTCCTCCTGCTTCGACGCCAACGGCGGCTTGTTCGAAACCTTGCTGGACGAGCAGGACGCAGTGATCAGCGACTCGCTGAATCACGCCAGCATCATCGACGGTATCCGCCTGTGCAAAGCGCAGCGCTTCCGTTATGCCAACAACGATCTGGATGAACTGGAAACGCGACTCAAAGAAGCCGCCAACGCCCGTGTGCGCTTGATCGCCACGGACGGCGTGTTCTCCATGGACGGCGTGATCGCACGCTTGCAGGAAATTTGCGACTTAGCGGATCGATACGACGCACTTGTCATGGTGGACGATTCGCACTCTGTGGGTTTCATCGGCGACAAGGGTCGCGGCACACACGAGTTGCGTGGCGTAATGGATCGCGTGGACATCATCACCGGCACGCTCGGCAAAGCATTGGGCGGCGCTGCTGGCGGCTACACGTCGGGTCGCAAAGAAATCATCGCCTGGCTGCGGCAACGCTCGCGACCTTATTTGTTCTCCAACAGCATTCCGCCATTCATCGCGGCGGCCAGCTTGCGAGTGATCGACCTGCTCGAGGCTGATGACCAGCTACGCGTGAAACTGCGTGAGAATGCAGCTCACTTCCGCAAAGGCATGACGGACGCCGGCTTCAACCTGGTGCCCGGCGAGCACCCCATCATTCCGGTCATGCTCGGCGATGCCAAGGTCGCGTCCGAGTTTGCCCAGCGCCTGCTCGATCATGGCGTTTATGTCATCGGTTTCTCTTTCCCGGTGGTCCCGCACGGCAAGGCGCGCATTCGCACGCAAATGTCCGCGGCGCATACCACCCAGCAGCTGGACAAGGCCGTCGCTGCATTCACCACAGTAGGCAAGGAACTCGGCGTCATTCGATAATTCATTCAACTTCAGAGCAAACGAATAACCATGCGCGCACTAGTCAAAGCCCATGCTGCTGTCGGTATCGAGTTACAGGAGATTCCCAAACCCACGGTGGGACCCAACGATGTGATGATCCGCATCAAGCGGACTGCCATCTGCGGCACCGACATGCACATCTACAACTGGGATGCGTGGGCCCAGAAAACCATTCCCGTGCCGATGGCGGTCGGTCACGAATACAGCGGCGAGATCGTGGAGATCGGCAGCGAAGTATCCGGGTTTGCGATCGGCGATCGCGTCTCTGGCGAAGGTCACATCACTTGCGGCTACTGCCGTAACTGTCGCGCCGGCCGTCGGCATCTTTGCCGTAACACGCTCGGCGTGGGCGTGAATCGTCAGGGTTCGTTCGCCGATTACGTGGTGATTCCTGCGTTCAACGCGTTCAAGCTGCCCGCCGTCATCGACGACGAAATCGCGTCGATCCTGGATCCGCTGGGCAATGCCGTGCACACCGCACTCGCGTTCGACCTGGTCGGCGAAGACGTGCTGATCACCGGTGCCGGTCCGATTGGCATCATGGCCGCAGCCATCGCGCGCTTCGTCGGTGCTCGCAACGTCGTGATTACCGACGTGAACGACTATCGCCTGGAACTGGCTCGCAAGATGGGCGCCACGCTGGCGTTGAACGTACAACGCGACTCGCTGGACGACGCGATGAAACAGCTGGGCATGCAGGAAGGCTTCGACGTCGGCCTGGAAATGTCGGGCAACCCTTCAGCCATCCGCAGCATGCTGCGCACCCTGCATCACGGCGGCAGCATTGCCATGCTGGGCATCCCGTCCAGCGAAGTCGCCATCGATTGGAACGAAGTGGTGTTCAAGGGCCTGACCATCAAAGGCATCTACGGCCGTGAGATGTTCGAGACCTGGTACAAGATGGCGGCCATGCTCCAGAGCGGCTTGAACATCCGCCCCATCATCACCCATCGCCTGCCGATCAAGGACTATCAGCGCGGCTTCGAAATCATGGGCGCGGGTCAGTCGGGCAAGGTGGTACTGGATTGGGAAACTGCCTGATCCAGACAGTCACTAGAGCCCCGCCGTCACGGCGGGGCTCTTTTTATTTCAGAGGCCGATTCAGGGCGCCGAACAGGCGCAGTAGTAATAAACCTGTTTCGGATCGTTGAACTGCGCCATGCGCTTCAGCTCGCTTTCCAGCGGTGCGAGGATGCGACGAGCGTTAGCAAACAACTCATGTTCCGGCACCAGGGCGCGAGTGATGCGAGCAGCCAGTGCTTGCGAGCGCATGGCCAGGGCTTGGCGCCAACCGAGCGGCGGCTCGATGTAATGAACTTTATAGTCCTTACCCAAACCGGCGCGCTCCGCGGCTGAGTCCAACGCATCCTTGTAAGAACCGAGCTTGTCGACCAAGCCATTCTGAGCCGCGTCCACGCCGGCCCAGACGCGACCTTGCGCGACCGCGTCGACGTCTTCGAATGTTTTCTCACGCGCGCTGGCGACGTTGTTCACGAACACGCTGTACGCATGATCGATGGAGTTCTGCAGGATTTCTTTGGCGCCGTCGTTCAAGGTGCGATCCAAGCGCAACGAGCCGGCATACGGCGTCGTGCCCACGCCGTCGATAGTGACGCCGAATTTTTCCAGCGTGCGTTCGATGGTCGGGAACACAGCGAACACACCGATCGAACCGGTGAGCGTCGCAGGACTGGCCCAAATCTCATCGGCATCCATGGCGATGTAGTAACCGCCCGAGGCCGCCATGCTGCTCATCGAAGCGATCACCGGTTTACCTGCCTTGCGTAGCGCATCGATTTCGCGACGAATGACTTCCGAGGCCAGCATGCTGCCGCCGGGGCTGTCGATTCGCAGCACCACGGCTTTGACTTCGTCGTCGTACAGCGCATCGCGCAGCAACCGCGACGTCGAGTCCGAGCCGATGGTGCCCGGAGGTTGCGGGCCGTCCAGAATCTCACCGGCAGCGACCACCACGCCGATGTGATCTCCTTCGATCTCCAGCGCCTGGCCGGAGCGAATCGCGGCGTGATAATCCCAATGCATCACGGCCTTGAAGCTGTGCTCGTCTTTGTCTTCGCCGACCAGCGCCTTGATCTGATCTTCGAACTCGCGACGCGACTTCAATTCAGTGACCAGGTTTTTTTCCAACGCCGCCGCGGCCAGATCGCCGCGATGAGCCTTGGCGATTTCCGCGAACTGGCTCGAGTAGGCCGCAATCACTCCGTCTTCGACGAAGCCACGAGCCTTGGACACGCCGGCCTGATATTGGCCCCACAGCGCATTCAACCAAGCCAGGCTCTCTTGTTCTTCCTGCTCGGACATGTCGCTGCGACTGAACTGATCCGTGAACGACTTGAACTTGCCGGCACGGAACACGTTCACATCCACCTCGAGCTTGTCGATCACACCCTTGAGGAAGGTGCGGTAGTAGCCGAAGCCTTCGATGAGCACCAAGCCGTGCGGATCCAGATAAATCTCATCGGCCTGCGCCGCGAGGTAGTACTGCGCCTGGTCGTAGCTCTCGCCGAATGCGAATACCTTTTTGCCCGCGGCACGGAAGCGCTGAATGGCTTGCGCCAGCTCTTCCATCTTGGCGATGCCGCCGCCGGACATGCCGCCCAGATCCAGCACCATCAATTCGATGCGCTTGTCCTTGGCCGCGGCATCGACGCTGTCGACCAAATCGCGCAGCAATGTTTCGGGACGACTCTGTCCATAAGCTTCCGCGACCGCGCGTTCGAACGGATCGCCGGACAGCTGCTCGACCAGTGCCCCTTGCGGAGCGAGCACCAACGCCGCTTTGCTGGGCACGATGGGGATGCTGGGCGACAAGGCCGCGCCGATCACCATGAACAGGATCAGCAACACGATGAGGTGCAGCACTTTGCGTAACCCATCGAGGCCGCGCCAGATGAAACCGAGAATGCCAGCGATCGCTTTCATGGAAGAATCAAGTCGCAGTGTAGGTCAGACGGTAAATGGCGCCGGCGGTATCGTCGGAGATCAGCATCGAGCCGTCCTCCAGCACCAGCAAGTCGACGGGACGGCCGAACACTTCGTCGCCGCGGTTGAAGCCGGTGGCGAACTGTTCGTAGCTCAAAGCCTTGTGTCCGTTGTTCTGAGTATCCAGACGCACCAGGGTGATGCGATAACCGTTCTTCTGGCTGCGATTCCACGAGCCATGTTCGGCGATCAACACCTGGTTACGATATTTTTCCGGGAACACGCTGCCGGTGTAGAACTTCACGCCCAGCGGCGCCACGTGCGCCCCCAATGTTTGTACCGGCGGCGTCATCTTCGAGCAGTCGCCCAACTTGCCGAACTCGGGATCCTTGGTGTCCTTGCCATGGCAGTAAGGAAAGCCGAAGTCGAGGCCGGCGCGCGGCGCCACGTTCAGTTCGCACGGCGGCGAATCGTCACCGAGATAATCGCGACCGTTATCGGTGAACCACAACTCTTTGCTGGTGGGATGCCAGGTGAAGCCCACCGTGTTACGAATTCCGCGAGCAAACACTTCGTAGCCCGAGCCATCCGCATTCATGCGCGTGATGCTGGCGTACTTCGGTTCGTTACAAACATTGCAGGGCGCGCCGATGGGCACATACAACTTGCCGTCGGGACCGAAGGCGATGTACTTCCACCCGTGATGCCGATCTTTCGGCAAATCGTCGCGCACTACTTTCGGTGCCGGCACATTGGCCAGCGACGACTCGATGCCGTCGTAGCGCAGGATCCGATTGACCTCGGCGACATACAGCGCACCGTCGCGAAAGGCGACGCCGTTCGGCATGTTCAACTTATCGGCCAGCACGCGCACCGTAGGCTTGAGCCCGGTGCCGGGCGTGCCACTGATGGAATAAACGGTGGTGCCGCGCGTACCGACGAACAAGGTGCCTTGAGCGCCCAGCGCCATGGAGCGCGCAGCCGGCACGTTGTCGGCATAGACAGAGAGCTCAAAGCCGCCGGGCAAGCGAACGTTCTGGAGGACCTTGTCGGTCGCGGGGCTCGCGAGCGCAGCCGTCGCGCAACAGGTCGCGAGCAAGCTGAACAGCAGGCGGCGGAGAGGGATGAGCATGGCGTCTCCTCTAGGGAGACACAGTTTAACCAGGCGAGAGACTAAGCCGTTAGCCGCGCGTGATACGCGCAGCCAACTCGGACGGGATCGAAGGCCGGCGTGTAGTTTTGCACCACGCCGGCCGTGCAATCCGGGTCTATTAGACCTTCTCTTCGATGCGCGCTGCCTTACCGGTCAGGTCGCGCAGGTAGTACAGCTTGGCACGACGCACGTTACCGCGACGCTTCACGGTGATGGCGCCGATCGACGGGCTGTAGGTCTGGAACACGCGCTCGACGCCTTCGCCGTGCGAAATCTTGCGCACGGTGAAAGACGAGTTGAAGCCGCGGTTGCGACGGGCAATCACGACGCCTTCATAGGCCTGCGTGCGCTCGCGGTCGCCTTCCTTGACCTTCACTTCCACGACGACAGTGTCGCCGGGGGAGAAGTCAGGAATCTCTTTGCCGATGGCTTCGCTCTCGAGCTTTTCGATGATGTTCATGTCGTACCCATCCGTAATCAAAGCGGCGGCGAAGTCCCCTCGCTAACGAGTCGCTCCGCCAAAAATTCTTTCAATAAGCGCTGCTGCTCAGCCGTCAGCGCCAGTTTCTCGATCAAGTCAGGCCGTCGCAGCCAGGTGCGCCCGAGCGCCTGTTGCTCTCGCCAGCGCCGAATCGCGGCATGATTGCCACCGACCAGCACCGCAGGCACCGCCTGCCCTTCGAACACTTCCGGCCGCGTGTAGTGCGGCCAGTCGAGCAGCCCGGCGACGAACGAGTCTTCCACCGCCGAGGCTTCGTCACCCAGCACGCCCGGTAGCAACCGGACCACTGCGTCGATCAACACCAGCGCCGGCAACTCGCCGCCCGACAACACGTAGTCGCCGATGGACACGCATTCGTCGATCTCCGACTGAATCAGTCGCTCATCGACGCCTTCGTAGCGTCCCGCCAGCAACAGCAGGCCCGGCAACTGCGCCAGCTCCTGCGCCTTCGCGTGACTCAGCGGCGCCCCATCGGCGGCGAGATACACGCTACGGCTGCCAGCCGGCAGTCGCGCCTTCGCGGCTCGAATCGAGGTACGCGTCGGCTCGATCTTCAACACCATCCCCGGCCCGCCCCCGTAAGGACGGTCGTCGACGGTCTTATGCACATCCATCGCAAACTCGCGCGGGGTCGTGGCGTTCACTGCCACCGTGCCGCGCTCGATGGCGCGACCCAAGACACCCACTCGAACTGCCTCGGCCACGAACTCCGGAAACAGCGTCACCACTTCGATGCGCATGATCCGCGGCCTCAGTCGTCCAGCCAGTCCACACCCCAGTCGAACACGATGCGCTTGGCCTCGAGGTCAACTTTGACGATCCGATCCTTCACGAACGGGATCCAGTGCTCCTTGGTGCCCCGGACCACCGCGATATCGCCACCCGGCGTACTGCGGAAGTGATCCACGCGCCCCAGCAATTCACCGCTCGGGGTCAGCGCTTCCAGGCCTTCCAAATCGCTCCAGTAAAACTCTCCGGGCGCCGTCGGCGGCAGCTCACTGCGCAGTACGGCGATCTCCACGCCGACCTGCAACCGAGCCTCTTCCGGAGAGTCGATACCGGCGAGCTTCGCCTGCACGCCTTTGGCGGTCATCCGCCCGTCTTCGACTTCGACCGCTGCCCACTGCCCGGCTTGGCGCAGGTGCCAGCGTTCGTATTCCAAAATATTGTCGGGCGGGTCGGTGTACGAAGTGATTCGCACCCAACCCTGCACGCCGAAGGCGCCGCCGATTTTACCCAGCACCACCCAACGGTCTTCCGTCGCTTGCGCGTCGCCCATAGTCAACTACTAACCCAGTCAACTAAATCGAGAGCGGCGCCCCGCCGAGCCTGAATCAGGCCGCGACAGCCTGCTTGCGATGGTTCTTGACCAGCTCGGCCACGCGCTCGGACGGCTTGGCGCCCTTGCTGACCCAGTAGTCGACGCGATCCAGCTTCAGCTCCAGCCGGCGCTGCTTGCCGGTCGGGATCGGGTTGAAAAACCCGAGCTGTTCCAGGGTAGTACCGCCCTGACGCATACGGCTGTCCGTGACGACGATGTGATAGAAGGGCGTCTTTTTCGCCCCGCGACGGGTGAGCCGGATCGTGACCATGCTGCTAAAGCCTCGAAAACAATACGTATAGCCGGGCATCCGGGCGCAGGGGCCCCGGAAAAGGGCGCGAACTATACTGAAAACAGGTGATTAGTGGAAGGGCTGCCTATTGGGGACGCGGGAAGCCGCCACCGCCGCCGAAGGCACTCATCAGACGCCGCAAGCCGCCCCCCTTGGAGAACGTCTTCATCATCTTCTGCATCTGCAGGTGGTTCTTCAGCAGCTTATTGATCTCCGACACATGCACCCCGGAGCCGCCGGCGATGCGCCGCTTGCGGGACGCGTCGATGGTCTTGGGGTAGCGCCGTTCACCCGGGGTCATGGAGCGGATCATGGCCAGCTGGCGCTTGATCTCCTTCTCGTTGCCCTGGGGCATCTGCGCCGCTTTGCCGGCCAATTGCGCCGGCAGCTTGTCCATGAGCGCGCTCAGGCCGCCCATCTTCTCGACCTGCTGCAGCTGATCGTGCAAGTCCTCCAGGTCGAAGTCCTTGCCCTTCTTCAGCTTGCGGGCCAGCTTCTCGGCCTGCTCGCGATCGACGTTCTGGGTGACTTTCTCGACCAGCGACAACACGTCGCCCATGCCGAGAATGCGCGAGGCGACTCGTTCGGCGTGGAAAGGCTCCAGCGCATCGGTCTTCTCGCCGGTACCCATGAACAGAATGGGGGCACCGGTGATCTGCCGTACCGACAGCGCGGCACCACCGCGCGCGTCGCCGTCAGTCTTGGTGAGCACGACGCCAGTCAGCGTCAGTGCCGCGCCGAACGCCTTGGCCGCGTTTACCGCGTCTTGGCCGGCCATGCTGTCGACGACGAACAGCGTTTCCGTGGGCGAAACGGCGCCGGCGATCTCGCGGATCTCGACCATCATTTCGTCGTCGACATGCAACCGACCGGCGGTGTCGACGATCAGCACGTCATACAGCGACTGCTTGGCCTCGGCGAAGGCTTCTTTCGCCAGAGTGACCGCCGGCTTCTTGGGATCCGACGGATAAAACGCGACCTCCAGCTGCGCGGCCAGCCGCTCCAGCTGCAGGATGGCAGCGGGGCGATAAACGTCGGTACTGGCCAGCAGCACCTTCTTGCGCTCGTTTTCCTTCAACCACTTGGCCAGCTTGCCGGCTGAGGTGGTTTTACCCGCACCTTGCAGGCCCGCGAGCAGGATGACGACCGGCGGCTGCGCGCGCAGGTTCAGTGGCCGTACGCCCGCGCCCATCAGCGCGATCAGCTCATCGTGGATGAGCTTCACCAGCATCTGACCCGGCGTCAGGCTTTTATCGAACTCCTGACCCACCACCTTGCCGCGGATGGCGTCCACGAAGGTTTTCACCACCGGCAAGGCGACGTCCGCCTCCAGCAGCGCCATGCGCACCTGGCGCAGGGTGTCGGCGATGTTCTCCTCGGTGAGGCGCCCGCGACCGCGCAGGCTTTCCATGACGCCTTGCAGGCGTTCAGTCAGTTTGTCGAACATGGTCTCGAGGTCTACCGGTAAATGGGAGTTGTTACGCTCTAGTTTAGGCGATCCGTTATCCTAGGGGCGTCATCCTTATCTGAGCCCCCCACCTCAGTGCTGTCCATCGTCGTTCTCGCTTGCTATTTGGCTTGCGCCGCATGGCTTGCCTCGAGCGTCTACCGTGCCGATGAAAATGCCGCGCGCGGTCGTCGTATCGCCGGGCTGGCACTCGGGGCCATCGCCGTGGCGCTGCATGCATCGCTGCTCTGGAGCAGCGTGTTCGCCAAGCCCGAGCTGGCATTCACGGTGGCCGAGACCGCCTCGCTGATCGGCTGGCCCACGGGCCTGATCGCACTGATCCTGACCTGGGTGCGGCCGCGCTTCGCCGGCATCAGCTCCGTGCTCATGGCCATTGCCGGCGTGGTCGCCGCTACCACGGTCGAAGGCAACTCCAGTTATGCGGTCGAACAGCAGACCTGGGAAATCGCCGCGCACATCGTGCTCTCGACCTTGGCTTATGCATTGCTGACCATCGCCGTGGCATTGGCCATCGCGCTGGCCTTGCTCGACCGCCGGCTGCGCAGTCGCCAGCCGCTCGGCATGCTGACCATCCTGCCGTCGATGGAAGCGCTCGAAGCGGCGACCTTCCAAGCGCTCGGCGCCGGCTTCGCCATCCTGACGCTGGCCCTCTTCAGTGGCTTCATTTTCGTGCGCGACCTGTTCGCGCAGCACTTGATCCACAAGACCGTGCTGTCCTGCCTGGCCTGGATCGTGTTCGCCGTGCTGCTGTTCGGCCGCTGGCGTTTCGGTTGGCGCGGTCGCGTCGCCAGGAACTGGACGCTGAGCGGCTTCGCGCTGCTCGGCTTGGCGTATTTCGGCTCGAAAATCGTGCTCGAGACCATTCTGGGTCGGCACTGGGGTTAGGAACCGGATTTGAATCCGCATGCCGTTGCATGGGTGACCGTCATGGTGCTCGCGGTGTTAGCCGCCGCACTGGTCGGATTCTTCGTGGGTCGCACTTTGGTGCGTGCGCCCGCCAAACCGCGGCGCTCTGATTCCACGCAGTGGACACCCGATAACCCGCGCCGCCGCCTGACCGACAAGTTGCTCGACCTGGACACCATGAAGGTCGACGACATCATGATCCCGCGCAGTGAGATCGCGAGCATCGACATCGCCGATGACTGGGACACAATCAGCGACACCCTGCGCTCCACGCCACACACACGACTGCCGGTGTGCGAGAACAATCTCGACAACATCATCGGCATTCTGCACATGAAAAAGGTCGCGCATGCCTTGGCACGCAGCGACCTGACGCGCGAACGATTGTTACAACTGGCGCGCGAGCGCGAAGGTTATTTCGTTCCGGAAGGCACCACGCTCAGCGTGCAGTTGCTGAACTTTCAACGCGATCGCCGGCGCATCGCGCTGGTCGTCGATGAGTACGGCGACATCCGCGGCCTGGTGACGTTGGAGGATATTCTCGAAGAAGTGGTCGGCGACTTCACCAGCGCGCCGGGTGCACTCCATCAAGACATTCATCGCGAAGCCGACGGCAGTTTCGTCATCAACGGCGCCATCAGTATCCGAGTGTTGAATCGCACCCTGGGCTGGGACTTGCCCACCGATGGCCCGCGCACTTTGAACGGCTTGATCCTGGAATATCTGGAAACCATTCCGCATCCGGGCACCGGCCTGAAGCTGGGCCCGCTGTCGGTCGAAATTCTGTCGACGGCCGAGAACAGCGTGAAGACCGCGCGCGTGCGGCCTATCGGCTTGCAGCTGGAGCAAGCCGCGTCAAAAGGCGCTGCGTAACGCCTCGTCCAGACGCTCGACGCCGATCACCCGCAGCCCCTCGATCTCACGACGGGGTTTGTTTGCTTCCGGCACGACGGCGAGTTCGAAGCCATGCTTCGCAGCTTCGCGTAGCCGCTCCTCGCCATAGGGCACCGGACGTACTTCGCCTGCCAACCCCAGTTCGCCGAAGCACACCAGCCGAGGTGCGAGCGGCTTGTCTCGCACGCTCGAAACAGAGGCCAGCACCGCCGGCAAATCCGCAGCCGTCTCGGTGATGCGTACACCGCCGACGACATTGAGAAACACATCGCGCCCGGCGGTCGACACGCCACCGTGTCGATGTAACACCGCCAACAGCAACGCCAGTCGATTCGCTTCCAGCCCCACAGCGACGCGACGCGGATTCATGCCCTGCGCTTCATCGGTGAGCGATTGCACTTCGATCAACATCGGGCGGCTGCCTTCGCGCGCCACCATCACCGCGCTACCCGCGACCGGCTGCGGATGTTGCGACAAGAAAATCGCCGACGGATTTTTCACTTCGCGCAGACCCTGCTCGGTCATGGCGAACACACCGACTTCGTTGGCCGCACCAAATCGATTCTTCACCGCGCGCACCAAACGGAAGCGACTGCCGGCGTCGCTCTCGAAATACAGCACCGTGTCCACCATGTGCTCGAGGATGCGCGGACCGGCGATCACGCCTTCTTTAGTGACGTGGCCGATGATCAGCACCGACACGCCCGATGACTTAGCAAAGCGCACCAGCGCCGCGGCGGACTCGCGCACCTGGGTCGCCGAACCAGGCGACGAATCCACGTCGGTGGCGAACATGGTTTGAATCGAGTCGATGACCAGCACGCGCGCACCGCTTTGTTGCGCGTGATCGATGATGGTCTCGACGTTGGTCTCGGCCAGCAGCTGCAAGGTGTCGCTCACCACTTCGAGCCGGCGCGCGCGCAAGCTCACTTGGCGCAGCGACTCTTCGCCGGTCACGTACAGCGTCGGCGTAGCACGGCTCAGCGCATCGCCCGCTTGCAACAGCACCGTCGACTTGCCGATACCGGGATCGCCGCCCAACAAGGTCACCGAGCCCAACACCAGTCCGCCGCCCAGCACTCGATCCAGTTCCGACAATCCAGTAGCGATGCGCGGCTCATTGGCCTCGGTGACATCGACCAGCCGCTTCGGTCGGTCAGTGCCTGCCGCCAAGGGCCGCCGCTCGGAGCCGTTGCGCGAGCTACGGCTAATACTCATACGCTTGAGCGTGTCGGCAGCACCGCACGACGGGCACATGCCCTGCCATTGCAGGCTCTCGTTGCCACACTGCTCGCAGACGAAGATTTCCTTGGTTTTGGCCATGCTGTTGGAGGGACCGGAAAGGGGACGACTTGGTATGGATGTGAACCGTTCGGCAGCGCCGAGCCCGAGACTTTGCTTCAGGCCATGCAATGGCCGCTACGGGCGCGCCGCGGGTGTGACGCCGCCGGCAATTTAACCTATCGTCCTTCGCTATACTCGCGCCGCACTTTTCGTCCCGCACCAACAGGATAGTGGCTCGGCTTGGCTTGGGTTCTGAGGCTTTAGGCGGTAAACCTTCGTGGCGGCAAAACTGGCGCGATTCTCGTGGCTTCCCGGCGGGCTGGCAGCAGCTCTGGCGGTAGCCGTGGGTCAGTGGGTCTCCTCCCCCACCGAGTTGCCCCTGGAGCGCACCGTCTACGACCGCATGATGGCCTCGGTCGAGGTCGCACCATCCCGCGAAGTGGCCATCGTCGCCATCGACGACGCCAGCCTGGCGCAGCTGGGCGAGTGGCCCTGGCCGCGCGATGTGCATGCCAGCCTCATCGATAAGCTGAAAGCGGAAGGCGCGCGCGTCGTCGCTTTCACCGTCCCCTTCGACACTGCACGACGCACCAGCGAACGCGAAAAGGTACGCGCTGCGCTGGCGCTGCTCGAGTCCAGCAATCTGGGTAACTCCGATCAGGCCCGACAGCTGCGCAAACTGCTGGGCGAATCGGCCAGCGGCCGCGATCCGGATGCTCACCTGGCCCGGGCCATGGCCTCGCACGGCAATGTAGTGTTGCCGGTCCATATCCGTCTCAATGACAAGGCCTCGACCGACGAGCAAATTCCAGCGCGCTTCGCCCCTGGTGCCGATCCTTCGGTGTTGCGCCGTGCCGCTGGCGCCGAAATTTCCATGTTGCCCGCGCCCGTGTTTCTCGCCGAGGCCAGCGGCATCGGCCACACGCAGATACAACCGGATAGCGATGGCGTGGTGCGTACCGACCTGGCCGCCGTGCGCGTCGGTACCGGTCTCGTACCGTCACTCGCTGCTGTCATTGCAGGTCGCGCCCTTGGCGTCGCGCCAAACGAAATGGCATTCCATTCCAGCAATGCGCTGACCCTGGGAACTCGACGCACGCCGTTGGATTCCACTGAGCACAGTCGGCCACGATATTTCCCCGCGAGCGGCGTGCAGGCATTTCAGCAATATCCCTACTGGCAAGTGTTATCGGGTGGTGTGCCGAAGGGCCAGCTGCGCGACAAAGTGGTGCTGATCGGCTTGATGAACAGCGACACCGTGGACGATGCCCTCGCGACGCCGACGAGCAAAGCCACGCCGCCGGTCATCGCCATGGCCAGCGCCGTGTCCAGTTCGCTCGCCAGCCAGATGTATGCTCGCCCCTCGTATGCACCGGCGATCGAATGGAGTGTGGTCGCGCTGGTGGTGCTGTACGCAGCCTTCATGCTGCCGGCGATGGGTGCCGCGATCGGCGGCATGACCACAGTATTGTTCATGGTGCTGTTGGCAGGCACCGAAGTCATGTTGTTGCGTTCGTCGCAAACCTGGCTGCATTTATTACTGCCGTGCCTGGCGCTGGCTGCCGGCTACGGTTTGTATCTGGTCGGCGAGTTGATCCGCCGCGCCAACATCCGAGCGCAAGGCGTGCTCGATCCCGGCGCGAATTTGCGTTCGCTCGGCCAGACCTTTCATAAGCAGGGCCAATTGGATCTGGCCTTCGAGACCTATCAACGCTGCGCGCTGGATGCGCCGACGATGGAGCTGCTCTACAACCTCGGCATGGATTTCGAACGTCGCGCGCAGCTGTCGCGAGCATCAGCGGTGTACACCTACATCGCGACGCGCGATCCGAATTACCGCGAACTGAAGATGCGTCGCGCACGCGTGCGTGAAGAGCCTTCGACTCACGACATAGCCCGCGACCTGCCGCCGCCGGTTGCGCAACCTCAGGTGAAACGCGAACCGCCGCGACCGATCCGGCCGCAGCGGCCGGCACTCGATTTGAAAGACCACGAACAAACTGTGCCCGATCTGCCCGACTATCCGCCGCCGGCACGCGCCTCCTCCAAGCGCACCCTCGGCCGCTATGAAATCGAACGCGAGCTCGGCAAAGGTGCCATGGGCATCGTGTATCTAGGCCGCGACCCGAAGATCAATCGCGTGGTGGCCATCAAGGCCATTCCGCTCGCCGAGGAGTTCGAAGAGGACGACCTGGTCGAAGCCAAGGCGCGTTTCTTCCGCGAGGCCGAGATGGCCGGCCGGCTGAATCATCCGGCCATCGTCACGGTCTACGATGCGGGCGAAGACAATGGCCTTGCGTACATCGCAATGGAGTATCTGCGCGGTCATCATCTGAGCACCCACACCGACTCGAAGCAGTTGCTGCCGCCGAAAAACGTGATGCTGCTCGTCGCCCGGGTGGCGGACGCTCTGCACTATGCGCACCGGCAGAACGTCGTTCATCGCGATATCAAACCAGCTAATATAATGTTCAATCCCGAGACGGATGAATTGAAGATCACCGACTTCGGAATTGCACGCCTGACCGATACAAGCCGAACCAAAACCGGAATCGTCCTGGGCACACCGTCATTCATGTCACCGGAACAGCTGGAAGGGCGCACGCTCGACGGTCGCTCCGATCAATTCGCCCTCGGCGTGAGCCTGTACCAACTGCTGTGCGGTCAACTGCCGTTCCGCGCCGACTCGATGCCGCGACTGATGCAAAAAATCGCCACCGAGCCGCATGCGCCGATCCGCATGATCCGTCCCGACTTGCCGCCGGAGATCGAAACCATCATCGACCGCGCCTTGTCCAAATCGGCAGACGATCGTTACGTGACTTGCGCCGAACTGGCCCTGGCCTTGCGCGCCCTCGCCGGGCCGCCGGAAAAGAGCGCGGCCCAGGCCGAACACGAGTGGTTGCTACCTTGACCACCAACAGCGGCTTGTCAGGGAGGGACTGCTAGGTGCGTGGCAAGATCCGCTCCGTTGGTTTGAGCGACGTGGGTCGCGTGCGTGAGCACAACGAAGACACCATCGGTGTCGACGCCGACATCGGCTTGTTCGTGCTGGCCGACGGCATGGGCGGCTACAACGCCGGCGAAGTCGCCAGCGGCATCGCCGTGAAGACCGTGATGAGTCTGGTGAAGGAAGCGGTCGAGCGTCAGGACATGACCTCCTCCGATCCGGAAACCGGCATGGCCCGGCCCAGCATCGTGTTGCGCGACTCGATCGCGCGCGCCAACAAGATCATTTATCAGACCGCCAAGACCCAGCCGCAATGCGAAGGCATGGGCACCACCATCGTCGCTTGCCTGTTCTTCGATAACCGCGTGGCCATCGCCCATGTCGGCGACTCGCGGCTGTACCGGTTGCGCGCCAACCGGCTCGAGCAGATGACCATGGACCACTCGCTGCTCCAGGAGCTGGTGGACCGGGGCTTCTATTCGCAAGCCGAAGCCCAGCGGGCCACCAACAAGAACTATGTGACCCGCGCCCTGGGGGTAGAGCCCACGGTGGAGGTCGAGGTCCATGAACAACCTGTCGATAAGGGTGATTTCTTCTGCCTGTGCTCGGACGGCCTGTCCGACATGGTCGAAGACGACGACATTCACTTAACTATGAGCACCTTTAGTGCTAGCCTTGAAACGGTAGCTAAGCAATTGATTCAATTATCGAACGACAACGGCGGTCGCGATAATGTGTCGATCATCCTTGCGCAAGTTGTGGACTCGTTCGCAGCGCGAACGGGGGTTGTTGACAGAATCTTGCGCTGGTTTGGCTAGTCACAGGTCGTAGACTGGCACTACTCGGGGACGAGCAAATGGCACGGTTGATCCTCAGCCTGGACGGTTCGGTCATGGCCGAATACAACATGAACAAGGAGCGGTACACCGTCGGCCGCCTCCCCGATAATGACATTCGGATCGATAATCCAGCCGTGAGCGGTCACCACTCGCTGGTGATCAATATTCTCAACGACTCGTTCCTCGAAGACTTGAACAGCACCAATGGCACTTACGTCAACGGCAAGCTGATCAAGAAACATGCGCTTCAACATGGCGACGTGGTCACCGTCGGCCATCATCAGCTGCGCTTCGTGGACACCCAGAGCTCGGACAGCGAGCCCGACGAATTCGAAAAGACCATGGTGATTACGCCGGGTTCGGCCGTGGCCGCCGTCGCTGCCAAGAAGGCCTCCGCCATGTCGCCTCCGCCGCCGCCTGCTCCGACGCCGAAGGCTGCTCCGACTCCGAACCCTGCTGCGTCGTCCGCGGCGCCGCCGCTGACTCGCCCGATGCCGCCTCCTGGCAGCACCAGCGCCACCGGCGAGCACGCCGGCATCGCTCTGCCCAAGGCCAAGCTGCAGGTGTTGAGCGGCGCCTTCGCCGGCCGCGAACTCGAATTGAACAAGGCATTGACCACGCTCGGCCGTCCCGGCGTGCAAGTCGCTGCGATCACCCGCCGTGCCGATGGTTATTTCATCGTGCACGTCGACAGCGGCAAGCCTGGCGATTATCCGTCCGTGAACGGCACCGCGATTGGCGAGCAGGCTCGCAAGCTGGCCGACAACGATGTGATTCTGCTGGCCGGCGTGAAGATGGGCTTCTTCGAGGGCTGAGACTCAGCCCGGCATTTCAGGCCTGAAGATAGCCCTCAACATAGAGGGGGGCGTTCAGAGCCGCCTCGGCCAGCTTGAGCCACTTTGCCGCGCGCAGTACGTCGTACGGCATGACGGGCGCTTCGACAAATTCCCGCGCCACTTCCTTGAGTTCTTGCCGACGCCGTTCCTGCTCGGCTGCCGTCGCCGCTGGCGGCAGAAACAACGCGCCAGCGCATAGAAACACCAGTCGCACCAGGGTCGGCATCGGGGTCGACATCGGCGTGCACCGGAGCAACTCGATCATCCGCACCGCCAGCTCGGGCATCAGACTCGCAGCATCGTTTCTTAACTTGGCCAGCAGCTGCACCTGTAAAAAACTCATCGCGAGCTGTTGTTTCATCGCGCTCCGGATATCTTCATCCGACTCTGCGTCCACAGTGGACAACACTTGCAAGTGTCGCTCGCAAAGCTCTTTGAGCGGCTGAGCGCGGTAGGCGCTCAAATGTTCACGTAAGTCGGCGGAGCCTGCGGGCTCGCGCGGCATGAACTCCTGAAAATGCAGTCTGGAGATTTTGACGATCAACTCCGCCGCCTCGAAGCGCGGATCTCGATAAGCCAATGGCTCAGCCAACTGCTGCAAACTCAAAGGCCGCGGCTGCGCCAACTGCCGCTCTCTAGCAATGCTCAGGAAGTGCTCGCTCTCATATAGATCTTCGACGCGCGTTGCGCTCAGCAAGCGACAGACAGCACAGAGATAAGCCGCCTCATCGCCTTTCACCGAACTCGTGGGCCACTTCCGCCGATCCAGCGTCTCCGCTACCGAATACGCGGCGCTCGCGACCGTATACGCAGAACGCCATTCGCCGGCCATCGCGAACGCGACTGCGAACACCATGTAGCGCGTGTAGCCGGTACCGTCCTCCAGATCTTCGAGCGCAGTAATCGCGCCGTGATCCAGTTGCGCTTGCGCGTTGTCCAACGACGCCGTTTGCTGTAGCTGGCGCACGAATTGTCGGGTCTTCGGCAGCGCTTCGAATTTGATGACCGGAATGACCCGGCTAGGCCAACGATGCGTAGCGCGATCGATGCTCAAAAAGCCGGCCAGCAATCCGGCCGCCGTGAAGCGGCTCATCGCGGCCTGACTCAAGCCCCGCATCTTCTGTCGCAACTGACTCAGCAGCGTCCGCGTCTGCTCGTTACCCAACCTGACGGCGCTCTTGGTTTGGTCGTCCTGCCGCTGCACGCGCCGATCGAACTCGACCAACCGTTCGATATTGGCGACGTTGCGCAGGTAGGTGGCCCACTCGAGGCGCGCCTGCCTGGCGGCGACGGCAACTTGCTCCTCCCGGGCCAGCGGCGGCTTGTCGGCTTTGGTAAAGGCCATCATCAGCCAATGAGCGAACGAGCGGCCGGCGCCTTGTCCCAGCGTCTCCTCGGGGAATTTGGCCAGAAACTGCGGCGTCTCGACGCCGGCACACTCGAAGAACTCGGGGTCTGCGAGAAAACAGCCTGGGCTACGCAGATAGCGCTGCTCGAAGGTTTCTTCCCTATCGAACCAGCGTCTGCTGGCAACGTACTCGACGGTGTTGTCGCCGGTAACCAGACAAAGGCGCTGAGCCAGCGACTTGTCCTTCACCGCCGACTCGAACTGGGCATTGATCCACTCGACTCTGGCCAGCACGGCCGCATCGATGTCGTTGTTGGTCGGCCAACGATCGCCGGGCGCGGCACCGACCCGGGGCTTGGCGGTGCGCTGTTGGTTCAGATGTTTCAGCCAATGTTTTTCGAAGTTCGCGATGGCGCTCTGGCCGGCTGCATCGGGCACGGGCAACAGCGCGCTGCCATTCATCACGATTCGGTCCGCGGGTAAAATATTCTGCGCTTCCTGGAGCAACGCGATTCGATGCAACTCCACCAGCGGTCCCTCGCGGATGCACTTATCTAATTTTTGTACCAGCTCTTCGATCTGCTTCTGCTGCAGCTGGGTAATGCCGCGCTCCGAGCTGAGCAGTGCGTGAACTTGCTCGTACTCTTGCTCGAGCGAGCTTTGTTCTCGCTTGGCGCTTTGGTAGACCACGTTCCAGATCGAGCCGAGCTCGACCTCGTTGGGCTCGAGCAGTAGGAACGGAGCAAATCGGGACTTGATGCGGCGCCGGCTGAAATATTCGCCCAGAATGTAACCGAACGCTTGCTGAGCGCGCCAATCGTCCCACACCAGATTCTTTAGATAATGCCGAGTGGCCGCCGGGCGCTTACGCCACCCGTTTTCGGGAAGGTCGTTACGATGCACCCTCGAGGGTGCGGTGATGTCGGTGACCACGTCGGAATCGATGACATAGTAGACGGCGCTGTTGGCGCGCACGAGTTCGCGGTCGTGCTGTAGCCTTCCGAACTGTTGTTTCAGTTCGCGCGCTTTGTGGAGTAGATCCGACAGCTCTCCCAGCGCCTTGTCGCTCTCCTCGGCCGACACTGTAGATTCAGGAGGCATATTTATGGCCCACCGCTTGCTCCCGCCAGTTGTGCAGGTCTATTGGGCGCTTCGGATCGGAATACTGCTTCCATAGATCCGGCCAGGCCGCAACCACAGCATCGACCACTCTCCGAGTCTCGGGCGGCAACGCCGCGAAGCGTAAACCTTCACTGTGGAACGTCAGCTCCACCTCGGGATCGGCGTACTGCGCCACACCGATACTCGACTGCGAGTCGTCGCTCCACCAATAGAACAGCGGCCCCTCAGCACCGAACAGCGCATCCAGCAACCATGTATCGCGCGCATCGGCGGCGCCGATCTGCAGCTTATAAAAGTCGCGCGCCAGAGCGTGAAACGCCACGCTGACGATGCGCTCTCCCGTCAGATGAGCAAGCTGCTTCTGCTCCGGCTGGCGTCGATGCATCTCGTTCATATGAGAACTGAGCAGCTCGAGATGTGCGATAACCTCGGTCGGCGCGGTGCCGAGCAAAGCAGCGAGCGTGCGAGGCGCGAAGCTGCTGTCGAAATAGTCGACTTTGCGGACCACTCTCCGTAACGCGCCGGCCAGCTCCAAGCGCAGCGCCTGCTCTTGTTTTCTCTCGATGCCTGCATAGGCGTCACGGGCGAAGGCCAAGCCCAGGGTTTGCAGACACACGCAACAATCCGGGAACACTTCCTCTCTGAACACATCCTCGGGCCAGTGCCTGCTATCGTCGCAAGCAATCTTCGCAAGGGTAGTGGCGGCGCGAATACAAAGAAGGTTGGCGGTCAATCGCAGGAATTGGCTCAACAGCCATCGGCGTTGTTGAGCGTCGAGCTGCGCAAATTCATGCGACTCGTGGCAACAATACCCACCCAACATGACCACGCCAGCGCGCAACGATCGCTGCAACTCCGGCGGTGCCACGGCATACAGCTCTTCAATTCCTTCCGCGGGATGCTGCGCGAGATGTATGAAAGAGTGCGGCGCGAATGGATCCTCGGACGAATCTCTTGCCGTGTCGAAAAAGCCGCGCGCCAACCACGACGCCACTTCGTCGAGCGACTTCTCCGCCAACAACCTCACTGACTCGGGCCGTGGCATCAAGGAACTCCAGGACGAGCGCCGAACCGGCACTGCGGGCAGGGTCGTTCTTTTGCCAGCACATGTTTCATGTGACGCCACAGTCGCAGGCTGGAGCCGAAGTTAGCACGATTTTCTCGCGTGACACCCAATGGCAACAGCTCAACTTCGGGGCACTCGCCTAGCGAGGCCTCTTCCATCAATAGTTCCGGCAAGCCCGCGATGCACTCCCCAGTCTTGGCCGAGTCCAACATCTTCAGGTCTACCGTATAACCGCAGTTCCCCGCCGCTAAGCCCGCATGAGTTTGTAAAAAGCGCGGATTGAGCATGGCCTCGATAGCCGTCGGCAGGAAGGCGCGACGCGCCGGCGGTGGCTGAAATGAAACTGCCACCAACTCGACCGACTTGCCGTATTGAACGATTCCAAGCAAGTCACGCATGCGGTCGGCAATCGTCACTCGTAAATCACCGAGGCACTTGTAGATGGCCCGATCGCAAGACTCGCGGGGCGCCACCCAAAAATAGGGACGTTTGCGGGCCGACCATCGAACCCGCCTGGGCAACCGTTCGAAATCATGACCGGTGCGCGCGCTCGAATGGATGCACTGCTCGCTGTCGGCGGCTGTGACCACCGTCGTCATGCCGCCGGCAAAATCTTCAGGAACACTCGCCACCGGGTGGCGCAGCGTCAACTTGAGCGGCGACCGATGCAATTGTCGTCGCAGATTCCCCAGCAGCGAATCGGTGTCAGTTGGCGCAATGCGCGAGTCCGGTGCGAAGGCCAGAATCGCTCGCAGCTCGTCGCAACTCAGCAGCTGGCGCATGTGCGCCAGCGTGAGATTGCAAACAAACACTTGCCAAAGCAATCGCGGCAGCATTGCTGCGAACGTCATGTTCCTGGCTCCGAGCCGACTGCAGATCCGGGACCGAAGAGGTCGGGAATGGGTTGTTGTTATTTACCCGAGCAAAGCTAGCATCGGGCGCGGCACAGCAGTAACCCGCTATAACCACGTAGTTTGATCAACGTGGAGCTGCGTCTCTCAATGTGACTCGTTGTGCGACTCGGCACACGAGTTCATAACATGTCGTATCAGCATACGGCGCGAGACGTTCCGCAGGCGCGCCATTTCCCCAGACGACAACTTCGTCACCCGATTTAGCTGCAGGCAGATCGGTGATATCGATGGCGATCATGTCCATCGACACTCTGCCGGCGATCGGCGCTTCTTTGCCGCCAACCAGAACCGGTGCACCGCTGCGCGTCGCTCTCGGGAAGCCGTCGCCATAGCCGATTGCAGCGATGCCGATGCGCGATGGACGCTGTGCGCGCCAGATGCCGTTGTAGCCCACAGCTTCGCCGACACCGATGTTTTGAACGGCGATCAGATGAGTCGATAAAGTCATCGCGGGCCGCAAGCCGAAGTCAGCGGCGGTTTTGTTGGGCATGGGTGACATGCCATACAGCATCAAGCCGGGCCGCACCCAGTCCTGATGGGACTCGGGCCAGGAGATCACCGCTGCAGAGTTGGCGACACTGCGCTCCAGACCGAGCGGCGCGACCGACTCATCGAACAAACGCAGTTGCTTCGAGGTGACTTCGCCCCGCTCTTCCGACTCCGCCAGATGAGTCATCACTCGAACCAAGCTCACCGACGAACAGCGATGTAACCGTGCATAGGCCGCGGCGAACTCTTCGATATGGAAACCGAGACGATTCATGCCGCTGTTGAGCTTCAACCAAACGACGAAGCGGTGCGAGCCGGCGAACTGCTCCAACACGTCGATCTGTTCGGGCGAGTGCACGACGATCTCGCAGTGTTCTCTGGCGGCGAGCGCGAACTGCTCCGCCCCGAACACACCTTCGAGCAACAGAATGCGTTGAGTGATGCCGGCCTCGCGGAGCACGATGGCGTCGGACAGACGAGCAACACCTAAGCCATCCGCGTCCGCAAGAGCGCGCGAGACACGGATCATTCCGTGGCCGTAACCATTGGCTTTGACGACAGCGATGATGCGAGAACGAGGCGCCATCTTCCGCGCCACTGCCAGATTACTGCGCAACGCCGCGGCATCGATGGTCGCAACCGGGAAGCTCACGGCAGGATGCCCGATCCCGAGTTCATATCAGAACGGTCCGTCGCCGAAGGCTGCCTCGGGCGCGTAATTTTCGAACTTCGTGAACTTGCCCAGGAAGGTCAGTTCGATATCACCGGTCGGGCCGTTACGCTGCTTGGTGATGATGATGTCGGCGATGCCCTTGCGCGGCGTCTCGGGGTTATAAACTTCTTCGCGGTAAATCATCATGATGATGTCCGCGTCCTGTTCGATAGCGCCCGATTCGCGCAAGTCCGAGCTCACCGGTCGCTTGTCGGTACGCTGTTCGACGGCGCGATTCAGCTGCGACAGTGCAATCACCGGCACCGACAGTTCCTTGGCCAGCGCCTTGAGCGAACGCGAGATCTCGGAAATCTCGGCGGTGCGGTTCTCTTTGTTGCCGGGCACCTGCATGAGCTGCAAGTAGTCGACCACGATCAGGTCGAGCCCATGCTCACGTTTCAAACGCCGCGCACGCGCGCGTACTTCGGTCGGAGACAACGCCGGCGTATCGTCGATGAAAATGTTCGACGACTTCATCATCGAGATGGCCATCTGCACGCGCGACCAATCGTCGTCGTCCAGTTGACCGGTGCGCAGCTTGGTTTGATCGACCCGCCCGAGCGAGGACACCATACGAAACGCCAGCTGCTCGCGACCCATTTCCATACTGAACACGCCGACCTTGGCCTGCTTCGGGCCGAAAGCGGCGTTCTCGGCCATGTTCAGACTGAAGGTGGTCTTACCCATCGACGGCCGGGCGGCGACGATGATCAGGTCGCCCTTCTGCAAGCCGGCGGTCATTTCATCGAGTTTCTTGAAGCCGGTCGACAGGCCGGTGATGGCACCGGGGTTCTGCGACAGCATGTCGATCATGTCGATGATCTTGCCGACTTCGTTACGCAGCGGTACGAAGCCCGAGCCGGTCTTGTTGCGGCTCTCGGCGATCTCGAACACGCGACGCTCGGCTTCATCGAGGATCTCGGCAGCCTCGCGACCTTGCGGGTCGTAGGCACCGTTGGCGATCTCGCCGCCGATCGAAATCAGCTGGCGTAGCGTGGAGCGTTCACGAACGGCATCGGCATAAGCGCGCACGTTGGCAGCGCTGGGCGTGTCACGAACCAGTTGCGCGAGATACGGCAGGCCGCCGACGTCAGCCAGCAGACCTTTGCGTTCCAACCATTCGGACAGGGTAACGGCGTCGGAAGGCTCACCGTTGGCGCCGCGTTCGGCGATGGCCTCGAAAATGATCTGGTGGTCACGACGATAGAAATCGTCGCCGACGATACGGTCCGCGATGTTGTCCCAAACGCGGTTGTCCAGCATCAGGCCGCCGAGCACGGCCTGCTCCGCCTCGATGTTATGAGGCGGGACGCGAATGTCGTCTACCGATTTATCTCGGTCGCGGTCGCGGGCGCGACGCGCACCCGCGAATGAGACCTTGCCGTCGGCGTCGGCCATCGCAGGTCCGCGAAGCTTATTCTTCGCCGACGATCACGACCGGCAGATCGACGTTGACGTCGGTGTGCAGATGCAGTTGCACGACGTGCTCGCCAGCCTGACGGATCGGGCCGTTCGGCAAACGCACTTCGGCACGCTCCAGCGTATGGCCGGCCTTCTTCAGCGCCTCGACGATGTCGCTGTTACCGACCGAGCCGAACAGCTTGCCTTCGCCGCCGGCCTTGGCCGTGAGCGTCAGCTTGAAGCCTTCGAGCTTGGCGGCGCGCGCCTGGGCGCTGGCCAACTCTTCCTTCGCAGCCTTTTCGAATTCGGCGCGGCGCGCTTCGAACTTGGCAACGTTCTCGGCAGTGGCGAGCGTGGCCTTACCCTGCGGCAGCAGGAAGTTACGACCGTAGCCGGCCTTGACCTTGACCTTGTCACCGATGTTGCCGAGGTTGGCAACCTTCTGGATCAAAATGATTTCCATCGAAACGCCCTCAATTAAACAGTATGCGTCCGAGGACGCAGCCAATTATCCGCAAAGCCCCAGATCGCCAGCATGAACACCACGATCGAGGTCACCGGCAGCACGATCAGCAATACATAGATCGCCACCAGCCAACCGCGATCCAGGCGACCGACCGCCTTGCTGCGATGGGCGGCGGCCAGACCCTGAAACGCCAGCGCGGCGAATGCCACCCACGCCAGCGACGCGACCAGGGCCGAGTCGGTCAACAGCGCCACGATGAACAACACCGTGGTCGCAGTCCCCAGCGCGCGCCCGAGGCGCAACTGCCGGTATTCAATTCCGAACGAGCCCGGCGTATCCAGTAACGACTGCCACCAGCGCCCCAACAATACTGAGCCGAACACCGTGCCCAGCGCCAGCGCCGCCAGCGCGCCCCACATGGTGCGGGACCAGGCGGCGATGATCACATCGCGATCGCCTTCGATACGCAGGCCGGCATTGGCCATCGAAGCCCACACCGTCTCGATCTGCCCGCGCCACATACCGACCGGATCGGCCAACGACACGAACACCAGTATCAACAACACCGCCATCGCCAGCATCGCGACCTGGAACACCAGGTTCAGCGAGCCCCTCTGGCGGAGCAACGAGCCCAGCAGCACCGGGCCGAAAAACAGTACGGCCACCGCGGTAGCCATCCACAAGCTGGGCGCCACCGCCGACAGCATGATGCCGACCACCACCGCCGCCGAGGCGACTGCCATGGTAATGGCGTGCCGGGTACCGAAGCGTAGCGCCACCAGTACCGCAATGGCGCCGGCGACGATCAGAAACGGCAGCGGCATCTGTAACGAAAGCGCACCGCTGATGGCGCTCGCGAAGATGGCGCGCCACGGATGCCCTGTTAACCAGACAGCAATTGCACGGTGCATGAATCTGCCCCGCCCCGTTGTTCAGGGGCGGGGCTCAAGAACGCGAATCTCAGTGCTGATCGGTGTACGGCAGCAGCGCCAGGAAGCGAGCACGCTTCACCGCGACCGCCAGCTGACGCTGGTAGTGCGACTTGGTGCCGGTGATCCGGCTCGGCACGACCTTACCGGTCTCGGTGATGTAGCTCTTCAGGATACCGAGATCCTTGTAGTCGATCTGCTCGATACCTTCGGCGGTGAAGCGGCAGAACTTACGACGGCGGAAAAAGCGGGACATGGTTCAACCCTCAAAAGTGAACGGATGGATCAGCCGAGGACTATCAAGTCGCCGCGGAGGCGCCTTCTTCCTCGTCGTCACGCGCGAAGCGCTCGTCGCGCTCCTCGTCGCCCTTCGCCATCGGCGAGGGTTCAGTGACGGCCTTGTCCATCTTGATGACCAGGTGGCGGAGCACGGCATCGCTGAAGCGGAACGCACCGGTGAGCTCGGCCAACGTCTTACCGTCGACTTCGATGTTCAGCAGCACGTAATGGGCTTTGTGGACCTTGGCGATCGGGAACGTCAGTTGCCGACGGCCCCAGTCTTCGAGGCGATGCACGGTGCCGTTACCGGCCGCGATCATGCTCTTGTAGCGTTCCAGCATGGCCGGAACCTGTTCACTCTGGTCAGGGTGCACCAGAAAAACGATCTCGTAGTGTCGCATTGCTGCTCCTTATGGATATGCCGCCCGGGTCGAGAATCCGCGGTGTGGCAAGGAGTTGAAGAAAACTGCCGGCCCTGGCTTAGAGCCACAGGCGCAACAGGGCCGCGGATACTAGCGGAGCGCCCCGGTCGAAGCAAATCCCGAAGCGGATCGCCGCAGCCGGTTAGGGTTTTCCCCGAACACCGGGCCCCTCCGGCGCTGATTTATTGTCCGTGCGCATCAAGACAATTCGGCACCGGTCGTTACAGCCAGTGGCAGAGGCATCCCCGCCCCAGCTCAGGATTTTACATAGTGAACGGTTCATACAATCCGTGGTTGGTGGCGCTATCGGTCTTGGTAGCGGTGTGCGTTTCCTACACGGCCCTCAACCTGGCCTCGCGCGTAGCTACGGCTCAGCGCCGCTACGTGCGCATGTGGCTGGCCGGCGGCGCCTTCGCGATGGGCGTGGGCATCTGGTCCATGCATTTCATCGGCATGCTGGCGTTGTCGCTGCCGATCGCGCTCTCTTACAGCATTCCCAAAACGCTGGTGTCCCTGCTGGTCGCCATTCTGGTGTCCGGCTTTGCGCTGGCCATCGCCAGCCAACGGCATAGCAGCCTGGTCCGCCTGGCTGGCGGCGCCGTCATCATGGGTCTGGGCATCGCAGCCATGCACTACTCGGGCATGGGCGCGATCCGCATCCTGCCGGTCATCACTTACGAACCGGTGCTGCTGGTGACGTCGGTGATCATCGCCATCGTGGCTTCGTTTGCCGCGCTGTGGCTGTTCTTCAGACTGCGCGGCGGCGCTTCCTGGCGCATCCTGCTACAGCGCATGCTGGCCTCGCTGGTAATGGGCGCGGCCATCTCGGGCATGCACTACACCGGCATGTTCGCGTCGCGCTTCGCTCCCGACTCTTATTGCATCGGTGCCACGGCCACCAGCAGCGGCTGGCTGGCGTTGCTGATCGGCGGCTTTGCGCTCGGCGTGTTGTTGATCACCATGATTTTACTGATGTACGACGCGCACCTCGACTCGCGCTCGCGTCAGCACGCGGTGGCTTTGGAAGACGCCAATGCCCGGCTGCGTCATCTGGCCACGCACGACTCGCTCACCGAATTGCCGAATCGCTTGTTGCTCGACGACCGGTTGTCGCAAGCCATCGCCTATGCCGAGCGCCGGCAAGGCAAGGTTGCGGTGCTGGTGATCGATCTGGACCGCTTCAAGATGATCAACGATTCGCTCGGCCATCACGGCGGCGACGAACTGCTGAAAGAAGTTGCCTCTCGCTTGCGCACCACGCTGCGCAAGAGCGACACGCTGGCGCGCACCGGCGGCGATGAGTTCGTGCTGATCGCCGACGAAGTGGCCGGCCAGGCCGATGTGGAATTGCTGGCACAGCGCGTGGTCGCCTGCTTCGTCAAGCCGTTCCATATTCTGTCGGTGGACATCCACACCGCGCCCAGCATCGGCATCAGCATGTATCCCAACGACGGCAGCAAGGCCGAAGAGCTGGTGGTGCATGCCGACGCAGCCATGTATCACTCCAAGAAAGTCGGTGGCGGCACCTTCACGTTCTTCACGCCGTCGATGAATGCATTCGCGCAGCAGCGCCTGGAGCTAGAAAACGGCTTGCGTCGCGCGCTGGTGAACGGCGAACTGGAATTGCACTATCAACCGAAAGTGGATGTGACCACCGGCCGCATCAGCAGCACCGAAGCGCTGATTCGCTGGCGCCATCCGGAGCGCGGCCTGGTGCCGCCGGGCGATTTCATTCCGCTGGCGGAAGAAACTGGTCTCATTCTGCAAATCGGCGAGTGGGTGCTGCGCGAGGCTTGCCGGCAAGCGCGCCAGTGGCAGGTCAACGGCATGGCGCCGATGCGCGTCGCCATCAACATGTCGGCGCAGCAGTTCAAACAAAAGAACCTGGTCACCGTGGTGCGCTCGGCGTTGGATAACGCCGGCTTGGAACCGGGCTACCTGGAAATCGAGCTGACCGAAAGCGCAGTCATGCACAACGCCGCTGCGTCAGCCGCGATTCTGGAAGAGCTCAGCCGCATCGGCGTGCACATCTCCATCGACGACTTCGGTACCGGCTACTCCAGCCTCAACTATCTGCGTCGCTTCCCGCTCGACAAGCTCAAGATCGATCGCGCCTTCATCAAGGACGTGGTGGCCAATCCGGAAGACGCCGCCATCGTGCATGCCATCATCGCGATGGCGCACAGCCTGCGCTTGAAGGTGATCGCCGAAGGTGTCGAGACCGAGCAGCAGCTGGAGTTTCTGCGCTCGCTGGGTTGCGATCAGTATCAGGGCTTCTTCTGTAGCCCGGCCGTCACTCCGGAGAACTTCGCCGAGATGATGCGTGAAAAGCAGGTCGGCAAGTTCGATCCGCTGGCGACCATGAGCCGGCTGTACGTGCCGCTCAAGGCGCCCAAAACGGCCACCTGATTGCTACTGGCGCTGACGCAGGGCCTCGTACAGCAGCACTCCGGTCGCGACGGAGACATTCAAGCTCTCCACGACGCCACGCATGGGGATGCTCACCAGAGCATCGCAATTCTCGCGCGTGAGTCGTCGCAGGCCCGTGCCTTCCGCTCCCAACACCACGGCGAGCGGACCGGTGAGCTTGCTCGCATACAGCGAGTGCGGTGCTTGATCGTCGGTGCCGACGATCCAAATCTCTCGTTCCTTCAACCAGCGCAAGGTCCGCGCCAGATTGGTCACTTGAATCAACGGCACGGTTTCCGCCGCGCCTGACGCAACCTTACGCACCACCGCCGACAACCCTGCCGCGCGATCCTTCGGCACGATCACCGCTGTCACGCCAGCCGCATCGGCCGTGCGCAAGCAAGCGCCAAGGTTGTGGGGATCCTGCACGCCGTCGAGCACCAATAACAATGGCGCCGAACTGGCGGAGTCGAGCAGATCGTCGAGTGCGCCCTCGCCCAACACACCGACACTACGAATCTGTAAGCAAGCGCCTTGATGACGCTCACTGCCGGCGAGGCGATCCAGCTCTCGGCCATCGCGCAGCTCGGTTTTGATGCCCTTGGCCTGGGCCAGCTTCGCTATCTCGGTGACGCGCGCGTCGTCCCTGCCCTTTTGCAGGATCAGCAACGCGGCGCGCTCAGGCCGCTGCTGTAGCAGGGTGCGTACTGCATGCAGCCCGAAAATTACGCTGTCTTCACTCATCATCGGCCTCGCTGCTGGTTGCGTCGACGCTGCCACGGTCCACGCACCATGCGTTGACCGCCGCCCGCCTCGGCCAGCTCGAAGTCGATTTTACGTTCATCGATGACCACATTGATCAGTCGCACGCGCAAATGATCGCCCAAGCGGAACACGCGGCCGCTGCGCTGACCGACCATGCGATAGCCGGACTTGTCGCGCGAGAAGTAATCGGCGCCCAGCGCACTGACGTGCACCAGTCCGTCGATCTGAATGCCCTTGACCTGGACGAACAGGCCAAAGTCGACCACGCCGGTCACCAGCGTGTCGAACTCTTCGCCGATCTTGTCACGCATGTATTCGCACTTGAGCCACGACATCGCGTCTCTGGTCGCCTCGTCCGCACGCCGTTCGGTGTGCGAGCACGACTGCCCCAAGGTCGACACCATGTTGGCCGTCCAGGGGAACGTCTCGACGGTGCCGCCGCGCAGGATGTGACGAATGCCACGGTGGACCATCAAGTCCGGATAGCGACGAATCGGCGAGGTGAAGTGCGCGTACTCGGTCAACGCCAGACCAAAGTGACCGATGTTCTCCGGCTGATACACCGCCTGCGGCATGGAGCGGATCACCACGGTTTGAATCAAGTGGGCTTCCTGGTGGCCCACGGCCCGTTGCAGCACCTCGCTCAAATCCTTCGGCTCCAGTTCACGATCCGTGGGCAGCTGAATGTTGAAGCCTTGCAGGAACTGGCGCAGCGAATCGAGCCGGTCGGCTTCGGGCTGACCATGCACGCGGAACAGCGTGGGAATACGATGTTTCTTCAGGAAACGCGCGGCCTGCACGTTGGCCGCGATCATGCACTCTTCGATCAAGCGATGCGCATCGTTGCGGGTGGACTCGACGAACGAGGCGATCTTGCCTTGCACGTCGAAATGCACCTTCAGCTCGGGCGCATCGAAATCCAACGCACCGCGCCCCAAGCGGGCCCGGTGCAACGCCTTGAACACGCCATACAAGCTATTGAGCTGCGGTCCCAGCGCGGTGACTTCGGGATCGTGCACGGCCGCTGGGTTGGCCAGATAGGCGGCAACTTTCGTGTAAGTGAAGCGCGCCGCCGAGCGCATCAGGCCTTCGAAGAAGGTGGCACGCGTGATTTTGCCTTCCGGATTCACGCGCATCTCACACACCATGCACAGCCGATCCACGTGCGGATTCAGCGAGCACAGTCCGTTGGACAACGCCTCGGGCAACATCGGCAGCACCCGATTCGGAAAGTAAACGGACGTGCCGCGCAACTGCGCTTCACGATCCAGCGGTGAGTTCGGCTCGACGTAGCTGGCGACGTCCGCAATGGCGACCAACAGTCGCCAGCTGCCGCCTCGCAACGGTTCGCAATACACCGCGTCGTCGAAGTCGCGAGCGTCTTCGCCGTCGATGGTGACCAACGGCAGTTCGCGCAGATCTTCCCGGCCGCGCTTCGCGTTAGCAGGCACAGCACTGCCAAAGGCTTCGGCTTGCGCAACCACTTCGGTCGGGAACTCGAACGGCAAACCATGCGAGTGAATCGCGATGTCCGTTTCCATGCCGGGCGCGGCATGCTCGCCGAGTACGCGAGTGATGTGGCCGAGCGGCTGCGCCGTCTTGGACGGCTGCTCCACCAACTTCACCAGCACCACCTGGCCGGCGCGGGCGCCGTTCAAATGCTGGCGGGGTACCAGTACGCGATGACCGATGCGCGGATTGTCCGGCACCACAAAGCAGATGCTGGATTCGTCATAGAGCCGGCCGACGATTTCCTTGGTATTGCGCTCGATCACTTCGACGATGACGCCTTCGGGCCGGCCGCGATGATCGGTGCCGCTGACGCGCACAGCGACGCGATCGCCGTGCATGGCCTCCTGCATCTGGCGTGGCGCCAGGAAGATGGGCGCCGAACGGTCCTCGGGCAGCAGCAAGCCGTGCCCGTCCTTGTGCGCACTGACGGTACCGACGGTCAGCGACAAACGCTCGCGTAGACAGTACTCGTCGCGCCGGTTGCGGATGATCACGCCAGCTTGCAGCAGCTCTTCGAGCTCCTTGGTCAGGCGCTTACGGGCCGAGGCGCCACTGCGCTGGGCGCGGGCTGCCAGTTCGTCGAATTCCAGCGGTCGTCCCGCGGTCTCCAGGACCTGGGGAATTGCGGGTTGGTCGCGCTGTGCGCGGGGTCGAGCGGGGGCTTGCGCCCGGTTAGCGGTCGGCTTTTTGGGTTTACCGGTTTTTTTTCTTGGTTTCATGAGATTCAAAGGGGATTCAAAAGGGGTTTATCGTGGGCTCGTCATTGACAGCCCGAAACGTCATCGGTAGATTGCGCGCCTCTTGCGGGGCAAGCCCCGCGTTCCCTTCCTTGCCCAGGTGGCGGAACTGGTAGACGCGCTGGTTTCAGGTATCAGTGGAGCAATCCGTGGAGGTTCGAGTCCTCTCCTGGGCACCATCTCCCCGCCATTACTCTAATAATTACAAGTAATCGTGGGAGCTATCGCGATAAGGCCGCCATCATAGCGCATCGGCGCTGGCGGCTGCGATTCAATCAAGCCGCCACTATCGCTGCTGGCGTGTCCTGACCGCGATCCTGCTGACGATACATGGCCAGTAACTGGCGGAAGTCAGGCGACGTCGCGGCCAACAACGCTGCGGGCCCCTGCGCCACCACCCGTCCCTCATGCATCACGATCACTTCATCGAAGCGCTCCAGCAGGTGCAGCCGATGCAGCGACGAGACGATGCACGCGTTCGGCAGGGCGGCGAAAATGTTGTCATAGACGCGCGCCTCGGTCCTGGAGTCCAGGCTCGCGGTCGGCTCGTCGAACAACACTAGCTTGCTGTCCGCGGCGGCCAGCATGCCTCGGGCCAATGCGATCCTGGCGCGTTGGCCGCCGGACCAATTGGCACCGCGCTCGACCACTGCCGTGCTCAAGCCAGCCGCATCGGCCGAGACGAATTCACTCACGCAGGCAACATCCATCGCTGCGGAATATTGAGTTTCCGTCGGCGCACCGGCATGCGTAGCACACAGCGCCAGATTCTCCGCCAACGTGCCTTCGAGCACCTCAGCGTCCTGGGGCACCAATGTGACATTGGCCTTCAGGATCTGAGCAGCCGCCGACGGCCTCACGATGGCCGCGCCGTTGCTACGATCGATGGCGATACGATCCGCTTCATACAAACCGGCGAGGACTCGCAACAGCGTGCTCTTACCCGAACCGCTGCCGCCGATCAGTGCATAACGACGGCCCTGCTGTAACGACAGCGACACGCCATTCAACGTCGGTCGTTCCGAGCGTCCGCCCGGATGACTGAACACCAGATCGCGCACCGTGTAGCTCTCCGCACTCGGCGACGTAATCTGCAGCTCTTCGTCTTGCAGCGCTTCCGGCTCCTTGACCTGCGCATCGCGAATCGGATCGGCGCTAGCGAAGTCGGCGTGCTGGCGGGCGAACGTTTGGAAGTTGGACGCGAAAGCGGCAATCACACCGCTTGCTTGCGATGCGTACTCCCACACCATATACAGGCTGCCGAGCATGAGGGTCTTCTGACCGACACCGCCGCCGGACTGACGCACGGCGAGCCATGCAAACAACGCGACCAGCGTGCAGCTCAATACCTTGCTACAAACATCGACCGTGCACCACTTCGCCTCGTTCAACACGATGGAACGACGCAAGGGCGCGAAGATCGCTTCCATCCGGCGTTGTAACAAGTCAGTGATGGGCCGTGCCTGGCGAAGTGCGAATACGCTAGTGATGTTGCCGAGCGCATCGAGCAGCGCCGCGGAGTAACGACGCTCAGCATCGTTCTCACGGTGTGCCAAACGAATCATCGCTCGGTCGAAACTCAGCACCGACACACAGATCACCACGAAGCCGACGATGGCGCTCATGCCCACCACCGGCTGCAACAACCACAAGGCGACAATGGGACCGACCAGGCGTACCGCGCTGCTGAGATAAATGAACTGACTCTGGGTAAATGCCGACAGCGCCGAGCTGCTCTGCTGCACCCGATGCGCCGTCATGCCGGAATGATTGGCTTCATGCCACGACAGCGGCAGCGACAACAGTCGTTGAAACAAACCGCCGGACAGCCGACGGCGAATTTCCAACGCGACGTTGCGTTCGAGCAGGCGTCCAGGACCGTGAAACACCCAACTGATCGCGGTCGCGCCGACCACCAGCGCCAACCAAACGCCCGCCTCAGAAAGGCCGGCAGCCCCTTCAGCTTGTAAAACATTGATGGCGCGGCCAGCGAAATACGGCACGCTCAGCAGCACACATTGCGCTGTCAGTAATAGTGCGACAGCGCCGAGAAATTGGCCGCGATGGCCCTGCGACTGGGCCCAAAGATGTTTGTATAGATAGAAAACGCCGCTGGACGAAGCGTTCATGCTTGCTGACATAACCTCGTGTGCCTCGGGCGGCACTGTAGGCTGCGGCAAGTGACCAATACGTGAACGAATCGACGCTTCGTGGCTAAGGTATTTGCTGAGTTTTCGGCGCCGACCGAGCGGTCGGCGCCGAACCGGAGCATCAGTCGAAGGGATGCTTGAGTACGATGGTCTCGAGCCGATCCGGGCCGGTGGAGATGATGGCGATGGGCGCGCCGACCAGCACTTCCAAACGACGCAAATACGCTTGCGCGTTTTTGGGCAGCTCGTCGAAGGTCTTCACGCCCGCCGTGGTTTCTTTCCAACCCGGGTGTTCTTCATAAATCGGCGCGCAGATCGATAACGCATCGGCGCCGACCGGCAGCAAATCGCGGCGCTCGCCACGAACTTTGTAACCCACCGCAACGCGCACGGTATCCAAACCGTCCAGCACGTCGAGTTTGGTGATGCACAGACCGGAGATGCCGTTGATCTCCACCGCACGACGCAGGCTCGCCGCGTCGAACCAGCCGCAACGACGCGGACGGCCGGTGACCGAACCGTACTCGTTGCCCTTCACGCGCAAATGTTCGCCAACCTCGTCGTCCAGCTCGGTCGGGAACGGGCCGCTGCCGACGCGAGTCGCGTAGGCCTTGGCGACCCCGAGCACGTAATGCAGCTGTTGCGGGCCGACGCCTACGCCAGCGCAGGCCTGACCGGCGATGCAGTTGCTCGAAGTAACGAACGGATATGTGCCGTGGTCGATGTCGAGCAACGCGGCCTGCGCGCCTTCGAACAACAACCGCTTGCCGCCACGGATCAGCGCATTCACTTCACCGGAAACATCCGCAACCATCGGCTGCAGCCGTTCGCCCAATGCCAGCGCTTCATCCAGCGTCTGCTGGAAGTCGATGACCGGCGCCTTGAAGTAATTGCGCAATACAAAGTTGTGATAATCCAGCACCTCGCCGAGCTTGGCGGCGAAGCGCTCACGAGCAAACAAGTCCTGCACGCGGATCGCGCGGCGCGCAACCTTGTCTTCGTAAGCGGGGCCGATGCCGCGACCGGTGGTGCCGATCTTCGCTGCGCCCGCCGCTTCCTCACGCGCCTTATCGAGCGCGATGTGATGCGGCAGGATCAACGGACACGCCTCCGAAATACGCAGGCGCTTCGGCACCTCGATGCCGGCGGCTTCCAGCTCCGCCATTTCATCGAACAGCGCCTTGGGCGACAGCACCACGCCGTTGCCGATGAAGCAGGTGACGTGTTCGTGCAGGATGCCCGAGGGAATCAAACGCAGAATGGTCTTGCGACCGTTGATCACCAAGGTGTGGCCGGCGTTGTGACCGCCTTGGAAACGCACCACACCGGCGACGCGATTGGTGAGCAGATCGACGATCTTGCCCTTGCCCTCATCGCCCCACTGGGCCCCGATGACGACAACATTGCGATGGCTACTCATGGGAGTTTAAGACTCGAAAGAAAGAATTCTAGGATCGCACCAGGTACAGCAGGACCAGGCCGGCGCTCATGCTGGCGAGACCGAACGCGCGCAGCGCTCGGTCCTGCATGCCAGCCAGTGCCAACAGCATGCGCTTCACCCCTTGCGGGTTGAGGAACGGCATGATGCCCTCCAGCACCAAATACAGCGCCAGCGCTGCGAACAGGTCCGACCAGTTCACGGCCGGATCAGCGACGGGTGGCGCGATTCAAATACTTGAAGAACTCGCTGTCGGGCGAAATCACCAGCACGTCGTTGTCGGTGCCGATGGCTTCGCGATAGGCCTGCAGGCTGCGAAAGAACGAGTAGAACTCGGCGTTGCGACTGTAGGCGCGCGCGTAAGTGTCCGCTGACTTGGCATCGCCTTCGCCGCGGATGATTTCCGACTCGCGGTACGCTTCGGCGATGATTTCGGTGCGCTGACGATCGGCTTCCGAGCGCAGCTTTTCCGCATTCTCTTCACCCTCGGCGCGCAACCGCTTGGCCTGGCGATCGAAGTCCTGACGCATGCGGCTGAACACCGACTCGCTGACTTCCTCGGGCAGGTCGATCTTTTTCACGCGCACGTCCACCAACTGCAGGCCCAGCCCCTTGGTGCTGTCTTCGGCCAGCTTCAAGATCTCGCCGGTGAACTCAGCACGTTCGGCTGCAACCACTTGTTGAATGGTGCGACGAGCGATCACGCCCTTGATGCCGTCCTTGACGATACTGCCCAAGCGGCCCGCAGCGATTTCTTTGTCGCCGCCGGACGTGGCCTGGTAGTAGGTCGAGACATCGGAGATGCGCCACTTGATGTAGAAGTCGATGCGCAGGATCTTGCCTTCGCTGGTCAGGAACTGTTCCGACGGATAGTTGCGAGTGTCGATACGACGCTCGAACTTGCGGATGTTGTTGACCATGGGAAGCATGAAGTGCAGACCGGGCGCGTAATCGGCGCGCACGATCTCACCGAAGCGGAACTTGATCGCCAGATCGGTCTCACGCACGGTGAAAGTGGACATGGCGAGCGTGAAGGCCACCACCGCCGCCAGGATCAGAACCAAAAATCCACGGCTGGCCATTAGCGGCTCCCTCGAGTGCGGCGATCGCCGGTGACGGTAGTCACATCCGCTGCATCGGCGCTCTCAACCGTCAGCGCTGGCTCGCTGGTCGATACGCGCGGCGTACGCCGGCTTTGTTCGATCAGCTTATCGATGGGCAGGTACAGCACGTTGCCAGCGCCACCATTGGTATCGAGCACGACTTTCTTGCTGGACGCGAGCACGCGCTCGATCGTCTCCAAATACAAACGTTCGCGCGTCACGGCCGGAGCACGCTCATATTCGCCGAGCAACGCCGTGAAGCGCTGCGCTTCACCCTCGGCGTTCGCGATCTTACGAGCGCGATAGGCTTGCGCTTCCTGCACCTGACGAACCGCAGCACCGCGCGCACGCGGAATCAAATCGTTCGAGTAGGCCTGTGCGGCCAGCGACAGACGATCACGGTCTTCACGCGCTTTGATCGCGTCCTGCTGAGCGGGCGCCACTTCGTTCGGCACCTTCACGTCCTGCAGATTGACCGCGGTCACTTCCAGGCCGACCTTGTAAGCATCCAGCGTGCGCTGGATCAGCTCCTTGGTCTTGGCCACGATTTCCTGACGACCGCTTTCGAGCACGCCGTCCAGCTTGCTGCGACCGATGATTTCGCGAATCGCGCTTTCGCTGACTTCCTTCAGTGTCTCCTCGGGGCGCGACACGTTGAAGGCGTAGTCCAGCGGGCTGGCGCGGCGGAACTGCACTTCCATGTTGATATCGACCATGTTCTCGTCCGAGGTCAGCATGCGCGTCTGCTCGCTGAAGCTCTCGATGGTCTGGATGTTGACGATCTGCTTGGTCTCGATGGGCCAAGGCAGGTGCCAGCGCAGACCCGGCATGGTGGTGGCGACATGCTTGCCGAAGCGGAGGATGACCCCGCGCTCGGCGGCGTCCACCGTGTACAGGCCGCTGAACGCCCAGATCGCAGCCAGGACCAGCACGATGGTACTGATGCCGAAGCCACGGGCCGCCCCGCCGCCGCCGACGCTGCGGTTACCGCCGCTGCCGCCGCCAAATAAGCCGGCCAGCCGCCGCTGCAGGTTGCGCAGCACTTCGTCCAGATCGGGCGGTCCCTGCTCGGGCTTGTTACCGCCCCCCCAGGGGTTGCGTTTGCCGCCGGAATTACCGCCGGGTTCGTTCCACGCCATGTTGGATGACTTTTGTGTCTTGAAGCTAAGAGGTTGAGGAAGCCGCCGGTCCGGGCCACTGTCGATCGCGGCCTGCCGAACTCCAAACGGTCGATTTTAGGAATGGCGTCCGGTGCGCACAAGCTTTAACCATTGCAGCGCTCTTCGGCGAGCGCTTCGGCCAGCCCTTCGGACCGGCATAAGTGCTCGAAAGCGCGCCGGGGCATGGACACTTCCAGGTCCACAGCACCGCTGGGCAGGGGTTGCTCGGCCAGCACCGCGCCGGCGGCGAAGAACCGGGCCCGCGCCCGACCCGCCTCGGGTTGTAACACCACATGGCGATGGACCAGTTCCGGCCCCAGGAATTCCCCGATGGCATCGCTGAGCAGCTGGGTACCGTCACCGGTTTGCGCGGACAGCCACACCCGCCGGGTCGAGCCATCTTCACCCCGTTCGAGGTGCGGAGTCTCGCCAATCAGGTCGGCCTTGTTGAAAACTTCGATTTGCGGCAGGTCGCCTGCACCAACTTCGCTCAGTACCGCATTGACCTGGGCGATGCGCTCGTTGCGATTCGGGTCGGCCGCATCGATAACATGGAGCAAGAGCGCCGACTCGCGCGCCTCCTGCAAGGTCGAACGGAACGCCGCCACCAGCTCGTGCGGCAAATCGCGCACGAAACCCACCGTGTCGGCCAGCAGGGCGAAGCGCGCGTCGGGTAGCTCCAAACGGCGCACCGTCGGATCGAGCGTCGCGAATAGCTGATCGGCAGCGTACGCGCCGGCACCGGTCAGCCTATTAAATAGTGTGGACTTGCCCGCGTTGGTGTAGCCCACCAAAGCCACGGTGGGAATCTCAGCGCGCTTGCGCTCGCGGCGAGTGGTCGCACGTTGAGTGAGCACCTTGTCCAGCCGCGCGTTGAGCGTTTTGATACGCGTCGCGAGTAAGCGACGATCGGTTTCCAGCTGAGTTTCGCCGGGACCGCGCAGACCGATACCGCCCTTTTGGCGCTCGAGGTGAGTCCAGCCTCGCACCAGTCGCGTGGCCAGATGTTTGAGCTGTGCCAGCTCCACCTGCAATTGACCTTCGAAGCTGCGAGCCCGCTGCGCGAAGATATCTAGAATCAGTCCAGTGCGATCCAGCACTCGACATTGCAGCAGCGCTTCGAGATTACGTTCCTGACTGGGCGACAGCGGGTGGTCGAACACCACCAGATCCGCGCCAAGCTCTTTGACCTTGGCGTGAATTTCTTCGGCTTTGCCGCTGCCGATATACAGGCGGGGATCCGGCACTTTACGAGTGCCGGTAATGATCGCGAGTACTTCCGCGCCGGCCGATCGCGCCAGCGCCTCGAACTCACTCAGCTCATCTTCACCGGGAGCGCTGCCCAGACCGATGCGGACCAGGAGCGCGCGTTCGCCGCTGCGGGGTCTTTCAAACAACAACGAACTCCCCAGCGACACACAAGAACGCTATCACTCGCTGGGAGCAGCCACAGACTCCGCGCCTTCTTCTTCGCTCGTCGGCAGGCGAATGGCCCGCGCTGGAACGACTGTGGAAATCGCGTGTTTGTAAACCATCTGGCTGACGCTGTTCTTCAGCAAGACGACGAACTGATCGAACGAGTCGATCTGCCCTTGTAGTTTGATGCCGTTCACCAGGTAAATGGAGACCGGAACGCGCTCCTTGCGCAATGTGTTCAGGAACGGATCCTGTAATGATTGCCCTCTGGCCATCATTTATCTCCTTGTTATGCCTTCGAATTCTTTAGTTGAGCTTTGCCGACTATGCCGCTTCCCTGCAGCTGCAAAACAGCCGACGGGCACCATCCGGTAACCGCTGCGATGCCGCAGTTTAGCACAGCGATGTTCCCGTCGAAGCTGCCTTTGATTCAATACGCAGCTGCATCAGTGTCACGAGTGAGCCACTGCGCCCGCCTGCAATGAAACGCTCGTTAGACACGATGTCCCGAACAAAATGTCGCGACGGTTTGCTCAATTTGGTCCGCTGCGGAGGAATCAAGGGCGTCACACCATTGCACGTCATGTTCGGCCCGCAGCCAAATCAATTGTCGTCGCGCCAACTGTCGGGTCGCGAAAATCGCTCTGCTTACCGAAGAGCTTAAAGACGCTCCACCGCATAAATGTTCCCATAGTTGTCGATAACCGACGGAACGGATCGCCGGCAACTCGGCATGCAGATCGCCGCGCTGCTGCAATCGTCGCACTTCATCCAGCAATCCTGCCTGCATCATCAGCTCGAAACGTCGCTCGATGGCTGCGTACAGGCGTTCGCGATCCGAGGGTGCCCAGGC
>NZ_JAEUPY010000107.1 GCF_016790065.1 Steroidobacter sp.
CGGGCAATGGTGCTTGCAACAAGCTGCCTTGTGGATTGAACGCCTGCGCGTAGCTGGCATAACCAGACCATCGATCGTTGAACTCGAACACGAGTGCCGCGCTCGGCACGAACGCACTCTCGCGATAGCTGGCTGGCCAGGTGCTGGCGGCACCGAGCGAGCCGTCGGGATTGAGATCGAAGCCAGCCGCTTCGATCTCATAGTCGGTATAGCGACCGCCGACGACCAGGCGCAGCGGATCCGTCACTTTAAACCCCAGCGTCGCATAGGCGCCCCGCTGCGTCTGTCGATTCAAGGCGGTGAGATAAGTCGGTGTGCGTGCCGATGGCGGAAACGCGCCGGGGTCGTAGTTGAAGACATCGACTTCGCGCAAGCCCCACGGATAGTCGTCGTACTGATAACTGCGACCGCCGCCGCCATTCATCTGTGCATAGTCGACGCCGATCGCAAAACTATGCTGGCGCGAGAACAGATCGAACTTGCCACCGACGTACAGGTCCGCCAGCGTGCGCTTGGAGTGGCTATCGGCACCAATGCCGAGGCCCGTGGAGCCGGTGAGTGTCTCGGGATCGATGGCGCCCGAAATATACATCTCAGCCGTCTCGGCATCTTGCTCTTGCCGCGTGACATTGAGTCGGACCGAAACGTCGTCGGTGAGCGGCAGCTCAGCCTTGGTAAAGATCTCTTTGGTCGATACGTCTCGGAACGCCCAGTCCGGCGCCAGGTTGGTTTCGCGCGGCAAGCGCGTCTGAACCCCGTTCGAGAAAGAAGGCAAACCACTCATATCGACGGCCTGCTCATTACGATGCTCGTAGCTGCCGCCTACACTGAACGTTGCGCGACCGACGTCCGATTCAAGCACGCCATAGAACATCTTGCGATCTGACGTTGCTCGATCCCAGAAAAACTCCTGATCGTGATACACACCGACCACCCGGCCACGTAACGCGCCGTCGAATGCCAGCGGACCGCCGGCGTCGAACTCACCTCGATAGTTGTTCCAGCGCCCGGCCGTGACCGTCGCACTGACTTCGGACGCTCTCGGTGCGCGCTTGCGAACCAGGTTGATCACGCCGCCTGGATCGCCTGCACCGCTGAACATGCCGTCGACACCGCGCAGCACTTCAACACGTTCGAACATGGCGGAATCCGGTGCGGCGACATTGCCGAACCCCGCTGAGATCGGTGCGCCACCATCGAGTTGTGTGGTGCCGACACGATAGCCACGCGACATGTACCAGGCTTCCACCGGGCCATAGGTGCGCACCGTGATGCCGGTGGCCTGATTCATCACATCGACCAGCGTCGTCAGGTTCTGCGCTTCCATCCGCTCACGCGACACGATGGTGACGGACTTGGGCGTCTCGCGCAGAGACAGCCCGGTCTTCGATCCCACGTCCACCGTATCTTCGAGCGAGCCGAACACATTGACCGTCTCGATCGTTTGTTCCGCGGCGGTCGTGCTTGCAGCGGCACCGACGGTGATCGAAGTATCACCCACCACGGAATATTGCAGGCTTGTGTTCTTCAACAGCTGGTTGAGTGCCTCGCTGATGGAGTGCGTGCCCTTGATGCCGGATGTGGTCTGCTCCACCACCTCTCGGCCAATCACCACCTGCACACGCGCTTGGTGCGAGAACTCCAGCAGCGCGCTGGCCAGCCGTTGCGGTGGAATATCGAATGACAGCCGCTCGCTCATGTCGAGCGCGAATACCCGAACGCTCACCAAAGTCATCAGCAGCAACGCAGTTAGTTTAATCCTCATCGTTCGCTCCCCACTCATGATGCCGCCAAGACGGTCGAGTGGGTTGGATTTGCAATTCAGGGCGGGCCGCTGGGTTTGAGCACGATGCTGCCGTCGTCACCCGCGACGACGTTCACGGGATAGCTCGACTCCAGCGCCAGCAACCAATCGTCAATGGAGCGCACGAACACGGTACCGCTGTAAGGGATGCTCGCTGTCGCATCGTCAGCGGTGCGAATCTGACGAGTGGAATAGCGATTGATGTCTCTCAACACATTGCTCAACGCCACTCCATCGTAGGCAAATTCGCCGTCCCGCCAGCGCAACGCGTTCGAGACTGATGTGCGTGACAGAGCTGCTCGATGCTCAGATGGTTTGAACTCGAAGCGCTCGCCGGCCGCTGCGAACCATTCTTCGCTGCCTGCCGAGATTCGCACCTTGCCTTCCTCCACCGTCACCGACGTGACTTCGGCTTCGCGACGGACATCGAATGCAGTACCTACCGCTTGAACGGTGAGGTCGCCCGCCCGCACTACGAACGGCCTGTTCGCGTCGTGATGGACTTTGAAATAGGCCCCGCTGTCTGGCTGCAGTTCGAGGCGGCGTTGCTCGCCGTCGAAATTCAATTGCACGACAGCCTGTGCACGCAGCGTCAGCGATGAGCCGTCGGGCAAGGCGGTAGTTTTGTTCGCCGTCGACGCAGCGATTTGGGTCATCGCGGGATCGCGGCTGCTCAGCACTGACCAACTGATCCCGCCAGCCAGCACCGCGAGACCTGCAATCGCTGCGGCGATCTTCCAATTTGCACGCGACACTGGCCTCGCTTGAACCGGTGCTGTCGTCCTCGCCCGAATCGCTTTGACGTCATTCCAATCCGCCTGCATGCGTTCGAACGCCTGCAAGTTCTCGGCGTCTCGTTCGCACCAACGCAACCAGTCGGCCAGATCCGCTTCGGACACCTGTTCGTCGTCGAGCTTCAGCAACCACTCGGTCGCCTCTCGATAGCGCTGCACGGCTACATCATTCTTCATGAAGGCGACTCCATGCCTGATCCGCAGCGACGCCCTCACGGCGCAGGCGGATGTAGATCAACGACAGCGTCACATAGTGGCGCGCCATGCGCGGCTTCACTCCCAACGCAGCGGCCACTTCGTCGAACGAGTTTTCCTTGAGGCCGTAGAGACGAAACGCCTCGCCATAGCGCGCCGGCAACTCATCGACAAAACGCAGCAGTGAATCGAGTTCCTCATGAGCGGCAGCGGCCCGCTCCGCCAGCGGCTCCTGGATGAAATCCTCGAAACTGTCTCTCTGATCGAGCCGCTTACGAGCGCGCTCCTGGCGCAGCCTATCGATGGCCAGATTGGCGGCGGTTCGAAATAGATAGGACCTCAGGAAACTGATGGCCCCAGGCTTTTCCAGCTGCAGGACCTTGACGTAGGCCTCCTGCGCCACCTCCTTGGCCAACTGCGCGTTTTTCAGCCGGGCAGCCAGGAACATCACCAGCGTGCGGTTGTGCTCCTTGAATAGCCGCGCAATCTCGGCCGCCCGCGCCGCCTCGGCCGCCTCGGATGCCGAATCGGGTTCGCCCACCGCCGGATTGGAGGGAATTGGTGCCTTCACGTTGCTATGACGGTCGAGGCCGGCGCTTTTGCAATCTCGCCGGCCCGATCATGCATCAAGGTTCGCCCACTCGAAAGTCGGCCGGTGGCTGAGCCCCCATCAGGTGCTGCACGAAATAGTCCCACTGCCGGCGGATGAAATAGGGATGGCTGCCCAGCGACGAATGGTTGGTGCCGGGCACGATCAGCAAGTCGAAGTCCTTGTTGGCCTTGATCAACGCATCCGCCAGCTGCATGGTGTTGACCAGCGGCACGTCGTCATCCAGATCGCCGTGGGCCAGCAGCAACTTGCCGCGGAGCCCGGCAACGTGGCGGCTGTTCGCCTGGAGTTCATAGGCCGCCGGATTCTCGCCGGGTCGACCGATGAAGCGCTCGCCCCACTCCAGCTGATACAGGAACTGGTCGTGCGACCCGGCGCTGGACACAGCCACCTTGTAGAAGTCCGGGTAATCCAACATCGCCCGCGTCGAGCTGTAGCCACCGCCTGAATGGCCGTAGATGCCGACTCGAGTCAAATCCATCCAGGGATAGCGTTTCGCCAACGACTTCAGTACCGCGATGTGATCTTCCAACCCACCCGCTTCAGCGAAGCCCGTGCCGTAAGAAACATCCTGGAATGCCTTGGATCGCCCCGGCGTGCCCATGCCATCGATTTGCACATTGATGAAGCCGAGCTCCGCCAGCGGCGAGCCCAGTGCGAAAGCCCGTGCTGCCTTGATTAGCTGTGGCCCGCCGTAAATGTCATCGAGCACCGGAGAACGTTTGTTGGGATCGAAGTTAGACGGCCGGTACAACGTGCCGTAGATATCCGTCACGCCATCGCGGCCTTTGGCGTGAAAGCGCTCGATCTGCTGACGACCGCGCGCCATCAGGGCGCTCACATCCGCCTGCTCCAACGTTCGTAGCAAACGGCCATCCGCCCGACGCAACACCGTGACCGGCGGCAAATCGACACGCGAGTATCGATCCACAAAGTACTTACCGCTGGGCGAGAAGTTAATGTCGTGCGTAGCCGCTTCCGGCGTCAAACGCTGCAGCCGAGAGCCATCAGGCCGAGCTCGATAGAGTTGCAAGAAGTAAGGATCCAATCCGGCTTCGCGTCCACCCGCTGTGAAATAGACCCAGCCCTCGCCCTGCTCCGCGTACATCAACCGATCCACGGCCCACTCGCCGCGAGTGACTTGCGACACCTGGCGACCGCTCGCTAGATCGTATCGATAAAGATGTCGCCAGCCATCCTGCGTAGACAGCCAGTGCAGCCGGGACCCAGTGAAGCCGTGCCTCAGTCGGTCGTAGTCATCGTTGAGCACATACGTCGGCACACGTTCTTGCATCACCAGACGAGTCGCGCCGGTTTTAGAATTGGTCTCGCTCAGCGAGACTTCGCGATAGCCGCGCTCCTCTCTAATATGAAACAGCTGACGACCGCGCTCGTCCCACCAGACCAATCCCCAGCCGATCAGATCGTAGGCCATGGGAATGGCAGCGGCGTCCACCTCGACACGGCGCGCCTTGTCAGCATCGGCCGCGGGCAACTCGAAGATCACCAGCTTCGCAGTCGTCACTTTCTCATCGGCCGGCATGGGCACGCGAGCCGTGAACAGCTTGGGCCGCGTGCCATAGCCTTCCGGCGGCGCCCACTGCACATACGGCATTTCGGGAACGGCACGCTGGTCGACGCGGTAGCTCACAAGTTTGGTGGAATCAGGCGACCACAACACGCGCGCCGGCCGTGTGTTTCCAGAAAGCTGCGCTGTTATCGATAGCAGATGAGCGTCGGCAAACTCGGCGTAACCGTAATCCTTGACACCATCTTCAGTGAGCCGGCGTTCGCGCCCATCGACGAGCGAGCGAACATACAGATCGTGTTCGCGAGTGAACGCAGCCCAGCGGCCGTCGGGCGATTCCACTTCGCCTGGCAACAACGCTGCCGGCGCACCTACCTTCGTGCATACATAACTCTTTAAATCACAGTCCACCGTCTGATCATCCAGCCGAACGCGGATGTCTCGTTCGCCACGCCGATACTCGAATGACTCGAATGGCAGCGCGCTGCCTTCATAGCGTTTGCCGGCAAGACTCGATAACGCCTGCGCTAGCCGGGCATGATCGAAGGCGACCCCGCGTTCGTTGCGAGCGGCGTCTATCCGAACGAACTCGCTGCCTGCCTCGCTCGTGCGCCGATACCAGAAACGGTCTGTACCATCGATCCAGTTCGGCTGAGCGTACAAACCGTGCACGCCACGCAACGCATTGATGGGCAGCAAGGCTTCGGCACGCTGGTAAGCACTTCTCAGGTCATCGGCAACAGTTGCGCTCGTCAGGCCGAGGGCGACCAGCACACTGAAAATCTTCAAACCACGGCCGCTCAATTTGCTGCTCCTCGCTGCGCGCGCGCCTGCTGAACCGACTGTTCAACCTCGGCGAGCAATTTGGCGGCGTCATAAACGATGCCGTCCTTGATCGTGGTCTGCACACCGCCACCGCGAACGATACGACCATCAGCGGCGAGCGAGTCGAAGCCGGTGCCGTAGAACACCTTCAAGTTCTCCAGCGGATTGCCGCGAACCACCACTAGATCAGCCAGCTTGCCCACTTCGACCGTGCCGACCTTATCGGCGAGCTTCAGATGCTCGGCGCTCTTGGCCGTCGCCGTCAGCAATGCTTCGAATGGCGTGAAGCCGGCTTCCTGCATCATTTCCAGATTACGGATCAGCGCGAAACCATACGTGGTCCACATGTAACCGGCATCGCTGCCCGCCACCACGCGCCCGCCGCGATTCTTATAGTCGTTGACGAACTGGCCCCACAGCCGGAAGTTGTTGCGCCATTCCACTTCGTCGGTGCTCGACCAATCGTAGAAGTGCGTGAAGCGGCCGTTCTGCACCGGCGTGAACTCTTTCTCCAACACCGGATGCAGGAAACGACGGTTCCACTCGGCATTGCGCGTGCCCATGTAATCCCGATTGGCTTCGTACACGCTGAAGGTCGGCTCGAACGTGAAATCCAGCGCCAGGAATTCTTTGATCACGCGCTCGTAAGTCTCACTGCCGGGCGGGGCCGTTTGTTTCCAGAGCCGGCCCGACGCCCGAAAGCGCGCACGCACGTCTGAAAAACTATAGTCGGCCGGCAGCTCTTGATGAGTGCCGCCGGCCAACATCGCCTCCGGCAAGTTGTACCAATTAGCCAAGCCATGCATACCGGCCTTGGCGGCGTCCAACGCATTCAAGCGACTCGCCTGCCTGGGATTCATGTGCCAGGAGACACGCATGCCGAGCCGATTGGCTTCGGCAAAGATCGCTTTGGCTGCATCCGGCGTACCGCTGGAGCCCTCGCCGATGCCAACTGCACCAGCCGCATGCACTCGCTTCACCGCAGCCCGCGCTTCTTCGGGCGTGCTCACTGCCAGATCCACCCAAGGCTGGATCCGAGGTGCGTCGATGGCGTTGCGTGCCGATTGACCAGACAACTGGACCGCCCAGGCCAGTTTCGATTCATCTTGCATTGAGGTCACGCTCGTGACGCCATGACCCAGCAACAGCTTGAACGC
>NZ_JAEUPY010000163.1 GCF_016790065.1 Steroidobacter sp.
AAATCGCGCTGACGGGCACTCCTAGCTTGCGGCCGAGTTCTTCTGCCGAATTCACAAAGTCGTCGGGGCCGGCGGCGGTGATTTGAGTCTGCTCGCGCAGGGCAGGCTCAATCGCGTGTAGCCACGCCTCGGCTAACTCCAGCACCGTGCCGTCATAGCAGCCGGGCAGGCCAAGCTCGCTGGCCAGCCGGCTGGCGATTCCAAACTCTTCGAGTGACGGCACGGCGGCGATCACGCCGTCGGGCATGCCGGGGACCAGGATCGTGGACGGGCGAGGGCGGAAGGAAAACGCAGCGGCGGAGCCGAGCAAAACGAGCAGCGGCGCGCGCGGGTCAGCGAAGTGCAACTCGTTGGCGGTCCGAAGGACCGCTGCTTGAGCTGAGTCAGTGCCGATCAACAGCCGCACGCATCACCTACAGAAAAATCGCTGATCAAAAGCCACTTCAACAGCCAGGCCCCGCGCCAGCGCCGAGCCTCAGCTATTGAAACTGCCGGCGAGCCTGAACGTTGCGGGCGATGGTGGCGAGTACGGCCATGCGCACGGCGACACCATTAGTAACCTGCCGCTGGATCACCGACTGCGGGCCGTCGGCCACGTCGCTGGCGATTTCAACGTCGCGATTCATCGGGCCGGGGTGCATGACGATGGCGCCGGGGCGGGCCTTGGCGACGCGTTCGGCGGTGATGCCGAAGGTGCGGTGGTAAGTCACTTCATCGGGAATCGCCGCGCCACTCATCCGCTCGCGCTGGATGCGCAGGGCCATGATCACATCGACGCCGCTGATCGCCTTGTCGATATCGGTAAAGCGCGTGGTGCCTTTGAACTCATCTTTGCCGGGCATCAAATCTTCCGGAGCAGCGATGCGCAACTCCTCGACGCCGAGCGTGGTGAATGCATGCCAGGCGGAGCGAGCGACGCGCGAGTGGCTGATGTCGCCGGCGATCAAAACCTTGAGCTTGCTGAAATCGCCCTTGGCCTGGCGCACGGTCAGCGCATCGAGCAAGCCTTGGGTGGGATGTGACAAGTGCGCTTCGCCGGCATTCAAAATACAAACATGTGGCGCGACGTACTTGGAAACGTACGCCGGCAAGCCCGGCTCGGAGTCCCGCATGACCAGGATGTCGGCCTGCATGGCCTGCAGCGTGTAAATCGTATCGAGCACCGTCTCGCCTTTGACGCGCGAGGACGATTGCATGTCCAGGTTGACCACGTCGGCGCCGAGCCGCTGGGCGGCCAGCTCGAACGACACGCGCGTGCGCGTGCTGGGCTCGAAGAACAGATTGGCGACTGTATGTCCGGCCAGCGTCTGATCGCGGGCGGCCAGATCGCCGGGGGCACGGACGTAGAATTGGGCCAGGTCCAGCAGCGCGAGCATTTCGTCGCGGCTCATGCCGTCCAGGGTAATCAGGTGTCGCAGGCGCCCCTCGGGGTCGCGCTGTACTTTGGCGCTTAGATCGGTACTCATAGTCGGGGCGGGATTGTAGCCGAGGCCCCGGCGTTCGGGTGGCCGAGGCGCGTTATGATGCCGTCTTCCGGCCTGTCGCAACGGGGCGTACACCCGAGGAACCCATGAAAGACCAGACCATTGCCATTCACGGCGGCTATCAGACCGAACCGACCACGCATGCGGTCGCGGTGCCCATCTACCAGAACGTCGCCTTCGAGTTCGACAGTGCCCAGCACGGCGCCGATCTGTTCAACCTGGCGGTCCCCGGCAACATCTATACGCGCATCATGAACCCCACCTGCGACGTGCTGGAAAAGCGCATCGCGGCTCTGGAGGGCGGTATTGCAGCGTTGGCGGTGTCGGCCGGTAGCGCGGCCATCAACTACGCCATCCTCAACTTGGCCGAGGCCGGTGACAACATCGTCACCACGCCGCAGCTGTATGGCGGCACGTACACCTTGTTCGCGCACATGCTGCCCAAACTCGGCATCGAAGTGCGCTTCGCCGAGGGCGATTCGGCCGCCGCGCTGGAGCGCCTGATCGACAAGAAAACCAAAGCGGTGTTTTTCGAGACCATCGGCAATCCGGCCGGCAACATCGTCGACGTCGCTGCGGTGGCCGCCATGGCTCGCAGTCACGGGGTTGCCACGATCGTCGACAACACGGTCGCGTCGCCGGTATTGCTCAAGCCGTTCCAGCATGGCGCGGACATCGTCGTGCACTCGGCCACCAAATACATCGGCGGTCATGGCACCACGCTTGGTGGTTTGATCGTCGACTCCGGCCAGTTTCCTTGGGCCCAGCATAAAGATCGTTATCCGATGTTCAGCGAGCCGGAAGCGTCGTATCACGGCGTTGTATACGTCGACGCGCTCGGCCCAGCTGCGTACATCGGTCGCGCTCGCACCGTGCCGCTGCGAAACACCGGCTCGGCGTTATCGCCATTCAACGCGTTCCAACTGCTGCAGGGTATGGAAACGCTGCCGCTTCGTATGCAACGTCATTGCGAAAACGCTCAGCGAGTCGCCGAGCATCTGCAATCTCACAAAGCGGTGCAGTGGGTGCGTTACGCGGGCTTGAAAGATCATCCGCATCACGCGTTGGCGCAGAAGTACATGAAGGGCCGCGCGGCCGGCATTCTCACGTTCGGCGTGCATGGCGGATTCGAGGCGGGCGTGAAGTTCTACGACGCGCTCAAACTGTTCAAGCGTTTGGTGAACATCGGCGATGCCAAGTCGCTGGCTTGCCACCCGGCGTCGACCACGCATCGTCAGTTGTCGGAAGACGAGCAGCGCAAGGTCGGTGTGTCGCCCGAGGCGATTCGCTTGTCGGTGGGCATCGAGGACATCGAAGACATCCTGGAAGATCTGGATCAGGCGCTAGCCGCCGCGCGCTGATCGTCGCGAGCTCAAGAAGCCTTCAGCTGTTTTCGGCAGCTGAAGGATTTTCCATCCATTGTTCGAGCAGCAACCGAGCCGCGAGCATGTCGACATCGGCATGCGTGTTGCGCCTCTTCTTAGCGCCCGACGCACGCGCTTCACGCAACAACGACTCTGCTTCGCGTGAGCTCAAGCGTTCGTCGACGAGTGCTACTGGCTGGCCGAAGCGTTGTTTCAATTCGGCACCGAAGGCACGACAAGTGTCGGTGAGTACCGTCGGCGTGTCGTCCATGTTCCAAGGCAGTCCGACCACGAATTGGGAGGGCTGATATTCGCGCACCAGTTTCTCGATGGCCGGCCAAGGCACATCGACGCCACGTTCCAACGTAACTAGCGCGCGTGCGGTACGTGTCAGCGTGTCGCCGCTAGCGACGCCGATGCGACGGGTGCCGTAATCGAAGGCGAGAATGACCTGCGGGCTCAGGCGTGGCCCACCTGATCGCTGATGGTGGCGAGATCCACGCCCAGCAAACGGCCGGCAGCGCGCCAGCGTTGTTCATAGGGTGTGTCGAACAGAATGCGTTCGTCGGCCGGCGCAGTCAGCCAGGCGTTTTGTGCCAGCTCGGTTTCCAGTTGGCCGGCGCTCCAGCCGGCGTAGCCCAACGCCACCAGCGCAGTGTCCGGCCCGCTGCCGCGAGCCATGGCATTGAGGATGTCGGGCGAGGTGGTGACTTGCAGCCGCGGCGACACTTGCCGGGTGTGTTCCCAGTGACCGCCCACCTGATGCACCACAAAGCCGCGATCGGTTTGCACCGGGCCGCCTTGTAGAACTTGCTGGTGGCCGTACACCCCGGGCGCCGTCGGCATTTTCAGCTGCTCGAACACATCCAGCAGCCGCATCTGTAACGGCCGGTTGATGATGATGCCGAGCGCGCCATCGGCATTATGTTCCCAGATGAACGTGACGGTCTGGGCGAAATTACTGTCGGTCATCGCCGGCATGGCGATGAGGAACTGATTGGTGAGGAAGTCGCCTGCGGACATGGCAGCAAGTATCGGGCGGCGCCGGGCCGGGCTCAAGCACGCAGGATCATTTTTTGAGTGCGCCCAGGAATTGCCATTCGTAGGCAAAGCGCAACTCTTGATATTGCTTGCGCAGCTCGCTCGGGAACGGATCGAACGGCGAGGCGAGGCGCAGGATGGACAGCGCCGCTTGATCGATTTCCTTATTACCGCTGGAGCGCCGGATCAGGGCGTCGCCCAAGTTGCCGTCGGCTTTCAAGGAAACTTCCAACACCGGATTGCCGGTCTGGCCATCGCGCGCATATTGCGGAAAGTTCAGTGTGCCGAGCCGCTCGACCTTGGTACGCCAGGCATTCAGGTAGGGCGCGAGTTTGGATTCGCGGGTATTGGGCACGATCTCGATCGCGCCATCGAGCCGCTTGCCGCGCAACACCAGGCTGGTGTCGGTGGCGCTGGTCGCGATCGGGCGAGGTGCAGTAGGTGATAACGCCAGCGGCGCTTCGGCTTGCTGCGATGGATTGTTTTCGCCGCTGCGATACTCGACTTCACTGCGGTCGCTGCGGCTGCTGATGATCTCGGTGGATTTCTGACCGGCCACCGCTTCGCGATATTCATCGCTGTTGCCGTCGGGCACGCCGTCCTGTTCGGCCAACAACGCCGACGACGCGGGATTGGCCGGGCGCACTCGATCATCGGTGGTGCCGCTGCCTTGCTGGCTGCGTTGAGCCAGATATTGAGCGTTGGGATTGTCGGCGGCGCGAGTGTCGTTACTGGTGAGCAACAAGACTTCCAAGGTCGGCGTCGGGCCGCTGTCACCGCGCGGCACGGCGAAAGTGATACCGAGAATCACGATGCCATGAAACAGCGCGGCCAAAAATAACGTGGTGGTCAGCCGATCGTTGACGGGTGCCTGGCCCTCCTGCAAATCGCTGGAGAGCGGCGCGTCTTCGGGGCTGACCGAGGCCTTCATGACAGTCGTTTCTCTATCGCATCCATCAGCAGACCGGCAATTTGGGTGCCGAACTGTTTGTCGATTTCGCGCACACCGGTGGGACTGGTGACATTGATTTCAGTGACGAAGCCGCCGATCACATCCAGACCCACGAACAGCATTCCGCGGCGCCGCAGCTCCGGGCCGATCTGCGCGACCAGCCAGCGATCGCGCTCGTTCAGCTCACGGCCCACGCCTTTGGCGCCGGCAGCGAGATTGCCGCGATTGTCGGTGGCCGACGGGATGCGAGCCAATGCGTACGGTGCCGGCTCGCCGTCGATCACCAAAATGCGCGAGTCGCCGGTGTCGACGATCTCGGGCAGATATCTCTGCACGATGGCGAAGCGCGTGCCGTACTCGGTCATGGTCTCGAAAATCACATTCGCGTTCTTGTCGCTTTGTTCCAGTACGAAAATGGAACGCCCGCCCATGCCGTACAGCGGTTTACAAACGACGCGCTGATGTTCCTTCAGGAACGCATGCATGTCGCCCATGTCGCGGGTGATGAGGGTCGGCGCGCAGCACTGGGGGAACCAGGCCGTGTACACCTTCTCGTTCATGTCCCGCAGGCCTTGCGGCTTGTTCACCACCAACACCCCGGCGTCCTCGGCCCGCTCCAGGATGTACGTCGTATAGATGTACTCCATATCGAAGGGCGGATCCTTACGCATCAGGATGACGTCGAATTCGGCCAAACCCTGCTGTTGGGATTCGCCCAGGGTGTACCAGTCCTCGAGGTCGTTGCTGACCGTGAGCGGCGCCAGCCGGGCCAGCGGCACGCCGTCGCGCAGCCACAGGTGCTGCTGTTCGGCGTACCAGATCTGCCAACCGCGCTCCTGGGCCGCCAGCAGCATGGCCAGTGTGGTGTCCTTGGCCGGCTTGATCTCCGAGATGGGATCCATGACCACGACGAGGCGCGGCGGTTGGGAGACAGTGCGGGGCGGGGTCATGGGCGCATTTCACCTGGAAAGTCGAGCATTCGCATCACATTGAATTCGCGCCGCGAGTTCTCTGTGACGGGCTTCATAGTATAGGAAGCCGGGCGATGGCGGCCCTATAACCAATATGTTAAAAGTTCCGGCGGTTGTGCTTGAGGAAATAGTGCGATGGAGAATCTAGCAACGAGCCAGTCCGCCCGGCTGTCGGGCCTGAAAGTGCTGGTCATCGATGACAGCAAAACCATCCGTCGCACGGCCGAGACGCTGCTGTCCAAGGAAGGGTGCGAGGTATTCACTGCGGTGGACGGTTTCGACGCCCTGTCCAAGATCGCCGACCATCAGCCGGACATCGTGTTCGTCGACATCATGATGCCGCGGCTGGATGGCTATCAGACCTGTTCGCTGATCAAGCACAACAAGGTGTTCCGCTCCATTCCGGTGATCATGTTGTCGAGCAAGGACGGTCTGTTCGATCGTGCGCGCGGCCGCATCGTCGGTTCCGAGCACTATCTGACCAAACCTTTCACCAAGGATGAGTTGTTGAACGCAATCGAAACCCACGTCGGCGCCGCTAGGTAACGGGCATGCGCGCAGCATTGGCAACTCGAACGGAGCAAGGTACGGCGGAGCAAGGTATGGCACTGATCCTCATCGTCGACGATTCGCCGACGGAAGTGCATGTGATGCAGAAGGCACTGGAACGCCATGGCTATCAGACGGCCTCGGCCGGCGACGGCGCCGAAGCCATCCGCAAGGCCAAGGAAATGAAGCCCGATCTGATTTTCATGGACGTGGTGATGCCGGGCGTGAACGGCTTCCAGGCGACCCGCAAGCTGGCGTCCGATCCGGACACCAAGGCGATTCCGGTGATCATGGTCACTTCCAAGGACCAGGAGACCGATCGCATCTGGGGCATGCGCCAGGGCGCCAAGGACTATCTGGTGAAGCCGGTGTCCATGGAAAAACTGATCGAAAAGGCGCAGGCGGCCCTGGCGGGCTGACCGCGACCGTACCGACAGGAACCGTCTTAAGGAAATGAGCGCCACCGCCGCACTAAAATCCCTTCGCGACAAGCCGTTCGATCTCCTGAGGGAGCTCGAGCGTCTGGCGCGCGTCGCGTTGACCGGGCAGGGCCGCGATGCGGCCACCGAGCGCGAATGGGTCGGCGTGGCCTTCCGCTTGAGTTCGGAGAGTTTTCTGGCGGCCCGCGAGGAGACTCGCGAGGTGCTGAGTTATCCCTCGGTAGTGACGCGCGTACCGGGCGCGAAACCTTGGATTCGTGGCATCGCAAATGTGCGAGGTCAGTTGTTGCCGGTGGTCGATCTGCGAGCGTATCTAGGCGGCGGCATGACCAGCACCAATCGCAGTACGCGGGTGTTGGTGGCGAATCATCGCGAAGTGCCGGCCGGCCTGTTGGTGGACGAAGTGCTGGGCTTCCGGCGGTTCGCCGACGGCGATTTTTCCGCCACGCCGCCGCCGACCATCGTTCGCTGCGAACGGTATCTGGCCGGCGCGTTCCGGCGCGGTACCGAGAGCTGGCCGGTGTTCAGTCTGCGCTCGCTGTTGGAGAGCGCCGAGTTTCTGCAAGCCGCGGCCTCTTAGGTCGCCTTGAAGTCGATCGAGCCCGATTCATTGCCTTAGCAGTCATTGGCGATATTGGACGAGTTGGAAAGACGGTCGTGCAAAACAATTACAGCATCAGCACACGGCATGCGCCGCAGCCTGCGATTGCGGGTATGCACGGCGTTGCGTCTTTCAACGCTGATGGCATAGCCGCGGCGAATTCAGCGCAGGGAGCGCCAAGCGATAAGGATGGGCACCATGGCTGAGACAAAAATGATTGGTGTGCGCTTCCTGCCGGCCTTGATGGCGGTGGCGCTGGCGTGCGTGATCGTGGCGCTGGGTTTGTTAGCGTTCGCAGGGCGGGACACCGGCGGCGACGAACAAAGCATGCGCGAGATGAACGAGCTGCTGGCGCTGTCCCAGAAGCTGCCGTTGCAAGCCAACGCTGCGTTGAGCGGCACGCCGGGCGCTTTCAACGCGCTGTCCGAATCGCGCACTCGTTATGCCACGCTGGCCGCTTCGCTCGGTCCGGACGTACAAAGCTTCGCCGGCTCCACCGATTTGTTGAAACAGAGTCAGGCCATTCTCAACGCGCAGGAAGCCATCGAAGGCGTGCAGAAATCTGCCGTCGAAGTGCGTGCGTTGGTGCCGCAGCTGTTACAGAGCCTCGGTAACGTCGCGAGCGCGCTCGGCTCGCCCGGCATCGAAGGCATGACGCGTCACTTGGAACGTTTCGAACTCACCGGTCTGCGTCTACAACAGGACATCGAAGCGCTGGCCAACGGCGTCAGCGATGCCACCGTGATCGCGCGTCGTCTGGCGGACGGTAATGACTATATGGGTCAGGTCGTCGGCGGTCTGGGCGGTGAAGATGCCGGCCTCGGCCTGCCCAAGGTCACCGGTCCAGAAGCGGAAGGTCGCTTCAAGAGCACCAGCTCTTTGTATGCACAATTGAGCGAGAAGGTCCGGACGGCGATTACTTCAGCTGATCGCGTGAAGGCTGCTCGTGATGCTACGGCAGCGCTCGCGACCAGCGGCGACAAGATCTATGCAGCGTTTGCGACTCGCGTCGGCGTGCCGGGCGGTGCGGCTGCCGGTGTCGTGAATAGCAAAGCATTGCCCATCGGTTTGCTGGCGCTCGGTTTGATTGCCATGCTGGTGCTCTCGGCGCTGTACAGCGCCGGCGGCAACATTCGCAAACAGCTGGAAGTGCAGGCGAGCAAGAACGAACGTAACCAAGAGGCGATTCTGCGGCTGCTCGATGAACTGTCGAGCCTGGCCGACGGCGATCTCACGGTGCAGGCCACGGTGACTGAAGACATCACCGGCGCCATCGCCGACTCGATCAACTACGCCATCGAAGCGCTGCGCGAACTGGTGGCGACCATCAACGAATCCGCCGTGTCGCTGGATTCCGCCGCCAAACAAACGCAAGGTTCGGTCGGTCAGCTGGCCAAGGCCTCGGTGGCGCAGTCCAAACAAGTAGCGCTGGCTTCGGAGTCGGTGGCCGCGATGGCCGGCTCGACCGAAGAAGTGTCCGGCAACGCCGAGCGCTCTGCCGACGTGGCGCGACACTCGGTGGACGTGGCCCACAAGGGTGGCGAAGCCGTGCGTCGTACCATCGACGGCATGAACACCATCCGCGAGACCATTCAAGAAACGTCCAAGCGCATCAAGCGCCTCGGCGAAAGCTCGCAGGAAATCGGCAACATCGTCGAGCTGATCAACGACATCGCCGAACAGACCAACATCCTGGCGTTGAACGCGTCCATCCAGGCCTCGATGGCCGGTGAAGCGGGCCGCGGTTTCGCGGTCGTCGCCGACGAAGTGCAACGCCTGGCGGAACGCGCCGCCAACGCCACCAAACAGATCGAAGTGCTGGTGCGCACGATTCAAGCCGACACCAACGAAGCGGTGGTATCGATGGAACGCAGCACCACGGACGTGGTGGGCGGCGCGCTGCTGGCCGAAAACGCCGGTGCGGCGCTGGAAGAAATCGAGCAGGTGTCGAATCAGATCGCCAGCCTGGTGCAGAACATTTCGGCCAGCGCGCGCCAGCAATCCTCGGCTGCGCAAAACATCGCCCGCAACATGGGCGTGCTCAGAGAGATCAGCTCGCAGACGGCGGAGAATTCCGCAGCTACGTCCGGTTCAGTCGGCAAACTTGCCGAGCTGTCCTCGCAGCTGCGTAAGTCCGTCGCGGGCTTCCGTCTGCCGGATGCTGTGTCCGGTGGCTCCGCCTTGTTGACCGACCCGGCTCGAAAAGCGCCGGCCGCGGCGCCGCCGTCGCTCACCGCGACGGGCACCAGCACTGCCGCGAACCGTACCGCCGCGCCGAAGAAAGTCAGCGGTCTCAACGCTTAAGCTTCGCTCAAAAACATGGCTGAGGTTTCATCGCAGACTCTGCACATCGTTGCGCGCGAGCTCGCCAGCGAACTGAACGAAGCCCGCGCTTCGTTGGAAGCATTCGGCGAGCAACAGGACAACCTGGCGCTGCTACGAAAGTGCAACGAACACCTGCACGCGGTGCATGGCGCTCTGCGCGTCGCCGAAGTGTATGGCGCGGCATTGCTGGCCGAAGAAATGGGCCAGGTCGCGAACTATCTGATCGCCAACTTCAACGAGAAACGGCATCTCGCCGAAGGCCTCGACGCGCTGATGCGCGCGATGGTCCAGCTGCCGACTTATCTCGAACGAGTGATGAGCGGCGGGCGCGACATGGCGCTCGTGCTGTTGCCGTTGTTGAACGACCTGCGCGCGGTGCGCGGTCATGCGTTGTTATCCGAAGGCACGCTGCTGCTGCTGAATCTCAGCTCGGATCAGCAAGCCAATCCGGTCGCCGGTCCCGCCGAAGGTGCACTCACCGTCGCGCAGTGGGCTCGCAAGTTGCGCACTCGTTTCCAGCTCGGTTTGTTGGGTTGGATCAAGGGCGAGCGCGTCGATCAGAATCTGGAAATCCTGTCGCGCACCGCTGAGAAGCTCGAACACGTTGCGACCACGCAGGCGGTGTTCCAGCTGTGGTGGGTCGTCGGCGCCGTGCTCGAAGCGATGCGCGAGACTGGCCTGGAAGGCAGTGCCTCGATCAAACGTTTGCTCGGTCAGGCCGACCGCGAAATGAAACGTTTGTATGAATCGGGCGAAGCTCGCTACGCCGATTCGCCGCCGCTCGAACTGCTGAACAATCTGCTCTATTACGTGGCTCGTGCGCGTAGCAACGGTCCACGCGTCGCCGCGGTTCGTGCTTCGTTCCGGTTGTCCGAGTTGCTGCCGGTCGACGAAGGCGTCGAACAGGCGCGCGAAAGTTTGTCGGCGCCGTCGGTCAAGCTGATGAAGACGGTGGCTGCGGCCATCAAGGAAGATTTGAGTCGAGTCAAAGACGCGCTGGATATTTTCGTGCGTCAGGGCGGCACTCAAGTCGACGAGCTGGCACCGCAACTGGAACTGTTGAAGAAGATCGCCGATACGCTCGGCGTGCTGGGTCTCGGCGAACTGCGCGACAAGGTGCAGTCCGAGACTACGGATCTGCAAGCCATCGTCGTGCAGAAGTCCAAGGCCAGCGAAGCCACGCTGCTGCGTATGGCCGCCACGCTCATCAAGGTCGAAGACAGTCTGGATGAGCAGCTGGTCGGCATGATCGTGCCGACGGCGGCTGAAGCCGGCAGCGCGCCGGCCAAGCCCGCGGGCCCGGACGAAATCGAATTCCGCCTGGTCACCGAAGCGGTGCTGCGCGAATGTATCGTCAACATGGCGCGCATCAAGGAAGCGATCGCGCACACGTTGGACAAGCCTCGCGAAGGCGCGGCTGTCGATCAGATTCCTCAGCTCATGCGCGGCATCACTGCTGGCTTGCTGATGCTGGGCAAGACGCGCGTGGTCGAGATCATGGAAGGCATCGACAAGGCGCTACAGAATTTTGTTCGCAGCGACGGACTGACGTTGCCGCAAGAGGCGGTGGATCGGCTCGCCGACGCCATCGTCGCCGTCGAGTACTACATGGAAACCATCCAGGCCGGTCGCACCGATCCCTGGTACATGCTCGACAACGCCGAGACCTGTCTACGGTTCCTCGCTGAAACTCAGCCTGTGCCGCGTTCCGAAGCATTCGGTGGCACGACGCCGGATCACGCTCGTACCGTGGTCATCGAACCGCACGCGCCGACCATGGCGCTCGGTACCGAACACGAGCCGACGGCAGTGCTCGATCCTGTGACTCAGGAAGTGCGCCGGCCGACCAAGGTAGTGACGCCGCCGCCTGCAGCTCCTGCCATGCCGCCGGCGTTGACCAAGCCGGTAGATCGCGAAGTCGATCCGGAATTCGTCGAGCTGTTCATCGAAGAAGCCAAGGACGAAATCGCCAAGCTCAATCAGTTCTTCCCGCTGTGGGATGCCAACCCGCAGGATCAGGAAGCGCTGGTCAACCTGCGCCGTTCCTTCCATACGTTGAAGGGCAGCGGTCGCATGGTGGGCGCGCAGCTGATCGGCGACTTCGCGTGGTCGGTCGAGAACATGTTGAATCGCGTCATCAACAAGACGCTGGATCGCACGCCCGACATCATGTCGCTGATGCGCTCGGCGGTTGCCGCTGTGCCGGAGCTGGTCGAACAGCTCGAAACCGGTCGCGCGCCACAAGCTGACATCGCGAAGATCATCAACACGGCGAACACGCTTGCCGGCGTGCGCCCGCCTGCAGCACCTGCCGCTGCTCCCGTTGCCGCCGCGCCGGCGCCGCGTCGCCCTGAGCCGCCGGTGTTGGCGCCTGCGATGGAAGCGCCGGTGTTGTCGCCGCTGCCGGAAAAAAAAACAGCCCCAGCGCCGGAAGTAATATCCCCCGAAGCGGCATCGGCAGAATCCCCAATGGATCCGGGGTTACACGAGATCTACGCCAAAGAAACCGCGGGACACCTCGCGACGATTCATAAGTTCATCGCGGCGTGCCAGCTGGCGACGCCGCCTTATGTCGTTACCGAAGATCTGCATCGCTCCTGTCATACCCTGAGCGGCACGGCGAAAACTGCCGGCGCGCGTCAGGGCATCAAAGTCGCCGAGCCGCTGAATCGATACATTCGCAAGCTCTACGACAATTCCATCGGCATGTCCCAGCCCGGGCTCAATTCGCTGCGGGACGCGGTCACTGCGATTCAACAGGTCGTCGAGAACATCAACGAGAACACCGGGTTCTTCCTCGACCACAACTTGATCGTGCAGCGGCTGGTGGAGCTGGAGCGCGAGCTCGACTCGGATATTTCACGCATCGCCGAGCAAGGCGCGACTACGACTGCCAGCGGCACGAATATGGATGTTACCGGTGAGCATCTGGTTGCTCCGACTGCGGCCACCAGCATCAACGAGCTACTGCATGTCGACGCACCTCCTGGCGCGGTCGATGTGGAAGAGCTGTCGTTGACTGCGGTCAACGCGATGTTGCCGCCGCTCGAGCCCGAAACATTTGAACTCAGCCCGGTTGAGCCTAGCGTGCTCGCTGCCGGCACGCTGCTGCCGTCGGATGAAGAACTGCTTGCATCGACCGAGCCGCCCAAGCTGGATGTGCCTGAACTGGCCGTTGAGTATTCCGGTCTGGAGTCGGCGGATATCGTGGTCGAGGAAATCACGCTCGATTCTGCGGCGCTGAGCGGCGAGACCGAAGCGGTCGGCGAAGAGATCGTGCTCGGCTCGGTCGAAGTGACGCCCGAGGAAATCGTGCTTGGCGAGTCTGCTGAAGTCGTCGAGATCGAATCCGACGCCAGCGCGCTGGATACCTTGCAGTGGTCGTATGACCATTTCCCGGCGGATCGCGCCGGTGCCGCGGCGAACAGCGATGTTTCCAACGCTGAGTTGCAGGTCGATGCCACCGACTTGAACTTGGACACCGATCTCACTGAAGAAGCCGCTGCTTTGGCAGCGCTGACTCAAGTGACCGAAGAGCCGGGCATCGTGGTCGATGAAGAGATCATTCTCGACGGTAGCAACCGCACGTTGTTACAGCTGAACGAGCCGCTGCCCGAGGAAGCCACCGATCTGGTGGTCGAAACCTCGGAGTGGGCCGCCAACTTCGAACCTTCCGTGCTGCCGCCCGACCCGCCCGCCGCCCGCGAGGAAGCTGAGACAATTCGCAGCCCGCTGCTGCTCCCAGCCGAACCAGTGCCCGTACCGCCGCCGGTGGTTGCGCCGGTTGTGGCTGAGGTGGTCGAGGAAGATTACGACGACAGCGACTTCGATCCAGATGTCGCGGCTATCTTTACTGAAGAAGCCACCGAGCTGCTGGAAGTGGCCGACCAGTCACTGTCCTCTTGGATTCTAGATCGCGCCAACACCGCGCTGGTGTTCGAGCTCAAGCGGGTGGTGCATACGCTGAAGGGCGGCGCCCGCATGGCAGGCATCCGCGCCATGGGCGATCTGAGCCACGAATTGGAAACATTGATGGGTCTGGTCGAAACCGGCCAAGTCCCCGCCGAACAGAAAGTGTTCGACGCTTTGCAAGCCAGCCTCGACGAACTGCATCGCATGCGCGATCAGGTCGCCAACGGCGAGCGTTGCAAGCCGGCGCGCGAGTTGATGAATCGCATCCGAGCGCTGTGCGGTCACGAAGTTGAAGCCCCGCCGGCGGCTGCGCCGACAGTGGCCTCGCTGGCGACAGCCGCTATTTCGCCGGCTGCGCCGATTGCGCCTGAAGTCCTGCCGCCTGTCGCTGTGTTCGACGCGCCCGTTGAAGAAGTCGTTGAGATCGAGAACTACTCGCCCGACGATAGAGACGTCGGTTCGCAAACCGACATCGTCCCGACGCTGACCGACATCGAAGCACTGACCGAGGAAGGTGTCGCCGAGCGAGACCAATCGGAACAAGCTCATTCCGAGCAGGCGCTGGCCGACGAAGCGCGCTTCGGGCAAGCAAGCGATGAGCAGCGCTCAGCCAAGGGCTGGGGCGACGCGCTGTCCGAATCGTTCCCTGCGCTTTCTCACGGCGCCGCGCCGAGCGCGTCAGAGCTCGAAGCCGTCTCCGAAGTCGAAGTTGAATTCGGTGCCGACGAGCTGGGCGCAGTGGCGCCTCGCGAATCAGTTCGCGTCGAAGAATCTCCTGACGCTGCCATCCAAGCTGAGCACGCCGCAACGGGTGTGCACGCAGCTCACGACGTGGCTGCAGTCGCACCCGAGCTGCCGCCCGATGCCGAGCAGCAGGAAGAAGCCGAACCGCAGGCGCCGGCCTTGCCGGGCCGCGAGAAGCCAGTAACGCAAGAGCCTCGCGAGTTCGCGCGCGTCGACGCGGACTTGCTGGACAACCTGCTCAACAACGCCGGCGAAGTCAGCATCTTCCGCTCGCGTATGGAACAGCAAGTCAGTTCCATCGAGTTCAACCTCGCCGAGCTGGGTCGCACCGTCACGCGTTTGAAAGATCAGCTGCGCAAGATCGAGCTGGAAACCGAATCCCAAATCCTGCATCGCCATCAGGAAGAGTTCCCGGATCGCGCCGACTTCGATCCGCTCGAGATGGATCGTTACTCGACCATTCAACAGCTGACGCGCGCCTTCGCCGAATCGGTGAGCGACGTGAGCTCCATCGAAGGTCTGCTCGAGAACCTCACGCGCGAAGCGCAGAACCTGCTGCTACAACAGTCGCGCGTCGTGACTGAAATGCAGAACGGCCTCATGCGCACCCGCATGGTTCCGTTCCAGCGTCACGTGCAACGTCTCAGCCGCTTGGTGCGCCAGGTGGCGAACGACACCAACAAGCGTGTCGAGCTGGTGGTGGTCGGTGCATCCGGCGAACTGGATCGACAGGTGTTGGAGCGCATGCTCCCGCCGTTCGAGCACATGCTGCGTAACTCGGTGGTGCACGGTATCGAAATGCCCGACGAGCGCGTGGCTCGCGGCAAACCGGCGCAAGGCACGATCAAAGTCGGCCTGCATCGCGAAGGCTCGGAAATGGTCATCGTGCTCGAAGACGACGGCCGCGGCATCGACGTGAACGCGGTGCGCGAGCGCGCCAAGCAGAAAGGCTTGTTACAAGCGGGCCGCGTGCTGAGCGACGAAGAAGCCATGCAGCTGATTCTGGAGCCGGGCTTCAGCACCGCCAGCAACATCACCCAACATGCCGGCCGCGGCGTTGGCATGGACGTGGTGGTCAACGAGATCAAGAAACTCGGCGGCGCGTTGTTTACAGCGTCCGAGCCGGGCAAGGGTGTGAAGTTCACCATTCGCTTGCCGTTCACGCTGGCCATCACGCAAGCGTTGATCGTGCGCACTGGCGACGAGTTGTATGCGCTGCCGTTGCCGTCGGTCGAAGGCGTGGCGCGCATTCCGAAGTCCGAGGTCGAGAAGCATCTCGGTGAAGACACGCCGACCTTTAGCTACGGCGGCCAGGTCTATCGCTTGCAACATCTCGGCGCGTTCGTTGGCGGCGGTCCGTCGGCGTTGCCCGAGCTCGATGTCTCGGTGCCGCTGATCCTGATCCGCGCCGGCGAACATTCGACGGCAATCGTCGCTGACGAATTGGTAGGCAGCCGCGAGATGGTGGTGAAGTCGGTGGGCCCGCAGATCGCTACGATTCGCGGCATCGCCGGTGCCACGATTCTCGGCGATGGTCGCATCGTGATCATCTTGGACATGGGCACGCTGGTGCGCTCGGATTGGCGCGGCGGCAGGGTGCCGTTGGAACAGCAAGGGCCGAAGCAAGACAACCGCACGTTCGCGTTGGTGGTCGACGATTCGATTACCGTGCGCCGTGTGACGCAGCGTCTTCTCGAGCGCAATGGCATGCGAGTGATGACGGCGAAGGACGGCGTCGATGCGTTGTCCATCCTGCAGGATCACATCCCGGATGTGATCCTGCTCGACATCGAAATGCCGCGTATGGACGGTTACGAGTTGGCGACGCAAGTGCGAGCCGACGCACGGCTCACCGATATCCCAATCGTCATGATTACTTCGCGCGTCGGCGAGAAGCATCGCGCGCGAGCCATCGAGATCGGTGTGAACGATTATCTGGGCAAGCCGTATCAGGAGAATCAGTTGCTCGATGCCATCGAGCCGTTGGTGCAGGCTGCCCGTAAAAGGAAAGTGTCGTGAGCGCCGATATTCCTGCACACGAGTTATATAGCCTGCTGATTCCGCTGGCTCAGGAACGATTGATCGTGCCGAGAGCTTGCGTGGCGGAAGTGGTGACCTGGCAGACGCCGGAGAAAGTTGAAGGCGTGCCGCCTTGGTATTTGGGTACGATTTCTTGGAGTGGCAGGCCGGTGCCGGTCATTTCCTTCGAAGCTGCTTGTGGGCAGGCTGTGCCGCCTCCTGGCACACGTACTCGTATCGTCATTTTCGTTGCCTTGAGCAGTCAGGTGACTGGTGGGTACTTCGGGGTCATTACTCAAGGCTTCCCGCAGTTGGTTCGGGTTAACAATGACGTTGTGAAGTCGGACCCTAGCCGGACGTTTCCGGAGCGTGGGCCGATTCTGTGTCAGGTGCGCATGCTCAATGAGTCGCCTTTGATTCCGGACTTCGAGCATCTTGAGCAGATGATTAGCGAAGAGAGCCGAGCCGCCTGAGCTCTGGTGGTTCGCGTCGGCTGGTGGGTCCTATTTACACCGGCACCGTTCTCCCCCATGTACATTCGCGGTCGCGCGGGCCGGCC